>NZ_LT607750.1:6854588-7203133 GCF_900090235.1 Micromonospora echinaurantiaca | reverse complement strand
CACCGCCCGCGCGATGTAGCGGCGGGGCGCCCCGGGCGCCGAAGTCCGGCCCGTTCATGCCGTGCATGTCCATGCCGAACTTGGTGGCCACCACCACGTCGTCCCGGCGGCCCTTGAGCGCCTGGCCCAGCAGTTCCTCCGAGCCGCCCTGCGGCTCGCCGTAGATGTCGGCGGTGTCGAAGAAGTTGATCCCGGCGTCCAGCGCGGCGTCGACCACCGCCCGGGTGCCGTCGAGGTCGAGCTTCCGGCCGAAGTTGTTGCAGCCGATGCCGACCACGGACACCACGAGCCCGGAGTCGCCCAGCCGGCGGTAGGTCATCTCAGTCACGAGATCAACCCTATGCCGGCCGGGCGTTCCGCCACCCGGCGGACGGCTCAGCCGACGTCCCAGACCGGTTCGGGCGTCTCCACCACCTCGCCGTCGCCCGGAAGAGCACGAACCGGTCGAACGAGCGGGTGAACCACCGGTCGTGGGTCACCGCGACCACCGTGCCCTCGAACGCGGCCAGCCCGGCTTCGAGGGCTCCGCGCTGGCCAGATCCAGGTTGTCGGTGGGCTCGTCGAGCAGCAGCAGGGTCGCCCCGGAGAGCTCCAGCAGCAGCACCAGGAAGCGCGCCTGCTGGCCGCCGGAGAGGGTGCCGAACCGCTGGTCGCCCTGCCCGGCCAGCTCGTAGCGGGACAGCGCCGCCATCGCCGCGTGCCGGTCCATCCCGGCCCGGTGGTCGTCGCCCCGCCAGAGAATCTCCACGAGGGTCTTCGCCATCAGCTCCGGCCGGTCGTGGGTCTGCGAGAAGTGGCCGGGCCGCACCCGGGCGCCGAGGCGGGCCACCCCGTCGTGCGCCACCGGGGCGAGCGCCGCAGCGCCGTCGACCGGGCCGTTGGCCGGGTCCGGGTCGGTGCCGCCGCGGGCCAGCAGCCGCAGGAAGTGCGACTTGCCGGTGCCGTTGGCGCCGAGCACCGCCACCCGGTCGCCGTACCAGATCTCCAGGTCGAACGGGTAGGTCAGGCCGTCCAGCTCCAGCTTGTCGCAGATCACCGAGCGCTTGCCGGTCCGCCCGCCGGTCAGCCGCATCCGGATGTCCTGGTCCTTCGGCGGTACGGGCGGCGGCCCGGCCTCCTCGAACTTGCGCAGCCGGGTCTGCGCGGCCTGGTAGCGCGAGGCCATCCCGTCGTTGTACGCGGCCTTCTGCTTGTACATCAGCACCAGGTCCTTGAGCTTCTGGTGCTCCTCGTCCCAGCGCCGGCGCAGCTCGTCGAGCCGGGCGTGCCGCGCCACTCGAGCCTCGTGCCAGCTGGCGAAGCCGCCCGGGTGCACCCAGGCGCTGCCGCCCTCCACCGCGACCACCCGGTCGGCGGTGTGCGCCAGCAGTTCCCGGTCGTGCGAGACGTAGAGCACCGACTTGCCGGACTCGCGCAGCCGCCCCTCCAGCCAGCGTTTGCCGGGCACGTCGAGGAAGTTGTCCGGCTCGTCCAGCAGCAGCACCTCGTCCGGGCCGCGCAGCAGCAGTTCCAGCGCGAAGCGCTTCTGCTGGCCGCCGGAGAGGGTGCGCACCGGACGCTCCCGGGCGGCGTCCCAGGGCAGGTCGAGCACGATGGTGGCGACGGTGTCGAAGAGCACCTCGGCGTCGTACCCGCCGGCCTCGCCCCAGGCGGCGAGCGCGTCCGCATACGCCAGCTGGGCCTTGCCGGCGGCGGTGCTGTACTTGCCGCGCACCTCGGCCGCCCGCATGGCCGCCTCGGTCGCGGCGAGCCGGTGCCCGGCGTCGCGCAACGCCGGCGGGGCGAGCGAGAGCGCCAGGTCAGCCAGCGTCGACTCGTCGCCGATCATCCCGATGAACTGGCGCATCACGCCCAGCCCCCCGGTACGCGCGATCGCGCCGGTCTTCACCGGCAGGTCACCGGCGACCATCCGCAGCAGGGTGGTCTTGCCGGCGCCGTTCGGCCCGACCAGCGCGACCTTGGCGCCCTCGCCGACCCGGAACGACACGTCGGCGAAGAGTTCCCGGCCGTCGGGGAGGGTGTGCCCGACCGCTGCCACGTCCACGTATCCCACGCCGGCATCCTGCCCGAGCACCCGCCGGGCGGCCCAACCAATTACCGGGTGACGCGCAGCACCCGGTAGCCCTTCTGGCTGGCCCGCCGCTCGACCTGCCAGCCCTGCTCGACCAGCCAGCGGTGCAGCGAGTCGCCGCCCAGGTGCCGGGCGACCACCAGCCAGGCGACCCCATCCGGGGCGAGCCGGGGCAGCCAGCGCAGCAGCAGCCGGTGCAGCTCGTCCTTGCCGATCCGGATCGGCGGGTTGGACCAGAGCTGGGCGAAGGTCACCGAGTCGGGTACGTCGTCCGGAGCGGTGACGCGTACCCGGTCGGCGGCGCCGGTGCGCGCCGCGTTGGCGGCGGTGAGCGCCCGGGCCCGCTCGTTGACGTCGACCGCCCAGACCGTCGCCGCCGGCGCCGTGTCGGCCAGCACGCAGGTGATCGGCCCGAAGCCACAGCCGAGGTCGAGCAGGTCACCGGTGGTGCCGGGGGCCGGCAGGTCGGCCTTGCGCAGCAGCACGGCGGTGCCGGGGTCGAGCCGGTCGGCGGAGAAGACGCCGCCGGCGGAGGTCAGCGTGTAGTCGCGGCCGGCGACGGAGAACTCGACCTCGCGCGGCGCGGCTGCGGTCGCGGGTTCAGCGGTGAAGTAGTGGTCGCCGGTCACGCCGGCAATTCTCGCACCGCCGGTGGGCGGGGCCGGCCGGGGCCGTCCTGGCCGCGGGTGCAGCACGACACGAAACGCCGCGCACGACAATTTCCCATTATTACCCCCTAAAGGGACAATCACTCCTACTCTGGGCGACATGGTGTATCGGTACGAGTCCGATGAGGACGCATACGTGGAGTACCCGGGGTCCGGGTCCGACCGGTCGGTGCTCGGCGCCGGTCCGCCACCACCGGCCGGGCCCTCCCCGTCTCGCTTCCCGACCCCGTCGTTGCCCCGGGCCACCCGGGTGGCGCTGCCGCCCGCCGACGAACCGGCGCCGCCACGGGACCCGGCGCCGCCACGGGACCCGGTGCCGCCACGGGACCCGGTGCCGCCGCGGGACCTGGTGCCGCCGGGCGAACCGCCCCGCGCCGCGGCCTACGCCGCACCTCCGCCGGTGGAGTCCATCGCGGAGCCCTACTCCCCGCCGCCACCGGTGGAGCTGTCCCCCGCGACGACCTCCGCCGCCCCGCCGGCCGAGTCGCCCCGGGCCGAGCGGTACGCCCCACCGCCGACCGAGTCGCCGGGCGGCTACGCCACCGCCGGGCCGGCCGAGCCGCTGCCGCCCCGCCGCGGCGGCGGTCGCATGTGGCAGGTGCTCATCGGCGGCGCAGCCGTCCTCGTGCTGCTCGCCCTCTGCGGTCTCGGCGCCGCCGCCCTGCTGATGGACCGCACCGGCAACCCGACGACGTCCGAGCCCACCACCCAGCCGGGCGTCGCCCAGTCCGCCGCCCCCGAGGCCGACTACCTCGACTCCCGGGACACCGACCAGGCGCCGCTCACCGGCAAGGAGGTCTTCCCCGGCAAGCAGCTGACGGTCACCGACGGGCAGCCCGCCTACCAGGTGCTGAAGACCCAGTCCAGCGCCAGCTGCGCGGTGGCGGCCACCGACGAGGTCGCCGACCTGCTGGTCCGGCTCGGCTGCAGCCAGGTGGTACGGGCCACCCTGCGCACCCCGGACCGCGACCACCTGGTCACCGCCGGCCTGTTCAACCTGACCGACCGGGCCAGCGCCGAGCGGGCCCGGGACCGGATCCGGCAACTGCTCGACGAGCGGCAGGGCCGGTTCCGGGGCATGGCCGCCGACGCCGGTACGGAGGCGATGGCCACCGCCCCCGCCCGGGTGGGCTGGCAGGTACGCGGCCACTACCTCGCCTACGCGGTGGTCGCCCGGGCCGACGGCGAGACCATCAGGTCCGGTGACACCGCAGTCCGCGAGATCCTCTTCGACATGATCGAGCTGCACCTGAACCAGGGGGTGCTGGAACGGCGGGCCGACGGCGGCGTGGCCGGCCAGCCGACGGCGGGCCGGACCGACGACGGCACCGGCGCCGACAACGGCCGCCCGGAGGATGACGAAGGCTCGGGCAACTGACCGCTCCGACGAGCAACGGGTGCGCGGCCACACCGGCCGCGCACCCGTCGCCTGTGCGGGATGGTGCGGCGGCCAGCGGTCAGGATTCGGTCGGCACCCGGAGCCGGCGGGTGAGTTCGGCGCGGTGGGCGTACTCGGCCGGGTCGGCGGGGTAGCCGACCGCCACCAGGGTGAGCCCGTGCGCCGGCGCGACGGTCACCTCGCTGGACCGCGCCCGCCGGGTCAGCAGGCCCGCCGGCCAGTCCACCGGCCGGCGGCCGTCCCCGGCCACCAGCATCGCGCCGACCAGGCTGCGCACCATCGCCTGGCAGAACGCGTCCGCCTGCACGGTGGCGACCAGCACCCCGTCCGGGTCGCGCCGCCAGTCCAGCCGGGTCACCTCGCGCAGCGTGGTGGCGTTCTCCTTCCGCCGGCAGTACGCGGCGAAGTCGTGCTCGCCGACCAGTCCGGCCGCCGCGGCGTTCAGCGCGGCCAGGTCGAGCGGCTTCGGCCAGGCCAGGATCTCGTGCCGGCGCAGCGGCTCCGCGCCGTACGGGGCGTCGGTGACCCGGTACTCGTAGCGGCGGAAGGTGGCCGAGAACCGGGCGTCGAAGTCGGCCGGCACCTCGGTCATCGCCCGTACCCGCACGTCGGTGGGGAGCAGCCGGGCCAGCCGGCGCAGCAGCCTCCCCGCCCGCTCCCGCCAGACCGCGGTGGGCAGGTCGAGGTGGCAGACCTGGCCGGTGGCGTGCACCCCGGCGTCGGTCCGGCCGGCCACGGTCAGCCCGGTCGCGACGCCCGCGCCGAGCACCAGGTCGAGGGTCTGCACGAGCACCCCGGCCACCGTGCGCCGGGTCGGCTGGGCGGCCCAGCCGGAGAAGTCGGTGCCGTCGTACGCGACGTCCAACCGCAGCCGGGTCCGCTCGTCCACTCGTACCTCCGCCTCATGGGTCGGGCCCGGCACCCCGTGAGGGATGCCGGGCCCGATGGTGGCCTGGCTCAGGCCTTGTTCTCGTTGGCCTCGTCGTCGTCCTCGCGCGCCTGGGGGGTGTCGCCACTGGCCGAGACCGGAGGCTCGGCGTCCTGGTCACCCGAGTTCGACTTCGGGGTCTCCTCCGCCGGGGCGAGCGCCTCGACCTTGTCCTGCTGGGCCGCCTTGCGGGCGGCGGTCTTCTTGTTCGCCTTCGGCTCGGCGACCTGCAGCTCCTCGACCAGCTCGATGATCGCCATCGGCGCGGCGTCACCCTTGCGCGGACCGGTCTTCACGATCCGGGTGTAGCCACCGTTGCGGTTGGCGTACCGGGGCGCGATCTGGTCGAACAGGGCGTAGACCACGTCCTTGTCCTTGACGACACCCAGCACCCGCCGGCGGGACGCCAGGTCGCCGCGCTTGGCCTTGGTGATGAGCTGCTCGGCCAGCGGACGCAGCCGCCGGGCCTTCGTCTCGGTGGTCTGGATCTTGCCGTGCTGGAACAGCGCGGTGGCCAGGTTGGCCAGCATCAGCCGCTCGTGCGCGGGGCTGCCGCCGAGGCGGGGGCCCTTGGTGGGCGTGGGCATGCTTGGTGCTCCTCAGGTGTGGCGGCAGCGCGGACTAGAGCTGCTCGGTCTCGCGGTAGTCGTCGGTGTCGTAGTCGGCCTCGCCGAAGGCGTCCACGACGTGCGCCGGATCGAAGTTCGGAGCCGAGTCCTTCAGCCCCAGCCCCATCCCGGCGAGCTTCATCTTGACCTCGTCGATCGACTTCTGGCCGAAGTTGCGGATGTCGAGGAGGTCGGCCTCGGTACGCCCGATGAGCTCACCAACGGTGTTGATGCCCTCGCGCTTGAGGCAGTTGTAGGAGCGGACGGTCAGGTCCAGCTCCTCGATCGGCAGGGCCAGGTCCGCCGCCAGCTGGGCGTCCTGCGGGGACGGCCCGATGTCGATGCCCTCGGCGGTCTCGTCCAGCTCCCGGGCCAGCCCGAAGAGCTCCACCAGCGTCGAACCGGCGGAGGCCAGCGCGGTGCGCGGACCCATCGACGGCTTGGTCTCGACGTCGATGATCAGCCGGTCGAAGTCGGTCCGCTGCTCGACCCGGGTCGCCTCGACCCGGTAGGTGACCTTGAGCACCGGCGAGTAGATCGAGTCGACCGGGATCCGGCCGATCTCGGCGCCGGCCTGCTTGTTCTGCGCCGCCGTGACGTAGCCCCGGCCCCGCTCGACGGTCAGCTCCATGTCGAGCCGGCCCTTGCCGTTCAGGGTGGCGAGCTTCAGGTCCGGGTTGTGCACCGAGACGCCGGCCGGCGGCTGGATGTCACCAGCGGTCACGTCGCCCGGGCCCTGCTTGCGCAGGTACATGCTGACCGGCTCGTCGTGCTCGGAGCTGACGTTGAGCTCCTTGATGTTCATGACGAGCTCGACCACGTCCTCCTTGACCCCGGGGATCGTGGTGAACTCGTGCAGCACACCGTCGATCTTGATCGAGGTCACCGCCGCACCCGGGATCGACGACAGCAGCGTGCGCCGCAGCGAGTTGCCCAGGGTGTAGCCGAAGCCCGGCTCCAGCGGCTCGATGGTGAACCGGGACCGGGTCTCGTTGATCGACTCCTCGGAGAGAGTCGGTCGCTGGCTGATGAGCATGTCTTCTCTTCTCTTCCGGGGCGCCCGCCATATGACGCCCACGACACAAACCGTTCCGGCGGCCCGCCCCGGCTGGGGCGGGCCACCGCAACGAGCTCTTACTTGGAGTAGAGCTCGACGATCAGCTGCTCCTGGACCTGGGTGTCGATGACCTGCCGGGCCGGGAGCGAGTGCACGAGGATCTTCATCTGGCTGGGGATCGCCTCCAGCCAGGCCGGAACACTCCGCGAACCGGCCTCGGCCTGCGCGACCAGGAACGGGGTGAGCTCCTTGCTCTTGCCCCGCACCTCGATGATGTCGTGCTCCTTGACGCGGTACGACGGGATGTCGACCTTCTTGCCGTTCACCGTGAAGTGACCGTGCTTGACCAGCTGACGGGCCATGTCCCGGGACTTGGCGTAGCCGGCCCGGTAGACCACGTTGTCCAGCCGCGACTCGAGGATCTGCAGGAGGACCTCACCGGTCTTGGCCTGCTTGGCCACGGCCTCCTCGTAGTAACCGCGGAACTGCTTCTCCAGCACGCCGTAGACCCGGCGGGCCTTCTGCTTCTCGCGGAGCTGGAGCAGGTACTCCGTCTCCTTGGTGCGGCCGCGGCCGTGCTGCCCGGGCGGGAACGGCCGGGACTCGAACGGGCACTTCGGGCCATCGCACTTGCTGCCCTTGAGGAACAGCTTCATCTTCTCCCGCCGGCAACGGCGGCAGTCAGCACCGGTGTAACGAGCCATCTCTCTCTACCTCTCAGACCCGGCGACGCTTCGGCGGACGGCACCCGTTGTGCGGCTGCGGGGTCACGTCGGAGATCTGACCGACCTCCAGGCCCACGGCCTGCAGCGAACGGATGGCGGTCTCCCGGCCGGAGCCGGGGCCCTTGACGAACACGTCGACCTTGCGCATGCCGTGCTCCATCGCCCGGCGCGCGGCGGCCTCGGCGGCCAGCTGCGCGGCGAACGGGGTCGACTTGCGCGAGCCCTTGAAGCCAACCTGGCCCGCGGAGGCCCAGGAGATGACCGCACCGGTCGGGTCCGTGATGGACACGATGGTGTTGTTGAAGGTGCTCTTGATGTGCGCCTGCCCGTGGGCGACGTTCTTGCGTTCCTTGCGCCGGACCTTCTTGACAGCGGCTCCGGCACGAGCCTTCGGTGGCATAAGTCTGTGCGCTCCTAGTTACTTCTTGCCGGGCTTCTTCTTGCCGGCGACGGTCCGCTTCGGGCCCTTGCGGGTGCGGGCGTTGGTACGCGTCCGCTGACCACGCACGGGCAGGCCCCGGCGGTGCCGGATGCCGGCGTAGCAGCCGATCTCGACCTTGCGGCGGATGTCAGCGGCGACCTCGCGGCGCAGGTCGCCTTCAACCTTGTAGTTGGCCTCGATGTGGTCGCGGAGCTGGACCAGCTCCTCGTCCGTGAGGTCCCGGGCGCGCTTGTCCGGCGAGATGCCGGTGGCGGCGAGCGTCTCCAGGGCGCGGGTGCGACCCACGCCGAAGATGTAGGTGAGCGCGATCTCCATCCGCTTCTCGCGGGGGAGGTCGACGCCGACTAGACGTGCCATGTGCGGGCGTACTCCTCGTGGTGTTCTGGCGGAGGTGTGGACCCGTCCCACCCCGCTACCGACCGTCCCGTCCTTCCGGCGCCTTCCGCGCCGGCGACCGGGATCGGCCGCTGCCCGAGCGGGCCCCGGCCTCCGACCGGGGGTCAACCACGAGGGAGTACGCGCTGCGTACCGCTCGCGGCTGGGACGAGCTCGATGATGTGTTGTCTGGATCTGCGGCCCGGACCGATCCGACCGGCCGTGTCACGACCGGTGGGACTGGCTCAGCCCTGGCGCTGCTTGTGGCGCGGGTCGGTGCAGATGACCATGACCCGGCCGTGCCGGCGGATCACCCGGCACTTGTTGCAGATCCTCTTGACGCTCGGCTTGACCTTCACGGTTGCCTTACTTCCCATCTGGCCCGGAGTCGCGAGGTGCGACCCGGACGTCGAAGACGGACACGGGACGGCCCGGCCGTCGTCAGGCTTACTTGTAGCGGTAGACGATGCGCCCGCGGGTCAGGTCGTACGGCGAGAGTTCGACGACGACCCGGTCCTCCGGCAGGATGCGGATGTAGTGCTGCCGCATCTTGCCGCTGATGTGAGCCAGCACCTTGTGGCCGTTCGCGAGCTCCACCCGGAACATGGCGTTCGGCAGGGGCTCGATCACCCGACCCTCGATCTCGATGGCTCCGTCTTTTTTCGGCATGTCCTCCGCTGTCCTGACGTCGGTTGCTCCGGACGGCCCACAACGTCTTACACGGGTGACTGACCATGATCAGAAAGCCCGCGCCAGCCGCGGCTCCGAGTCCCACCGAAGCGCTTGGTGGGCATGCCGGAGTGGACGCTGTGCGCCGATCAGTCAGTGTACGCGCGCCTGCGCGCCGTCGCCAAACCGGCCACCAGCGGATTCACCGTACCGGGCAAATCCGGCATCAGGCCAGCCCCGACCCGCACGCCGGGCGCCCGCTCCGCCAGGCGCCGCCCGCTCCGCTCACCGGCCGCGCCGCACGCGGCGCTCGGCCCGGTCGCCGGCTGGTGACCGAACCGCCCCGGTCACGGGGGCCAGGGGCCGCTAGTCGTCCGGGCCGCCGGCTTCCAGCGCCCGCCGGCGGGCCCGCTTCGCCAGCTTCCGCCGCCGGCGGCGCTCCCGCTCGGCCTCCCACCGCCGTGGCTCACCCCCGGCCAGGCCGGTGACGGTACGCACCAGCAGCACCGCGCCCCACGGCCCGGCCACCCAGCCCGGCCAGAAATAGAGCAGATCGCGCGCGAACAGGGAGGAAATCGCCCAGATCGCCACGACGATCGGCACCACCTGGAGGTACGGCATCCACACCTCGGCCAGCCAGCGGGCGGTCGCCGGCCGGGCCGGGGTGGTCTCCACCGGCTCCGCGAGCGCGGCCGCGGGCGGGGGCGCCACCGCCGGCAGATCCCGCACCAGCGCGTCCAGCTCGGCGTACGTGCGGGCGGCATAGGCCTGCTGCAACCGCTCGTCGTACTCGTACAGGTTCAGCCGGCCCTCGTCGAGCGCCGCCCGCAGCCGGTCGGCCACCGCCGCGCGGTCGGCATCGGCGGCCCGCATCCCGTCCCGCCCCTCCATGCCCGCAAGCATGCCACCACCCCACCACCCCGACGACTCCCCCGAACCACCCACCCCTCCTGCGTGATAAGGGATTAACGTCAGCGACCACCGCCCCTCATGACGCAAACCCCTTGATCACGCCCCGGCTCCAGGCGCCGGCGCCGGCCGGGGGCCAGGTGATCATGGGGTTGGTGTCCCGGGGGCGGGCACTGGGCGAGGCGAACCCTTGGGCGACTGCCCCGGGCGCGGGGCCAGAGGAACCGGTGCGGCCGGAGCTGGTGATCAAGTGGTTCGCGTCACGATACGGCCCCTGGATGACGAACGGCTCTTGATCAAGAGTGCCGCCGCCGGGGCCGGACGACGCCGGGGGGACCGCCTGCCGGATAGGGCTGCCGGCCGGGTGAGCCGCCCGCCGGGAGGACCGGGGCTGGGAGGACCGGGGCCGGGAGAACCGGGGCCGGGTGGGCCAGGGCTGCGTGGGGGCCGCCCGCTGGGAGGGCTGCCCGCTGGGTGGGTTGAGGGCTGGGTCAGGGGGTCGGGGCGGGTTGGCGGGCGGTGACCAGCTCGCCGAGGCGGGCGCGGCCGCCGTCCTCGGCGGTCAGCACCCAGACCCCGTCGGGCAGCAGCGCCATGGTGTGCTCGACGTGCGCTGCGATCGACCCGTCCCGGGTCACCACCGTCCAGCCGTCCGCCAGTTCGACGGTGCGCGGCGAACCCATCGTGATCATCGGCTCGATCGCCAGCGCCATGCCGGGCACCAGGCGGGGGCCCTTGCCCGGCCGGCCGTGGTTGAGCACGTGCGGGTCCTGGTGCATCTCGGTGCCGATGCCGTGCCCGCCGTAGCCGTCGACGATGCCGTACCGGCCACCCCGGCGGACCGCGTCCTCCACCGCGTGCGAGATGTCGGTGAGTCGGCCCTTGCCGCTGGCCGCTCCCCGCGCCGCCGCGGCGATACCGGCCCACATGGCGTCCTCGGCCACCGTGGCCATCTTCAGCAGGGCCGGGTCGACCTCGCCCACGCCGACGGTGATGGCGGCGTCGCCGTGCCAGCCGTTCAGCACCGCGCCGCAGTCGATCGAAATCAGGTCACCCTCACGGAGCACCTGCTCGGACGCCGGGATCGCGTGCACCACCTGCTCGTTGACCGAGGAGCAGATCGAGGCGGGGAAGCCGTGGTAGCCCTTGAACGAGGGGACGGCGCCGGCCTCGCGGATGGTCGACTCGGCGACGGCGTCCAGGTCGGCGGTGCTGACCCCGGGGGCGACCGCCTCGCGCATCCGGCGCAGCGCCTCGGCGACCACCAGACCGGCGGCGCGCATCTTCTCGATCTGGTCGGGGGTCTTCAGCTGGATGTCCAGCTGGGGACGACGCATGGAGCCGTTACCTTTCGTTGCCGAACAGCGGGGCACGCCGGGCGTACCCCGCTGTTCGCACTCTATCCGCCGTGGCCGGGACGTCAGCCGCCGTACGAGCGCAGGGCGTCGATGGCCCGGACGGTGACGTCCTCCACCGGGCCGGTGGCGTCGATGCCCACCAGCTTGCCCTGGGCGCCGTAGTAGTCGACCAGCGGCGCGGTCTTCTCCGCGTACTCCCGCAGCCGGGCGGCGATGGTCTCCGGCTTGTCGTCGTCCCGCTGGAACAGCTCGGCGCCGCAACGGTCGCAGATGCCGTCCCGGGTGGTCGGGTCGAACTCGACGTGCCAGATCTTGCCGCAGCCCCGGCAGGTCCGCCGGCCGGAGAGCCGGCGGATCACCTCGTCGTCGTCGACGACCAGTTCCAGCACCAGGTCGAGCGCGGTGCCCAGGTCGGCGAGGAGCTTGTCGAGCGCGGCGGCCTGCGGCGTCGTCCGGGGGAAGCCGTCGAGCAGGAAGCCCTCGCTGGCGTCCGGCTCGGCGAGCCGGTCCCGGACCATGTTGATGGTCACCTCGTCCGGCACCAGCTTGCCGGCGTCCATGTAGCGCTTCGCCTCGACGCCGAGTTCGGTCCCCTGGGACACGTTGGCCCGGAAGATGTCCCCGGTCGAGATCTTCGGCACCGAGAGGTGCGCGGCGATGAACTCGGCCTGCGTGCCCTTGCCCGCGCCCGGCGGGCCAACCAGAACGAGTCTCATCTACCGCAGGAACCCTTCGTAGTTCCGCTGCATCAGTTGGCTCTCGATCTGCTTGGCGGTCTCCAGACCGACGCCAACCATGATCAGCACAGCGACACCGCCGAACGGGAAGTTCATGTACTGCTGCTTGTCCAGCCAGATGAAGAAGAAGTTCGGCAGGATCGAGATGATGCCCAGGTAGAGCGAGCCCGGCAGGGTGATGCGGCTGAGGATGAAGTCCAGGTAGTCGGCGGTCGGCTTGCCGGGGCGGATGCCCGGCACGAAGCCGCCGTACTTCTTCATGTTGTCCGCGACCTCGGTCGGGTTGAACGTGATCGAGACGTAGAAGTACGTGAAGAAGATGATCAGCAGGAAGTAGACCGCGATGTAGATCGGGCTGGTCGGGTCGACCAGGTTGTTCTGGATCCACGCCTGGGTCTTGCCCGGGTTGGTCTGGTCGAAGAACTGGAGCGCCAGCTGCGGCAGGTAGAGCAGCGACGAGCCGAAGATGACCGGGATGACACCCGCCTGGTTGACCTTCAGCGGGATGTAGGTCGAGGTGCCGCCGTACATCCGCCGGCCGATCATCCGCTTGGCGTACTGCACCGGGATCCGGCGCTGCGCCTGCTCGATGAAGGTGACCGCGGTGATGACCACCAGGACCAGCGCGAGGACCAGGATGAACTTCCACCAGCCCTGGCTCTGCTTGATCTGCCAGCCCTCGCTGGGGAGCCGGGCGGCGATCGAGGTGAAGATCAGCACGGACATGCCGTTGCCGACGCCCCGGTCGGTGATCAGCTCACCGAGCCACATGACCAGGCCGGTGCCGGCGGTCATCGTCATCACCAGGATGGACAGCGTCAGCCAGTCCGGGATGCCGGTGCCCTCGGGGATGATCGGGAACTGGTCGCACTGGTTGTTGAACAGCTGCCCGGAGCGGGCCAGCGCGACGAACGCCGAGGCCTGCAGGACACCGAGGCCCAGGGTCAGGTAACGGGTGTACTGGGTGATCTTCGCCTGGCCGGCCTGGCCCTCCTTGCGGAGCTGCTCCAGCCGCGGGATCACGACGGTCAGCAGCTGCAGGATGATCGACGCGGTGATGTAGGGCATGATGCCCAGCGCGAAGACCGAGAGCTGCAGCAGCGCGCCGCCGGAGAAGAGGTTCAGCAGGTTCAGGACGCTCGTGGAGTCGCCCTGGATGGTGTCGAGGCACTTCTGCACGTTGCCGTAGGACACGCCCGGGCTGGGCAGCGTGGCGCCGAGCCGGTAGATCGCGATGATGCCTACTGTGAACAGCAGCTTCTTGCGCAGGTCAGGCGTACGGAACGCACTGAGAAAGGCGGACAGCAACTTCTTCCTCCTGCGCGAGGCGGGCCGCCGGTGATCCCTGGCGGGTCGGGGTGGGTGCCGGGCGAGTGCCCGATATCCATAGCTGGGAAGGGACTCTAACAGCCCGATCCCGGTCCGGGCAGATGTGCCCGGCTACATAAACCGAGTTTGATGTTACCCGGCGCACACGGCCCAGGTAGACCGTGGCGCCCGCCAGTTACGGGCAACTGGACGGACGCCACGGGTCGTGCAGTCCTTACAGCTCGGTGACCGAGCCGCCGGCAGCGGTGATCTTCTCCTTGGCCGACGCGCTGAACGCGTGCGCCGACACCTGGAGAGCCACGCCACCGAGGTCGCCCGTTCCGAGCACCTTGACCGGCTGGCCCTTGCGGACCGCGCCGGCCTCGACCAGCTCCAGCGGGCCGACCTGGCCACCGTTCGGGAACAGCTCGGCGAGCCGGTCCAGGTTGACCACCTGGAAGACCACCTTGAACTTGTTCTTGAAGCCCTTCATCTTCGGCAGGCGCATGTGGATGGGCATCTGCCCACCCTCGAACGCCGCCGAGATGTTCTTGCGGGCCTTCGAACCCTTGGTACCGCGACCGGCGGTCTTGCCCTTGGAGCCCTCACCGCGACCCACGCGGGTCTTCGCGGTCTTGGCCCCCGGCGCCGGACGCAGGTGGTGGACCTTGATCGTCATTACTCGACCTCCTCGACCTTCACGAGGTGGTTCACAGTGAAGATCATGCCGCGGATCTCGGGCCGGTCCTCCTTGACCACCACGTCGTTGATCCGCTTGAGACCGAGCGAACGCAGCGAGTCACGCTGGTTCTGCTTGGTCCCGATCTCGGACCGGACCTGGGTGACCTTGAGACGTGCCATCAGGAAGCCACCCCCGCCCGCGACGCCAGCATGGCGGCCGGCGCGACGTCCTCCACCGGCAGGCCACGACGCTGCGCGACCGCCTCGGGGGATTCCAGCCCCTTCAGCGCCGCCACGGTGGCGTGCACGATGTTGATCGGGTTGGACGACCCGAGGCTCTTGGAGAGCACGTCGTGGATGCCCGCGCACTCCAGCACGGCACGCACCGGACCACCGGCGATGACACCGGTACCGGCGGAGGCCGGCTTGAGCAGCACGACGCCGGCGGCGTCCTCGCCCTGGACCGGGTGCGGGATCGACTGACCGATCCGCGGCACCTTGAAGAAGTGCTTCTTGGCCTCCTCGACACCCTTGGCGATCGCCGCGGGCACCTCCTTGGCCTTTCCGTAGCCCACGCCGACGGTGCCGTCGCCGTCGCCCACGATCACCAGGGCGGTGAAGCTGAAGCGACGACCACCCTTCACGACCTTGGCGACGCGGTTGATCGCGACGACCCGCTCGAGGTGCGGGGTCTTCTCGACGGGCGCGTTTCCGCGGCCGCCCTCACGGCGGTTGTCGCGGCGACCACCCTCGTTGCCACCGGACCCGCCGCCACGGCGCTGTTGACCTGGCATCAGCAGCCTTCCTTCTCTCTCGTGACGGGGTTGTTAGAACTCGAGCCCGGCTTCGCGGGCGGCATCGGCCAGCGCGGCGACCCGCCCCGCGTACCGGTTGCCACCGCGGTCGAAGACGACCTTGGAGATACCGGCGGCCTTGGCCCGCTCGGCGAGCAGGGCACCGACCTTGCCGGCCAGGGCGCTCTTGTCGCCCTCCGCACCGCGCAGCGACGCGTCCAGGGTCGAGGCCGACGCCAGGGTGTGACCCTTGGTGTCGTCGACGATCTGGGCGACGATGTGCCGCAGCGAACGGGTGACCACGAGGCGGGGACGCTCGGCGGTGCCGCTGATGTTCTTGCGGACCCGGAAGTGCCGACGCGCACGCCCGACGGCGCGCTTGGCGGCAACGCCGCGGCGGCGCTTGAGCAGCGTGGCGCTCACTTCTTACCTGCCTTTCCAGCCTTGCGGCGGATGACCTCGCCCTGGTACTTGACACCCTTGCCCTTGTAGGGCTCCGGCGGACGGATCTTCCGGATGTTGGCGGCGACCTCGCCGACCAGCTGCTTGTCGATGCCGGCCACGTGGAACAGGGTCGGCTTCTCCACCGTGAAGGTGATGCCGTCCGGCGCCTGCACGGTGACCGGGTGCGAGAACCCGAGCGCGAACTCGAGGTCCTTGCCCTTGGCCGTGACCCGGTAACCGGTGCCGGCGATCTCCAGGCTCTTACGGTAGCCCTCGGTGACGCCGACGATCATGTTGGCGACCAGGGTCCGGCTCAGGCCGTGCAGTTCCTTGGCCTTGCGCTCGTCGTTCGGGCGGTTGACGTTCAGCTGCCCGTCCTCGGCCCGCTCGATGGTGATCGGCTCGGCCAGGGTGTGCGACAGCTCGCCCTTCGGGCCCTTGACCTTGACGGTCTGGCCGTCGATGGTGATATCGACACCGGACGGTACCGGGATCGACTTACGTCCAATACGCGACATTTCTACCTGTCTCCCGTTACCAGACGAAGGCGAGGACTTCCCCGCCAACGCTCCGCTTGCGGGCCTGCCGGTCGGTGAGCAGCCCCTGGGACGTCGAAATGATCGCCACGCCCAGCCCGCCGAGCACCCGCGGGAGCCCGTCCGACTTGGCGTACACCCGGAGACCGGGCTTGGACACACGCTTGATGCCGGCCAGGCTCCGCTCCCGGTTCTGGCCGTACTTCAGCTCGACGACCAGTCGCTTGCCGACGGCGCCCTCCTCGGGCTCCTCGACCGACCAGGTGGAGATGTAGCCCTCGGACTTCAGGACCTCGGCGATGTTCGCCTTGATCTTGGAGTACGGCATCGTCACCCGGTCGTGGTACGCCTGGTTGGCGTTACGCAGACGCGTGAGCATGTCTGCGATCGGGTCGGTCATCGTCATGAAATTCGTCAACCTTTCTCGCCGGGGTTCCCCGGGCACGGCCCGGGGCCTACGGCGAAGAGACAGTTCAGCTGACGCGCGAAGCGCGCCGGGCTATTACCAGGAAGCCTTGGACACGCCGGGCAGCTCACCGCGGTGGGCCATCTCCCGGATGCACACCCGGCAGAGACCGAACTTGCGGTAGACCGCCTTCGGACGCCCGCACCGCTGGCAGCGGGTGTACGCGCGAACCGAGAACTTCGGCTTCGCGGCCGCCTTGAGGATCAGCGCCTTCTTGGCCATCTCAGTTCTCCTTGAACGGGAAGCCCAGGAGCTTGAGCAGCGCCCGGCCCTCGTCGTCGGTCGTGGCGGTGGTGACCACCGTGATGTCCATGCCCCGCTGTCGATCGATCTTGTCCTGGTCGATCTCGTGGAACACCGACTGCTCGGTCAGACCGAACGTGTAGTTGCCGTGCCCGTCGAGCTTGCGCCCGTCCAGACCGCGGAAGTCACGGATACGCGGCAGCGCGATGGACAGCAGCCGGTCCAGGAACTCCCACATCCGGTCGCCGCGCAGGGTCACCTTCGCGCCGATCGGCATGCCCTCCCGCAGCTTGAACTGCGCGATGGACTTGGTCGCCCGCCGCACCTGCGGCTTCTGACCGGTGATCGTGGCCAGGTCGCGGACGGCGCCGTCGATCAGCTTGGCGTCCCGGGCGGCCTCGCCGACACCCATGTTGACGACGATCTTGACCAGCCGCGGCACCTGCATCGGGTTGCCGTAGTTGTACTGCTCGCGCAGCTGGGCCACGATCTCGTTGCGGTACCGCTCCTTGAGACGCGGCATGGTCTTGGTTTCGGTAGCCGTGCTCATCACAGGTCCTTACCGGTGCTACGCGCGATGCGGACCTTCTGGCCGTTCTCGTCGATCCGGTAGCCGACGCGGGTCGGCTTCCCGTCGGAGTCCAGGACCTGCACGTTCGAGACGTGGATCGGGGCCTCCTGGGTGACGATGCCACCGGTCTTGGCGCCACGCTGAGTGGTGCTGATGCGGGTGTGCTTCTTGACCCGGTTCACGCCCTCGACCAGGACCTTGTCCTGCCGCGGGTAGGCCGCGATGACCTTGCCCTTGGCACCCTTGTCCTTGCCGGCGATGACGACGACCGTGTCGCCCTTCTTGACCTTCACGGTCACAACACCTCCGGCGCGAGAGAAATGATCTTCATGAACCGCTTGTCCCGCAGCTCCCGGCCCACCGGGCCGAAGATACGGGTGCCGCGCGGGTCCCCGCCGTCCTTGATGATGACGGCGGCGTTCTCGTCGAAGCGGATGTACGAGCCGTCCGGGCGCCGCTTCTCCTTGGCGGTGCGAACGACGACCGCCTTGACGACGTCGCCCTTCTTCACACCGGCACCCGGGATCGCGTCCTTGACGGTGGCCACGATGACGTCGCCGATGCTCGCGTAGCGCCGACCGGAGCCACCGAGAACCCGGATGCACAGGATCTCCCGGGCACCCGTGTTGTCGGCGACGCGCAGTCGCGACTCCTGCTGAATCACGTCTATCTCCTATGTCTGCCGGTTCTCCGGCCGCACCGCGGCGGCCGGAGCCTGGCGGAACCTGCGCCCGACCGAGACCGGCCGAGCTCGAGCCTTCGCTACTTGGCCTTCTCGAGGATCTCCACGAGCCGCCACCGCTTGGTCGCGGAGAGCGGCCGGGTCTCCATGATCAGGACCCGGTCGCCGATGCCGGCCGAGTTCTGCTCGTCGTGCACCTTCAGCTTGCTGGTCCGGCGCATGATCTTGCCGTACAGCGCGTGCTTGACCCGGTCCTCGACCTCGACCACGACGGTCTTTTCCATCTTGTCGCTGACCACGAGGCCCTCACGCACCTTGCGGCGGGCCCGCGCGGTGGCGGTGGTGTTCTCGCTCATGATGCAGTCACCTCAGTCGGCGCGGCCGAGAGCCCCAGCTCGCGCTCACGCATGATCGTGTAGATCCGGGCGATCTCCCGACGGATGACCTGCAGCCGCCGGTTGTTGTCCAGCTGCCCGGTTGCGGCCTGCACGCGGAGGTTGAACAGCTCCGCCTTGGCCTCGCGCAGCCGCGTGACCAGCTCCTCCTCGGAGAGCTCACGCAGCTCGGCGGCCTTAACGCCCGCTGCCATCAGGATTCACCCACTTCGCGCGTCACAATGCGGCACTTCATCGGGAGCTTGTGGATCGCGCGACGCATCGCCTCTCGCGCGATCTGCTCGTTGGGGAAGGACATCTCGAAGAGCACCCGCCCCGGCTTCACGTTGGCGACCCACCACTCGGGCGAGCCCTTACCGGAACCCATCCGGGTTTCGGCCGGCTTCTTGGTGAGGGCCTGGTCCGGGAAGATGGTGATCCAGACCTTGCCACCACGCTTGATGTGGCGGGTCATCGCGATACGCGCCGACTCGATCTGGCGGTTCGTCACGTACGCCGGCTCGAGAGCCTGGATCCCGAACTCGCCGAACACCACCCGGTTGCCGCCCTTGGACGCGCCGCTGCGGTCCGGGTGGTGCGGCTTGCGGAAGCCCTTCGGGGGCTTGCGCGGCATCAGCATCTGTCAGCCCTCCTGCTGCGTTTCTGCCGCGGCGGCGACGGCGGCGGGGTCCACCGCGTCACCACTCGGCGTCTCGGCCTGCTGCGCGAGCGTGGTCGCGGCGGCCCGGCCGGCCTCGGTGCCGCCGGCGGTCGTGCCGGACGAGCCGGACCGACCACGGCGCGGCCGCTCGGGGCGGTCGCCGCGCTCACGGCGCGGGCGCGACGGAGCCTCGGCCGGGGTCTCCCGACCCGGCACCGCGTCGCCCTTGTAGATCCAGACCTTCACGCCGATCCGGCCGAAGGTGGTACGGGCCTCGAAGAAGCCGTACTCGATGTTGGCCCGCAGCGTGTGCAGCGGGACCCGGCCCTCGCGGTAGAACTCGGTCCGGCTCATCTCGGCGCCGCCGAGGCGGCCCGAGACCTGCACCCGGATGCCCTTGCAGACCGGGTTCTTCATCGCCGACTGCATGGCCTTGCGCATCGCCCGACGGAAGCTGACCCGGCTGGACAGCTGCTCGGCCACGCCCTGCGCGACCAGCTGAGCGTCCGACTCGGGGCTCTTCACCTCGATGATGTTGAGCTGCACCTGCTTGCCGGTCAGCTTCTCCAGCTCGCCGCGGATCCGGTCGGCCTCCGCACCCTTACGGCCGATGACGATGCCCGGCCGGGCGGTGTGGATGTCGACCCGGACCCGGTCCCGGGTGCGCTCGATGTCGACCTTGGAAATGCCGGCACGCTCCAGGCCCTTGGACATCATCCGGCGGATCTTGACGTCCTCGCCGATGTAGTCCTTGTAGAGCTTGTCCGCGAACCAGCGGGACTTCCAGTCGGTCGAGATACCGAGCCGGAACCCGTGCGGGTGAACCTTCTGACCCATTACTCCGCGCCCTCCGTGTTGCTCTGCGTCTCGGCCGGCGCGGCCTGCTTCGCCGGGGCCGTCTTCTTCGCGGCCTTACGCGGGGCGGCCGGCGCGACGGCCTCGACCGCCACCGTGATGTGGCAGGTGCGCTTCCGGATCCGGTACGCCCGGCCCTGCGCCCGCGGCTGGAACCGCTTCATGGTCGGGCCCTCGTCCACGTACGCCTCGCTGACGAGCAGCGCGTCGGGGTCCAGCCGCTCGTTGTTCTCCGCGTTGGCGATCGCGCTCGCGAGCACCTTGTACACCTGCTCGCTCGCGGCCTGCGGCGCGAACTGCAGCACCGTGAGCGCCTCCTTCGCGGGCAAACCGCGGACGAGGTTGACCACCCGGCGCGCCTTCATCGGCGAGATGCGCACGTGCCGCGCAACCGCCCGCGCGCCCGGAAGCACCGGAGCGTCGCCCTTTCCTGGCATCGCTGTAACCCCTTGTTCCTCTATCCGTATGCCCGCGGCGTCAGCGCCGACGGCTCTTCCGGTCGTCCTTCTCGTGACCCTTGAACGTGCGGGTCAGCGCGAACTCGCCGAGCTTGTGCCCGACCATCGCCTCGGTCACGAACACCGGGACGTGCTTGCGTCCGTCGTGCACCGCGATCGTGTGACCCAGCATCTCCGGGATGATCGTCGAGCGCCGCGACCAGGTCTTGATGACGTTCTTCGAGCCCTTGTCGTTCTGCGTCTCCACCTTCTTGAGCAGGTGGTCGTCGATGAACGGGCCCTTCTTCAGGCTGCGAGGCATGTCTTATCTCCCTCAGCCGCGCTTACGCGTGGCGTAGCGGCGGCGGACGATCAGCCGGTCACTCGGCTGGCCCTTACGACGGGTGCGGCCCTCGGGCTTACCCTGCGGGTTGACCGGGTGGCGACCACCGGAGGTCTTACCCTCACCACCACCGTGCGGGTGGTCGACCGGGTTCATCGCGACACCACGGACGGTCGGGCGCTTGCCCTTCCACCGCATCCGGCCGGCCTTACCCCAGTTGATGTTCGACTGGTCGGCGTTGCCGATCTCGCCGACGCTCGCGCGGCAGCGGACGTCGACCCGCCGGATCTCGCCGGACGGCATGCGCAGGGTCGCGTACGCGCCCTCGCGGCCGAGCAGCTGGATGCCGACGCCGGCCGAGCGGGCCAGCTTGGCGCCACCACCGGGACGGAGCTCCACGTTGTGGATCGTGGTACCGACCGGGATGTTGCGCAGCGGCAGGTTGTTGCCCGGCTTGATGTCCGCGCCCGGACCCGACTCGACGGTGTCGCCCTGCTTCAGGTCCTTCGGCGCGATGATGTACCGCTTCTCGCCGTCGGCGTAGTGCAGCAGCGCGATCCGCGCGGTGCGGTTCGGGTCGTACTCGATGTGCGCGACCTTCGCCGGCACGCCGTCCTTGTCGACCCGCTTGAAGTCGATCAGACGGTACTGCCGCTTGTGGCCGCCGCCGTGGTGCCGCGTGGTGATCCGGCCGTGGGCGTTGCGACCGCCCTTCTTGGGCAGCGGAGCCAGCAGCGACTTCTCGGGCGTCGACCGGGTGATCTCGGCGAAGTCGGCGACGCTCGAGCCACGCCGGCCCGGCGTCGTCGGCTTGTACTTACGGATAGCCATTGTCTACACCCCTCAGCTGACCGGGCCGCCGAAGGCCTCGATACGGTCACCGTCAGCCAGCTTCACCATCGCCCGCTTGGTGGCCTTGCGCTGGCCGAACCCGGTACGGGTCCGCTTGCGCTTGCCCTCGCGGTTGAGCGTGTTGACCGTCAGGACGCGGACGTTGAAGATCTGCTGGATAGCGATCTTGATCTCCGTCTTGTTCGCGTCCGGGTGCACCAGGAAGGTGTACCAGTTGCGGTTCAGCTCGCTGTAGCTCTTCTCCGAGACGACCGGCGCCACGATGATGTCGCGCGGGTCGGCGATCGTGCTCACTTGCCACCCTCCTCGGTGGTCTCGGCGGGAACACCGAGGAACTCGTCCAGGGCGTCCTTGGTGAAGACCACGTCGTCGGCCACCAGCACGTCGTACGTGTTGAGCTGGCCGGCCTCGATCAGGTGCACCCGCGGCTCGTTGCGCAGCGACACCCAGTTCAGCTCGTCGGTGCTGCTCAGCACGACCAGCACCCGGCGGGCGTCGGTCAGCTTGGCCAGCGTGGCCAGGGCCGCCTTGGTCGACGGCTTCTCGCCCGAGACGAACGCCTCGACGACGTGCACCTGCCCGGCGCGGGCCCGGTCCGAGAGGGCGCCCCGCAGCGCGGCGGCCTTCATCTTCTTCGGGGTCCGCTGGCTGTAGTCGCGCGGCACGGGACCGTGCACCACGCCACCGCCGGCGAACTGCGGCGCGCGGATCGAGCCCTGCCGGGCGCGACCGGTGCCCTTCTGCTTGTACGGCTTCTTGCCGCCGCCGGCGACCTCGCCGCGGGTCTTGGTCTTGTGCGTGCCCTGCCGGGCCGCCGCGAGCTGGGCCACCACGACCTGGTGCATCAGCGCGACGTTGGCCTGAGCGTCGAAGATGTCGGCCGGCAGCTCGACGGAGCCCGCCTTGTTGCCTTCGACGGTGAGGACGTCAACGGTGGTCACTTGGCCACACCGCCCTTCTTCGCCTTGGTCTTGGCCGCGCTGCGGACCAGGACCAGCGCGCCCTTGGGGCCGGGGATGGCGCCACGGACGAGCAGGAGGTTGTTCTCGGTGTCGACCGCCTGGACGGTCAGGTTCTGGACGGTGAAGCGCACGCCACCCATCCGGCCCGCCATCCGGGTGCCCTTGAAGACGCGACCCGGGGTGGCGCAGGCGCCGATCGAGCCGGGCGAGCGGTGCTTGCGCTCGACACCGTGGCTGGCGCGCAGACCGTGGAAGCCGTGCCGCTTCATCGGGCCGGCGTAGCCCTTGCCCTTGGTCTTGCCGGTCACGTCGACCGACATGCCGGCCGGGAACTGCTCGACCGTGACCTCCTGGCCCAGCGAGTAGTCGCCGGCGTCGCTGGTGCGCAGCTCGACGATGTGCCGGCGCGGCGCCACGTCCGCCTTCGCGTAGTGCCCGCTGATCGGCTTCTTGACCTTGCGCGGGTCGATCGTGCCGTACGCCAGCTGGACCGCGGAGTAACCGTCCTTGTCGGCGTCACGAACCTGGCTGATGACGCAGGGGCCGGCCTGAACCACGGTCACCGGGACAACACGGTTGTTGTCCCAGACCTGGGTCATGCCGAGCTTCGCGCCCAGGATCCCCTTAACTTGCCTGTCCATTTGTCCGGTCCCTACAGCTTGATCTCGATGTCGACGCCAGCCGGCAGGTCGAGGCGCATGAGCGAGTCGACCGTCTTCGGGGTCGGGTCGATGATGTCGATCAGCCGCTTGTGCGTGCGCATCTCGAAGTGCTCGCGCGAGTCCTTGTACTTGTGCGGCGAGCGGATAACGCAGAAACGGTTGATCTCCGTGGGCAGCGGCACCGGGCCTGCGACCTGCGCCCCGGTGCGCGTCACCGTCTCGACGATCTTCCGAGCCGAGGAGTCGACGACCTCGTGGTCATAGGCCTTGAGCCGGATGCGGATCTTCTGTCCCGCCATGGTGGCTTCTGTTCCTTCTCTCGATGCCGCTGTGTTGCGGGCGCCTGTACCGGCTGGCACAGGCCCACTTCGCCGACCCCCGCGGTCGGGCGTGTCGCGCCCTCGGGCCAGGCTCCGCCCCGGGACTCCGGAGCGATTCTGACCGCGCGGTGGGTCAAGGCGCCGATCGCACTACCGCGACCTGAACGCCGCGCGAGGGTGGTTGGCGGACGGGCCGCCAACCACCCTACGCTCGACTGTCCTACCGCCCGGAGGTTCGGCGAAAGCCGAACGCGAGCGACGAACTGTCGTTACGCAACCTGACTAGTATGCCGCACGACCGGCGGCGGGTCTAATCGGGGTTACCCAGCTCACTTGATGATCTTGGTGACGAACCCGGCGCCGACGGTGCGGCCACCCTCGCGGATCGCGAACTTGAGGTTCTCCTCCATGGCGATGGGCTGGATCAGCTTCACCGTCATGGTGGTGTTGTCACCCGGCATGACCATCTCGGTGCCCTCGGGGAGCGTGACGACACCGGTGACGTCCGTGGTCCGGAAGTAGAACTGCGGACGGTAGTTCTGGAAGAACGGGGTGTGCCGGCCGCCCTCCTCCTTGGAGAGGATGTAGACCGTCGCCTCGAACTCCGTGTGCGGGGTCGTGGTGCCCGGCTTGATGACGACCATGCCGCGCTCGACGTCCTCGCGCTTGATGCCACGCAGCAGCAGACCGACGTTCTCACCCGCGCGGGCCTCGTCGAGCAGCTTGCGGAACATCTCGATGCCGGTGCAGGTGGTCTTGATCGACTTCTCGCGAATGCCGACGATCTCCACCTCCTCGTTCGGCTTGAGCACGCCGCGCTCCGCGCGACCGGTGACGACGGTGCCACGACCGGTGATCGTGAAGACGTCCTCGATCGGCATCAGGAACGGCTTGTCGGTCTCGCGCTCCGGCTGCGGGATCGCGGTGTCGACAGCGGTCATCAGGTCCATCAGCTTGCCGGTCCACTCGGGGTCACCCTCGAGGGCCTTCAGCGCCGAGACCCGCACGACCGGCAGGTCGTCACCCGGGTACTCCTGCGACGAGAGCAGCTCACGGACCTCGAGCTCGACGAGCTCCAGGAGCTCCTCGTCGTCGACCATGTCGCTCTTGTTGAGCGCCACGACGATGTACGGCACGCCGACCTGGCGGGCCAGCAGCACGTGCTCGCGGGTCTGCGGCATCGGGCCGTCGGTCGCCGCGACCACCAGGATCGCGCCGTCCATCTGCGCGGCACCGGTGATCATGTTCTTGATGTAGTCGGCGTGACCGGGGCAGTCGACGTGCGCGTAGTGCCGCGCCTCGGTCTGGTACTCGACGTGCGCGATCGAGATCGTGATGCCGCGGGCCTTCTCCTCGGGCGCCTTGTCGATCTCGTCGAACGGCGTGTACGGGTTCAGGTCCGGGTACTGGTCGTGCAGGACCTTGGTGATGGCCGCCGTCAGCGTCGTCTTACCGTGGTCGATGTGACCAATGGTGCCGATGTTGACGTGCGGCTTAGTCCGCTCGAACTTCGCCTTCGCCACTGGTGTCCTCCTGTGGACTTTCTTGGTTCGTTCGCCCCGGTGCGCCGGTCGGCGCTTAGGACTCTGTCGACAGCCTTTCCGACCTGACGGCCGGAGAGCCTTTGTGGGTTCTGCGGCGATGAAGCCTACAGGCCCGGATTCACACATTCCGACCGAGGTGGCCGCGGGCGGGAGAACCCTCCCGCGACCAGACCCGGCTCATCGGATCAGCTCAGGCGAGCGTCACTCACCAGTCGCCTTGGCGATGATCTCCTTGGCCACCGAGGCCGGAACCTCGGCGTAGGAGTCGAACTGCATGCTGTAGCTAGCCCGGCCCTGGGTCTTCGACCGCAGGTCGCCGACGTAGCCGAACATCTCCGACAACGGCACCAGGGCGCGGACGACGCGGGCACCGCCGCGCTCCTCCATCGCCTGGATGATGCCACGGCGGGAGTTGAGGTCGCCGATGACGTCACCCATGTTCTCCTCCGGAGTGGTGACCTCAACGGCCATCATCGGCTCGAGCAGCGCCGGGTCGGCCTTGCGGGCCGCCTCCTTCAGCGCCATCGAGCCGGCGATCTTGAACGCCATCTCGGACGAGTCGACCTCGTGGTACTGGCCGTCCACCAGGGTCAGCTTGACACCCACCAGCGGGAAGCCGGCGAGGATGCCGTACTGCATGGCGTCCTGGGCGCCGGCGTCCACCGACGGGATGAACTCCCGGGGGATCCGGCCACCGGTGACGGCGTTGGCGAACTCGTAGGTCGGCGAGTCGTTGTCCAGCGGCAGCGGCTCCAGGCTGATGATCACCCGGGCGTACTGGCCGGAACCACCGGTCTGCTTCTTGTGGGTGTACTCGACCTTCTCCACCGTGCGGCGGATGGTCTCGCGGTACGCCACCTGCGGCTTACCGATGTTCGCCTCGACGTTGAACTCGCGGCGCATCCGGTCGACCAGGATGTCCAGGTGCAGCTCGCCCATGCCGGAGATGACCGTCTGGCCGGTCTCCTCGTCCAGCTTGACGCGGAAGGTCGGGTCCTCCTCGGCCAGCCGCTGGATGGCGGTGCTGAGCTTCTCCTGGTCAGCCTTGGTCTTCGGCTCGATGGCGACCTCGATGACCGGCTCCGGGAAGGTCATCGACTCCAGGATGACCGGGTTCGCCGGGTCGCACAGGGTGTCACCGGTGGTGGTCTGCTTGAGACCCTGCACCGCGATGATGTCGCCAGCCTTGGCGGAGCTGCGCTCCTCCCGCTTGTTGGCGTGCATCTGGTAGATCTTGCCGATCCGCTCCTTGCGGTCCTTGGTGGAGTTGACCACCTGGGACCCGGACTCGACCACGCCGGAGTAGACCCGGACGTAGGTGAGCTTGCCGAGGTGCTTGTCGGTCTGGATCTTGAAGGCCAGGCCCGAGAACGGCTCCGAGGTCGACGGCTTCCGCTGCATCGGGGTCTCGCCGTCGGTCGCGGTGCCCTCGATCGCCGGGATGTCCAGCGGCGACGGCAGGTAGGCGACGACCGCGTCGAGCATGGGCTGGATGCCCTTGTTCTTGAACGCGGTGCCGCACAGCACCGGGTTGGCCTTGCCCGCGATGGTGGCGCGGCGGATACCGGTCTGGATGTCCTCGACGGAGATCTCCTCGCCCTCGAGGTACTTCTCCATCACCGAGTCGTCGACGTCGGCCAGGGTCTCCAGGAGCTTCTCGCGCCACTCGGCGGCGGTGTCCGCCAGCTCGGCCGGGATCTCCTCGATCGCGTAGTCCTCACCCTTCTGGGTCTCCCCGCGCCAGGTGAGGGCACGCATGCCGACGAGGTCCACGACACCGACGAAGTCGGACTCGGCGCCGATCGGCACCTGCAGGACGAGCGGGGTCGCGTTGAGCCGGTCGATCATCATCTGCACGCAGCGGAAGAAGTCCGCGCCGGTCCGGTCGAGCTTGTTGACGAAGCACATCCGGGGCACGTTGTACTTGTCCGCCTGCCGCCAGACGTTCTCCGTCTGGGGCTCCACGCCGGCGACACCGTCGTATACCGCGACCGCACCGTCCAGGACCCGCAGCGACCGCTCGACCTCGACCGTGAAGTCGACGTGGCCGGGCGTGTCGATGATCTGGATCGTGTGGCCCTTCCACTCGCACTTGGTGGCGGCGGAAGTGATGGTGATACCGCGCTCCTGCTCCTGCTCCATCCAGTCCATGACGGCAGCGCCCTCGTGGACCTCACCGATCTTGTAGGTGATACCGGTGTAGAACAGGATCCGCTCGGTGGTAGTGGTCTTACCGGCATCGATGTGCGCCATGATGCCGATGTTGCGTACGTTGGCGAGCGCGTCTGCGGCGGCCACTTCAATCCCTACTTATCGTCGTCTCGACACAACTGGTGGCGGTTCCGGCGCCTCGTGAGCGCCGGAACCAGGGTGTTACCAGCGGTAGTGCGCGAAGGCCTTGTTGGACTCGGCCATCTTGTGCGTGTCCTCGCGCCGCTTGACGGCGGCACCGAGGCCGTTGCTCGCGTCCAGCAGCTCGTTCATCAGCCGCTCGACCATGGTCTTCTCGCGCCGGGCGCGGGAGTAGGTGACCAGCCAGCGCAGGCCCAGGGTGGTCGCCCGGGCCGGACGGACCTCGACCGGCACCTGGTAGGTGGCGCCACCGACCCGGCGGCTGCGCACCTCGAGGGTCGGCTTGACGTTGTCCATCGCCCGCTTCAGGGTGACGACCGGGTCGGTGCCGGACTTCTCCCGGCAGCCCTCGAGGGCCGCGTACACGATGCGCTCGGCGAGCTGGCGCTTGCCGCGCAGCAGGATCTTGTTGACCAACTGGGTGACCAGCGGCGAGTTGTACACCGGGTCAGCGACCAGCGGCCGCCGCGGAGCGGGTCCCTTACGCGGCATGTCAGCTCTTCTCCTTCTTCGCGCCGTAACGGCTGCGCGCCTGCTTGCGGTTGCGGACACCCTGGGTGTCCAGCGAGCCGCGGACGATCTTGTACCGCACGCCGGGGAGGTCCTTCACCCGGCCGCCGCGGACGAGCACGATCGAGTGCTCCTGCAGGTTGTGGCCGACACCCGGGATGTAGGCGGTCACCTCGATCTGGCTGCTGAGCTTGACACGAGCGACCTTGCGCAGCGCCGAGTTCGGCTTCTTCGGGGTGGTGGTGTACACGCGGGTGCACACGCCGCGCCGCTGAGGGGAACCCTTCAGCGCCGGGGTCTTGGTCTTGCTCGTCTTCGCCTGGCGGCCCTTTCGGACCAGCTGCTGGATCGTGGGCACCGGGTTTCTCCGCTCCCTTCGGCCGCAGGTGGTGCGGCCGCGCCGTCTGCCGTAGCCGATCTGGTGATCGACCCTCTTACATTCCGACCAGGTCCCCTCGCGGAGTCCCGGCACCCGCGGTCGGGCGTGTCGCCCAGATCACGGTCCCGGTGCGGACGCTCGCGCACGTACCGGGGTCTGTCGCCGGCACACGACTCTCCGCGCGCCGGGTCTTCTGGCTCTGTCGTGCCTGTCGGCCGCTGCCCGGACTCACCGGAACCAGCGCACGCACGAGTTGCCCGGGCTGGCCCGGGCACAAGGGGAAAGAGTACCTACCACAGCCGTGCAGGTCAAAACGGAGTGGCTCACCCGGACGTGTGACCGCCCGTTGATCGCTCCATCGCACCCGACCGCCGTGATGGGCACCTACAGACACAAGTGTACCGGCTTCTCGGCGGCGCGGCCCGTCGGCCCCGACCGACCGGTCCCACCTGCTGGACGTCGGCCCGGGCAGCCGGCGACCCGGCCGCTCAGCTCAGCGAGAGCAGCACCGCCAGCGCCAACCCGAGCAGGCTGAGCCCCAGCCCCGCCCCGCCGCAGCTGATCCCCGCCACGGCCAGGCCCCGACCGGTGAACCGGACCCCGGGCGGCGGCGCCGGGCGGCGGATCTGCCGCCGGGCGAGCAGGCCGGCCACCACGGCGCCGGCCCCGGCCAGCACGCCCAGCACGGTGAACGCGCCAGCGGCCCAGACGCCGCCGGCGGACGCCCCGGTCGCCCCGAAGCAGAAGACCAGCACCGAGACCAGGATCGCGGCCACCCCGGCCACCAGCGAGCCCACCGCCAGGCCCGAGGTGACCGGCGGCACGTCGAGGTGCACCACGGCGAACGGCGTACCGGGCACCGGGTCTACCCGGCTCGGGCGGGCCGTCTCCCGGGGTGGCGGGGGCAGCCCCGGTCCGCCGGGCGGGGGCCCACCCCAGCCGGGCGCGGGCGGCCCCCACGCACCCGGCGCCGGCTGGCCCCCCGCCGGCTGGCCGGCCGGGCCACCCCACGGACCCACCGCAGGCTGCCCCGACGGGTGCGCCGGCGGCTGGCCCGACGGCGCTCCCCACGGATTCGCCGGCTGGTGGCCCGGCGGGCTCCCGGACGGCTGACCGTGGGGAGCACTCCACGGGCTGGCTGCTGGCTGGCCGGACGGCACCCCCCAGGAGTTTCCGGACGCCTGGCTGGGCGAGGCACTCCACGGGCTCGCCGGCGGCTGGCCCGACGGGGATCCCCAGGGGCTCGCGGGAGGCTGGTCGGACCGGTTGCCGGCCCCCTCGGCTGCGGACTGCGCCACCCCCGGTCCCCCGACCCGCGACTCGGACGGACCGGACGTCGGGGACGCCGGAGACGCGGGGGACGCCGGAGACGCGGGCTGCCCGGGGTCACCGCCCGTGGGGCGCGCCGGATCCGTCACGAACTCCTCCTGTCGGCCGTCGGCGTCCACCGCCGCGCGACGGACACCGGCCAGGCTACCGCCGCGACGCACGGCGGCCGTGCCCGGCGGGGACGGGGTCCCTCGCCGGCGTCAGTCCACGTTCGGCGCGAAGTCCTGGCCGAAGGGCGCGTCGGCCAGCCGGACCACGCCGACCACCACGGCGACCACCAGGCTGACCGCTGCCAGCACCAGGCCCGTCCAGGCCAGCTGCTCACCCCGCCGCAGCCAGGCCGCGCCGGTCAGGAAACCACCCGAGGCGTACGCCTCCCGGCGCGCCTGCCGGGCCAGTTGGAGCGCCACCGTGGCGGGCACCACCCCGCCCAGGAACAGGCCGGTGAGCGCGCCGATCAGCCCCAGCGCGAAGACCGCCCTGGCCTTGGTGGCCCGGGCCGGGTCCGGGTCGAGCGGGTGGCGCAGCGGCTGCGGGGCGACGGGCACCTGCCCGGGTGCTGTCGTCATGCCCACCATCATGCCCCGGCCCCGCGCCACCGGCAGGCACTCCCGGCCCGGACACGACGAGGCCCCCGGCGGCTGCCGGGGGCCTCGTGCGTTGGTGCGATTAGCGGTACGACCCGAAGTCGAAGTCGTCCAGCGGCACCGCCTGGCCGCTGGCCGGCCCGAAGCCGTAGTCGGTCTCCGGGTAGCCGGTCATCGAGTAGACCTTGGCCTTCGCCTCCTCGGTCGGCTCGACCCGGACGTTGCGGTACTTGCTGATACCGGTACCGGCCGGGATGAGCTTACCGATGATCACGTTCTCCTTGAGGCCGATCAGCGAGTCGCTGCGGGCGTGGATCGCCGCGTCCGTCAGCACCCGGGTGGTCTCCTGGAAGGAGGCCGCCGACAGCCAGGAGTCCGTGGCCAGCGAGGCCTTGGTGATACCCATCAGCACCGGGCGACCGGCGGCGGGCTCGCCGCCCTCCGAGACGAGCCGGCGGTTCTCCGACTCGAACAGCGCCCGGTCGACCAGCACGCCCGGCAGGAACTCGGTCGAGCCGGAGTCGATGACCGTCACCCGCTTGAGCATCTGGCGGATGATGATCTCGATGTGCTTGTCGTGGATGAGCACACCCTGCGAGCGGTAGACCTCCTGGACCTCCTGGGTCAGGTGGACCTGGACCGCGCGCGGGCCGAGGATGCGCAGCAGCTCGTGCGGGTCGATGGTGCCCTCGGTGAGCTTCTCGCCGACCTCGACGTGATCGCCGTCGTGGGCCCGCAGCCGGACCCGCTTGGAGATCTTGTCGTAGACGATCTCGTCGCTGCCGTCGTCCGGCACCACGATGATCTTCCGCGACCGCTCGCCGTCCTCGATCCGGATCCGGCCGGGGGTGTCGGCGATGGGCGCCTTACCCTTCGGCACCCGGGCCTCGAAGATCTCCTGGACACGCGGCAGACCCTGGGTGATGTCCTCACCCGCGACACCACCGGTGTGGAAGGTACGCATCGTCAGCTGCGTACCCGGCTCACCGATCGACTGGGCGGCGATGATGCCGACCGCCTCGCCGACGTCCACGGTCTTGCCGGTCGGCAGCGAGCGGCCGTAGCACGCACCGCAGACGCCCAGCTTCGACTCGCAGGTGAGCACGCTGCGCACCCGCACCGACTCCACCCCGGCGGCGACGATCTTGTCGACCAGGATCGAGTTGATGTCCGCGCCCCGCTCGGCGACGACGGTGCCGTCCGGCCCCTTGATGTCGTCGGCCAGGGTACGGGCGTGCACGCTGGTCTCCGCGTGCTCGTGCACGACGAGCCGGCCGTCCTCGGTGCGCTGCCCAATCTGCATCGGGATCGCCCGGTCGGTGCCGCAGTCCTCCTCGCGGATGATGACGTCCTGCGAGACGTCCACCAGACGACGGGTCAGGTAACCCGAGTCGGCGGTACGCAGCGCGGTGTCGGCGAGACCCTTACGGGCACCGTGCGTGGAGATGAAGTACTCCAGCACGGACAGACCCTCCCGGTAGCTGGCCTTGATCGGCCGCGGGATGATCTCACCCTTCGGGTTGGCCACCAGACCACGGATCGCCGCGATCTGCCGGAGCTGGAGCAGGTTACCGCGGGCACCCGAGTTGATCATCTTCCACAGCGGGTTCTCCTGCGGCAGCGCGGTGTCCATCTCCTTGGCGACCTCGTTGGTCGCCTTGGTCCAGATCTCGATGAGCTCGCCGCGACGCTCCTCGGCGGTCATCAGACCACGCTGGTACTGCTTGTCGATCCGGTCGGCTTCCTTCTCGTACCGCTCCAGGATCTCCGCCTTGCGCGGCGGAGCAATGACGTCCTCCATGCCGATCGTCACGCCGGACCAGGTGGCCCAGTGGAAGCCGGCCTCCTTGAGCCCGTCCAGGGTGGCCGCCAGGGCCACCTTCGGGAAGCGCTCGGCGAGGTCGTTGACGATCGCGGAGAGCTGACCCTTGCGGATCTCGTAGTTCACGAAGCGGTAGCCCGGGGGCAGCGTCTCGTTGAACAGCACCCGGCCGAGGGTGGTCTCCACGGTCAGCGGGTCACCCTCGACCCAGCCCTCCGGGGCGGTCCACGGCTCGGCGCCGGCGCCGTTGTCGACCCCGACCACGCCGCGCAGCCGGATCTTCACCGGAGCCTGCAGGTGCAGCTCGCCGTTGTCGTACGCCATCCGCGCCTCGGCGTCCGAGCTGAACGCCCGGCCCGCACCCTTCTCGTCGGGCGTGAGGTGGGTGAGGTGGTAGAGACCGATGACCATGTCCTGGGTGGGCATGGTGACCGGCTTGCCGTCGGCCGGCTTGAGGATGTTGTTCGACGACAGCATCAGGATCCGCGCCTCGGCCTGGGCCTCGGCGGACAGCGGCACGTGCACCGCCATCTGGTCACCGTCGAAGTCGGCGTTGAACGCGGTGCAGACCAGCGGGTGGATCTGGATGGCCTTGCCCTCGACCAGCTGCGGCTCGAAGGCCTGGATGCCCAGACGGTGCAGGGTCGGCGCCCGGTTGAGCAGCACCGGGTGCTCGCCGATGACCTCTTCCAGCACGTCCCACACGACCGGCCGCTGCCGCTCGACCATCCGCTTGGCGGACTTGATGTTCTGCGCGTGGTTGAGGTCGACCAGCCGCTTCATCACGAACGGCTTGAACAGCTCCAGCGCCATCTGCTTGGGCAGGCCGCACTGGTGCAGCTTGAGCTTCGGGCCGACCACGATGACCGAACGGCCGGAGTAGTCGACGCGCTTGCCCAGCAGGTTCTGCCGGAACCGGCCCTGCTTGCCCTTGAGCATGTCGGACAGCGACTTCAGCGGACGGTTGCCCGGGCCGGTGACCGGCCGGCCGCGGCGGCCGTTGTCGAACAGCGCGTCAACGGCCTCCTGCAGCATCCGCTTCTCGTTGTTCACGATGATCTCGGGCGCGCCGAGGTCGATCAGCCGCTTGAGCCGGTTGTTCCGGTTGATCACGCGGCGGTACAGGTCGTTCAGGTCGGAGGTCGCGAAGCGGCCACCGTCGAGCTGCACCATCGGGCGCAGGTCCGGCGGGATGACCGGGACGCAGTCCAGCACCATGCCGAGCGGCGAGTTGCGGGTGTTGAGGAACGCCGCCACGACCTTCAGCCGCTTGAGCGCACGGATCTTCCGCTGGCCCTTGCCGGAGCGGATGGTCTCCCGCAGGCTCTCGGCCTCGGCGTCGAGGTCCATGTTCTGGACCAGCGCCTTGATCGCCTCGGCGCCCATGCCGCCGGTGAAGTACTCACCGAACCGGTCCCGCAGCTCGCGGTAGAGCAGCTCGTCGGTGACCAGCTGCTTCGGCTCCAGCTTGCGGAAGGTGTCCAGCACCTCGTCCAGGCGGTCGATCTCGCGCTGGGCCCGGTCGCGGATCTGGCGCATCTCGCGCTCTCCGCCCTCCTTGACCTTGCGCCGGACGTCCGCCTTGGCACCCTCGGCCTCCAGCTCGGCCAGGTCGGCCTCGAGCTTGGCGGCCCGCTTCTCGATCTCCGAATCGCGGCTGTTCTCGGCCTGCCGCTTCTCGGCCAGGATCTCGTTCTCGATGGTCGAGAGGTCGCGGTGACGCGCCTCGGCGTCCACGCTCGTCACGACGTACGAGGCGAAGTAGATGATCTTCTCGAGGTCCTTGGGGGCGAGGTCCAGCAGGTAGCCCAGCCGGCTCGGCACGCCCTTGAAGTACCAGATGTGGGTCACCGGAGCGGCCAGCTCGATGTGCCCCATCCGCTCACGACGGACCTTGGACCGGGTCACCTCGACGCCGCAGCGCTCGCAGATGATGCCCTTGAACCGGACCCGCTTGTACTTACCGCAGTAGCACTCCCAGTCCCGCTGCGGACCGAAGATCTTCTCGCAGAAGAGCCCGTCCTTTTCCGGCTTCAGGGTGCGGTAGTTGATCGTCTCAGGCTTCTTGACCTCGCCGTGGGACCACTGACGGATGTCGTCAGCGGTGGCGAGGCCGATACGCAGCTCGTCGAAGAAGTTGACGTCGAGCACTATGTCCCCTATGTCGTCGTCTGTACTGCTTAGCTAGTGGGTGGGGTCGGGAGCCGGCCAGCCGGCTCCCGACCGCTCACCTCAGACCTCTTCGACCGAGCTCGGCTCGCGCCGGGACAGGTCGATGCCCAGCTCCTCCGCGGCCCGGAACACCTCGTCGTCGGTCTCGCGCATCTCCAGGGCCACACCGTCGCTGGAGAGCACCTCGACGTTGAGGCACAGCGACTGCAGCTCCTTGAGCAGCACCTTGAACGACTCCGGGATGCCCGGCTCGGGGATGTTCTCGCCCTTGACGATGGCCTCGTAGACCTTGACCCGGCCGAGGACGTCGTCGGACTTGATGGTCAGCAGCTCCTGCAGCGCGTACGCGGCGCCGTAGGCCTGCATCGCCCAGCACTCCATCTCACCGAAGCGCTGGCCACCGAACTGCGCCTTACCACCCAGCGGCTGCTGCGTGATCATCGAGTACGGGCCGGTCGACCGGGCGTGGATCTTGTCGTCGACCAGGTGGTTGAGCTTCAGGATGTAGATGTAGCCGACCGCGATCGGGTCCGGCAGCGGCTCGCCGGAGCGACCGTCGAACAGCTGCGCCTTGCCGCTGGAGCCGATCAGCTGCTTGCCGTCCCGGTTGGGCAGGGTCGACGCGAGCAGACCGGAGATCTCCTCCTCGCGGGCACCGTCGAAGACCGGCGTGGCCACGTTGGTGTCCGGCTCGGACTCGTGCGCCTCGATCGAGCGGAGCTGGCGCTTCCACTCGGCGTCGTCACCGTCGACGCTCCAGCCGGTCTTGGCCACCCAGCCGAGGTGCGTCTCCAGCACCTGGCCGATGTTCATCCGGCTCGGCACACCGAGCGGGTTGAGCACGATGTCGACCGGGGTGCCGTCCTCCAGGAACGGCATGTCCTCGATCGGCAGGATCTTGGAGATGACGCCCTTGTTGCCGTGCCGGCCGGCGAGCTTGTCGCCGTCCTGGATCTTCCGCTTCTGGGCGACGTAGACCCGGACCAGCTCGTTGACGCCCGGGGGCAGCTCGTCGCCGTCCTCCCGGGAGAAGGTACGCACGCCGATGACCGTGCCGGTCTCACCGTGCGGCACCTTCAGCGAGGTGTCCCGGACCTCGCGCGCCTTCTCACCGAAGATCGCGCGGAGCAGCCGCTCCTCCGGGGTCAGCTCGGTCTCGCCCTTGGGCGTGACCTTGCCGACCAGGATGTCGCCGGGGACGACCTCGGCGCCGATCCGGATGATGCCGCGCTCGTCGAGGTCGGCGAGCATCTCCTCGCTGACGTTCGGGATGTCGCGGGTGATCTCCTCCGGGCCGAGCTTGGTGTCCCGGGCGTCGACCTCGTGCTCCTCGATGTGGATCGAGGTGAGCACGTCCTGCTGCACGAGGCGCTGCGACAGGATGATCGCGTCCTCGTAGTTGTGCCCCTCCCAGGTCATGAACGCCACGAGCAGGTTGCGCCCGAGCGCCATCTCGCCCTCGTCGGTGCACGGACCGTCGGCGATGACCTGGCCGGCCTCGACGCGGTCGCCCTCGAAGACCACCGGCTTCTGGTTGACGCAGGAGCCGGCGTTGGAGCGGCGGAACTTGTGCAGCAGGTAGGTACGACGGTGGCCGTCGTCCTGGTGCACGGTGATGTAGTCGGCGCAGAGGTCCTCGACCACACCGCCGACCTCGGCGACCACCACGTCGCCGGCGTCGACCGCGGCCCGGTACTCCATGCCGGTGCCGACCAGCGGCGACTCGGCCTTGACCAGCGGCACCGCCTGGCGCTGCATGTTCGCGCCCATCAGCGCCCGGTTGGCGTCGTCGTGCTCGAGGAACGGGATCATCGCGGTCGCGACCGAGGTCATCTGCCGCGGCGACACGTCCATGTAGTCCACGGCCGCCGGCGGGACGTCCTCGGTCTCGCCGCCCTTACGGCGGACCAGGACGCGGTCCTCGGCGAACGAGCCGTCCGCCTTCAGCGGCGCGTTGGCCTGCGCCTTGACGAACCGGTCCTCCTCGTCCGCGGTCAGGTAGTCGATCTGGTCGGTGACCCGACCGTCGACGACCTTCCGGTACGGCGTCTCGATGAAGCCGAACGGGTTGACCCGGGCGAAGGTGGACAGCGCGCCGATCAGACCGATGTTCGGGCCTTCCGGCGTCTCGATCGGGCACATCCGGCCGTAGTGGGACGGGTGCACGTCACGGACCTCGAAGCCGGCCCGCTCCCGGGACAGACCACCCGGGCCGAGCGCGCTCAGCCGGCGCCGGTGGGTCAGGCCCGCCAGCGGGTTGGTCTGGTCCATGAACTGGGACAGCTGCGAGGTGCCGAAGAACTCCTTGATCGCCGCCACCACCGGGCGGATGTTGATCAGGGTCTGCGGCGTGATCGCCTCGACGTCCTGGGTGGTCATCCGCTCCCGGACGACCCGCTCCATCCGGGACAGGCCCACCCGGACCTGGTTCTGGATGAGCTCGCCCACGGTACGCAGGCGCCGGTTGCCGAAGTGGTCGATGTCGTCGGCCTCGTAGCCCTCCTCACCGGCGTGCAGCCGGCAGAGGTACTCCACGGTGGCGACGATGTCGTCCTCGGTCAGCGTGCCGGTGGTGATCGGCACGTCCAGCTGGAGCTTCTTGTTGAACTTGTACCGACCGACCTTGGCGACGTCGTACCGCTTCGGGTTGAAGAAGAGGTTGTCGAGCAGGGTCTGGGCGTTCTCGCGCGTCGGCGGCTCGCCGGGGCGCAGCTTGCGGTAGATGTCGAGGAGCGCCTCGTCCTGGCCGGCGATGTGGTCCTTCTCGAGCGTGGTCATCATCAGCTCGGACCAGCCGAACCGCTCACGGATCTGCTCGGCCGACCATCCGATGGCCTTGAGCAGGACCGTGACGGCCTGCCGGCGCTTGCGGTCGATGCGGACGCCGACCGTGTCGCGCTTGTCGATGTCGAACTCCAGCCAGGCACCCCGGCTCGGGATGACCTTGACGCTGGAGAGGTCGCGGTCGGAGGTCTTGTCCGGCTGCTTGTCGAAGTAGACGCCCGGGGACCGGACGAGCTGGCTGACCACGACGCGCTCGGTGCCGTTGATGATGAAGGTGCCCTTCGGCGTCATCATCGGGAAGTCACCCATGAACACCGTCTGGCTCTTGATCTCGCCGGTGGTGTTGTTGGTGAACTCCGCGGTCACGAAGAGCGGCGCGCAGTAGGTGAGGTCCTTCTCCTTGCACTCCTCGATCGAGGCCTTCACCTCGTCGAAGCGCGGAGCCGAGAAGGAGAGCGACATGGTGCCGGAGAAGTCCTCAATGGGACTGATCTCGTCGAGGATCTCCGCGAGACCCGAGCGTGCGTGCGGGTCGTCCGCCGACCGGCCCTGCCAAGCCTCGTTGCCGACGAGCCAGTCGAAGGACTCGTTCTGGATGGCGAGGAGGTTGGGGACCTCGAGGTGTTCGGTGATCCTGCCGAATGAAACTCGGCGGGGAGCGAAAGCGCTCGACGTACGACTGGTCTTCGCAGGGCGGGAAGCTGCCAAGATGCGTCCTTCCGAGGACCGGTGCTGCAGAACGGCTGGTACGCGTGCACTCCAATGACCCCACCAGAAATATCCGGAAACGGACATTTCCGAGCAGGGGTCAAGTCGGAAGGCAGCGCAAACTAGCAGTGTAGCCGAGAGGCTAACCGCTGTCCAGCCCACCCCGCAGGTCGTCGCGGAACGTGCCTCGGGACCCTGGAAACCGGGTCGACCGGGCCGCTCGGAACGCGACGTTCCCGCCGGGCCGCTCGGGATGCCGCGGCCGGTGGTGCTGCCGCTGCCATTACCCAAGTGGTGGCCGTTGCAAGCGCGGAAGGTCTTGCTGGTGTCAGCGTGCCTGGCAGGCCGGTGCCGCGTCAAGGGCCGGTAACCGGGTCGCGCGTCTTTCCCACCGACGGACTACCGACACCGGGTCGCCGCACGCTCCGCACCGGGCGACGGACGCCCTGCTCACGCCGCTGCCGGCCGGGTCCACCAACACGGCGGGCGGCGATCCGGTCCCGGATCACCGCCCGCCGCGACGCGGTGTGCCCCGGCTCACGTGAGCCGGACGCGCGCCTGGTCGTACCTCAGGTCACTTGAGGGTGACCTTGGCGCCCTCGCCCTCGAGCTTGGCCTTCGCCTTCTCGGCGGTCTCCTTGTTGGCCTTCTCCAGGACCGGCTTCGGCGCGGCCTCGACCAGGTCCTTGGCCTCCTTGAGGCCCAGGCCGGTCAGCTCGCGCACGACCTTGATGACCTGGATCTTCTTGCCGCCGTCAGCCTCGAGGATGACGTCGAACTCGTCCTTCTCCTCCTCGGCCGGGGCAGCGGCGCCACCGGCGGCCGGGGCACCCGCGGCCACGGCGACCGGGGCGGCGGCGGTGACCTCGAAGGTCTCCTCGAACTGCTTCACGAACTCGGAGAGCTCGATCAGCGTCATCTCCTTGAACGCGTCGAGCAGCTCGTCGGTGCTGAGCTTCGCCATGTCTGGCGTCCTTTCCAACTGGATCTACTAAGACTGAACTGGGTACGCCGGGAGGCCTCAGGCCGCCTCGGCGCCCTCCTTCTCGCGCTTGTCCGCCAGGGCGGCCGCCGCACGGGCGGCCTTGGAGAGCGGAGCCTGGAACAGGGCCGCGGCCTTGCTCAGGTTGCCCTTCATCGCGCCGGCCAGCTTGGCCAGCAGCACCTCACGGGACTCCAGGTCGGCGAGCTTCGTGACCTCGGCCGCGGAAATGGCCTTGCCCTCGAAGACACCGCCCTTGATGACGAGCTTCGGGTTGGCCTTCGCGAAGTCGCGAAGGCCCTTCGCCGCCTCGACGACGTCGCCCGAAACGAAAGTCAGCGCGGTAGGACCGGTGAACAGCTCGTCGAGGCCGGCGATGCCCGCGTCCGTCGCGGCACGCTTGGCCAGCGTGTTCTTCGCGACGGTGTAGGTGGTCTCCTTGCCGAGCGAGCGCCGCAGCTGGGTGAGCTGGGAAACCGTCAGACCGCGGTACTCGGTCAGCACCGTGGCGCCCGCGGTGCGGAAGCTCTCGGTCAGCTCAGCGACGGCCGTGGCCTTGTCGGCCCGGATCGGCTTGTCCGCCATGTCCCTCCTCTCTCGTTGCTCGAGGCTGGTCACCGTCGGGCAGCGGAGCTGTCGACGGTGGCGGAGGCGACACGACAACGAGGAAAGCCCCGGCGCAGGGCGCACGGGGCGAGGGCCGGCAGCCGCAGGCACGGTCGGCGGACCATGCTGAACTGCCGATTTTCGCTTGCCGCCCTGCGCGGGTCGCCCGTCGTCGCGGGACCTTCGACCGTGCCGGAGCACGGTGACCAGCGGTCTCTGGGTGGAACTTCGCGGCCAAGGTTACGCGACGCCTCCGGCAGCCGCCAAATCGCCCCCCGGGTGGCCCGGCTCACTCCCCCGGCCGGCCGGCTGCCCCGGCGCCGGCGGGCCCGGCACTCAGGGGCGGGAACGGCGGCGCCAGGAGTAGCCGGCGAGGGCGACCGCGCTCCAGCCGGCCGCCCACGCGGTGAGCAGCGCGCCGCTCGGCAGGGTCGGGTCGCCGGCGACCGCCCGGGCGGTCGCCATCACCGGCGGCGCCAGCCAAGGGGCGACCGAGCCGCTCAGGCCGAGGACAACCGCGCCGACCCCGCCGACCGCCAGCACCGCGACGCCGTACCCCGCGCTGCCCGTACTGGCCCGGCTGGCCAGCGCGCCGAGCGCCACCGCGGCCGGTACGACCAGCAGGTGCGCCCAAGCGCCGAGGGTGACGCCGATCACCACGGCGTGGTCCCCCGGCTCGACCGGACCGGTGACGCCGCCGACCAGCCACGGAAAGACCAGCGCGACGGCCACCGTGCCGAGCCCCGCCACGCCGGCCGCCAACAGCCCGGCCACCTGCTCGCCCCGGACCCCGGCCACCACCCGGGCCAGCCGGCGCTGGCCGTCCGGCTCGACGTCCAGCAGCACCTTGGTCTGCCAGGCGAGCACCGGGAAGAGCACCGCCGCCGAGACGCCGTACGCCTCCCCCGGCTGGGCGCGGCCGCCGCCGTACAGGACGCCGAGCGCAACCAGGCCGGCCAGCACCGGGGCGAGCGCCCGGCCGGTACGCAGGAAGCCAGCCAGCCGCAGCCGGACCAGCGCGATCATCGGGGCGCCCCGGTGATCGGCCCGGCCTCGGCAGCCACCCCCGCGGCGGGCGCCGGCTCCGCCGCCCGGCCCGCGGCCGGACCGGACGACGTCGGCCCGGAGCCGACCGGGCCACCCGAACCGGGCGACGCGGGCCCGGTACCGGGCTCGACGGCCGGGTCGACACCAGGGCCGGACGACGTGGGCTCGGCGGGCTGGTCGACACCGGGGCCGGACGACGCGGGCTCGGCGGGACGTACCCGCAGGACGTGGTGGCCCTCGGCGCGCAACCGGGCGACGGCGCCGGCGACCCGCGCGGCGGGCACCGCGACCTCGACCACGGCCATCGCCGAGCCGACCGACGCCTCCTCGGTGACCGTGCCGTCGGCCACCGTCCAGTGCCGCGCGCCGGGCAGCCGGACGGTCTCGCCGCGGTGGTCGCTGACCAGCACCGAGCCGCCGGTGGCCAGCACCTCGTCGATCACCGCCGGGACCAGCTCGCGGGCGCCGGCGTCCAGCCCCTCCCAGGGCTCGTCGAGCACCAGCAGGCCGGGCCGGCGGAGCATCGCCTGGGCCAGACCGACCTTCTGCGCGGTGCCCTTGGACAGCTCCGGCAGCCGTACGTCGCGGAACGCGGACAGGCCGAGCCGCGAGGTCCAGTCGGCCACCGCCCGGCCGGCGGCCGCGGCGTCGAGGCCGGCGACCCGCGCCATCGCGGTCAGGTAGCGCGCCACGGTGAAGGGCTGGTCGGCGGGGAACCGCTCGGGGACCCAGCCGACCCGACCGGGCCGATCGGTGACCCGGCCCCGGACCGGCCGCAGCACCCCCGCCGCGACCTGCAGCAGGGTGGACTTCCCGGCGCCGTTGCGGCCGAGCACGACCACCACCTCACCCGGGTCGATCCGGGCGTCCGTGCCGCGCAGCACCCACGGCCCCCGCCGGCGGTACCGCAACCAGACGTTCTCCAGCCGCATGCGGTGAAGCCTGCCACAGCAGAACGCGGACGGGGCGCCGCCACGGTGTGGCGACGCCCCGTTGCGGGAGCGGATGCTCAGCCCTCGGCCGGGGCCTCCTGGAGGTTCTTCACCAGCTTCGGGTCGACCGGGACGCCCGGGCCCATGGTGGTGGTGAGGGTGACCTTCTTGAGGTACGTGCCCTTCGCCGCGGACGGCTTGGCCCGCAGCACCTCGTCGAGGACCGCGGCGTAGTTGTCGACCAGCTGCGCCTCGGAGAAGGACGACTTGCCGATGATCAGGTGCAGGTTCGAGTGCTTGTCCACCCGGAAGGTGATCTTGCCGCCCTTGATGTCCTGCACCGCCTTGGTGACGTCCATGGTCACCGTGCCGGTCTTCGGGTTCGGCATGAGACCGCGCGGGCCCAGGATCCGCGCGATCCGGCCGATCTTGGCCATCTGGTCCGGCGTGGCGATCGCCGCGTCGAAGTCGAGCCAACCACCCTGGATCCGGGCGACCAGCTCGTCGGTGCCCACCTCGTCGGCACCCGCCGCGGCGGCCTCCTCGGCCTTCGCGCCGGCGGCGAAGACGATCACGCGGGCGGTCTTACCGGTGCCGTGCGGCAGGTTGACCGTGCCGCGGACCATCTGGTCCGCCTTGCGGGGGTCGACGCCGAGGCGCATGGCGACCTCGACCGTGGCGTCGAACTTGACGTTGGTGGTCTCCTTGGCCAGCTTCACGGCCTCGGCGGGGGTGTAGAGCTTGGACCGGTCGATGACCTCGGCGGCCTTGCGGTAGCTCTTGCTGCGCTGCATGTTCTGGTAACTCCTGTGGTCTATGGCGGGCCGCGGCGTCCGCGCGCCCTCCCACGAACTGGATCTGGTGGTGACCGGGATCAGTCGGTGACGTCGAGGCCCATCGACCGAGCGGTGCCGGCGATGATCTTCTCAGCGTGGTCGATGTCGTTGGCGTTCAGGTCGGCCATCTTCTTCTCGGCGATCTCGCGCAGCTGGGCGCGGGTGACCGAGCCGACCTTCTCCTTGTGCGGGACACCGGAGCCCTTCTGCACGCCGGCGGCCTTGATCAGCAGCCGGGCGGCGGGCGGGGTCTTCAGCACGAAGGTGAAGGTCCGGTCCTCGTACACGCTGATCTCGGCGGGGACGATGTCGCCCCGCTGGGACTCGGTCTGCGCGTTGTAGGACTTGCAGAACTCCATGATGTTCACGCCGTGCTGGCCGAGCGCGGGGCCGACCGGCGGCGCCGGGGTGGCCTGGCCCGCCGGCAGCTGAAGCGTGAACGTCTTGACGAGCTTCTTCTTCGGAGGCATGTCTCTTCCTGGGGCTTGGAACTGGGATTGTCGCCGGCCAGCGGGCGCGCACGGTCAGCGCGGTGCGGACAGCCGACGTTCTAGGGTAGCGCAGCCGTCCACCGCCCCTCCGGCCGAGGTCCGGCGGGCGGCGAAACGACGCACCGGCGGCCGGCCGCGAGGCCCACCGCCGGTGCCGACGTACGTCAGATCTTGGCGACCTGGTTGAAGTTCAGCTCGACCGGCGTCTCGCGGCCGAAGATCGACACCAACACCTTGAGCTTCTGCTGGTCGGCGTTGATCTCACTGATCGTGGCCGGCAGCGAGGCGAAGGCGCCGTCGGTGACGGTGACCGAGTCGCCGACCTCGAAGTCGAGGACCTTGACCTCGGGCTTGGCCTTCTTCTGCTCGGTCTCGACGGCCGGCGCCAGCCACTTGAGCACCTCGTCGAGGGAGAGCGGCGCCGGGCGGTCGGCCCGGTCGGTCGCGCCGACGAAGCCGGTGACCCCCGGCGTGTTGCGCACGCAGGAGTACGACTCGGCAGTCAGCTCCATCCGGACCAGGATGTAGCCCGGGAAGACCTTGGCCTGCACCTGGGACCGCTTGCCGTTCTTGACCTCGACCTCTTCCCGGGTCGGCACCTCGACCTGGTAGATGTAGTCCTCCATGTCGAGGGACGTGATCCGGGTCTCGAGGTTGGTCTTGACCTTGTTCTCGTAGCCGGCGTACGAGTGCACCACGTACCAGTCGCCCGGCGCGTAGCGCAGCTTCTGGCGCAGCTCGGCGACCGGGTCGTAGTCCTCGTCGGGCGCGGGCTCACTGGTGGGGAACTCCGGCTCGCTGGCGGCCTCGACCGACTCGTCACCAGCCGCCGTCGCCACCGTGGACTGCTCGTCCTCGGGTCCGGCGGTCTCGTCGTACTCAGGCACGCTCGCTCACTTCCGTCACTATCGGCACAGTCAGCCGGTCAGCTGGGGTTGCCGAAGACCCACAGCACGCCCTTGGCGAAGGCGTAGTCCAGGCCGGCCACGATCGTCAGCATCACCGCGACGAAGGCGACCACCACGGCGGTGTAGGTCAGCAGCTCCTTGCGCGTCGGCCAGATGACCTTACGCAGTTCGGCGACGACCTCGCGGATGAATCGGGCGATGCGGCCGAAGAGGCCCACCCTGTCGGTCTCGGCCCGGGTCTTCGGCCGGTCGGCCGACTCCGCCTTGGCCCGGGACCGGGTGGCGGTGCCGCCGCCCCGGGAGACCGGCTCCTCCGCGTCGGTGGCGTCGTCGTCGGCCACGTCGTCGACGACCTCGTCGTGCAGACGGTCGTCGCCGGCGTCCTCGCCGCGCCGCTTGTTGTCGGCCACTTCGCCCTCCGTGCGGGATGTCGGGGTCGCACGCCGTCGGCGTGCGCGGCGCTTGGTCACGCCGGCCGGACCAACCGTCCCGCGACGGGCCGCGGCCGGCGGATCAACCGGGGGCCCGATGCCTCGGAGCCACCCCGCCAATGCCACCACCACGGGCCGAACGCCGCCGGACGGCGGCGCGACCCACGGGAACGGTCAGGCCTGAGGCGCAGGGGTGACAGGACTTGAACCTGCAGCCTGCGGTTTTGGAGACCGCTGCTCTGCCAATTGAGCTACACCCCTGTGCGGCAACGCTCGCCCCACCCGACCGCGCACGGCCGGGCAGGGGTCGATTGCCCCACGGCGGACCAGTGTACGGGTAGCGGCACGACTTTCCCAACCGGTCTGCCCATCGCGCGTCGCGAGCCCGCTCAGCGGGCCGTCCGGATGGTCGCCCGGGCCTGCGACAGCACCTTCTCGCCGAGGCAGGTGGCGGTCACGTCGAGCCTGGTCAGGCCGTCCTCGGTGACCTCCCGGACCACCGCGGTCACCTCGATCTCGGTGCCCTGGTCGTCGTCCGGGACGACCACCGGCCGGGTGAAGCGGACGCCGTAGTCGACCACCGCGTCCGGCGCGCCGGCCCACTCGGTGACCGCCCGGCCGACCAGCGCCATGGTGAACATGCCGTGGGCGATCACCCCGGGCAGGCCCACCTTGGTGGCCGTCCGGTCGCTCCAGTGGATCGGGTTGAAGTCGCCGGAGGCGCCGGCGTAGCGGACCAGGTCCGCCCGGGTGACCCGGAAGGTCTTGGCGGGCAGTTCCATCTCAGCCCTCCCCACGCACGACGATCTTGGACCAGACGGTGACCACCGGCTCCCCGGCGACGGTGCTGACCTCGGTACGGGTGGTCAGGAAGCCGTGCCCACCGCGGGAGGTGACGTCCTCCACGGTGTTGACGCAGACCAGCTCGTCACCGGCCACCACCGGGCGGGTGTACGCGAACCGCTGGTCGCCGTGCACGACGCGGCTGTAGTCGACGCCCAGCGCCGGGTCCTCGATGATCTGCCGGCTGGCGGCCATCGTGATCACCACGGGGAAGGTCGGCGGGGCGACCACGTCCGGGTGGCCGAGCGCGCGGGCGGCCTCCGGATCGTGGTGGGCCGGGTCGGTGGCGCCGATCGCCGTCGCGAACTCGCGGATCTTCTCTCGGCCCACCTGGTACGGGGCGGTCGGCGGGTAGCTCCGGCCGACGAAGGACGGGTCCAGGGACATGCCGCGAACCTACACGCAGAACGCGAGCGCCGATCTGCGCGGTCGGCGGCGGCTCGAAGCCGCGCCGTGCCGTACAGATCGGCGCTCGGGTGTGCTGTGGACCGGGCCGGCGGGGCCGGCCGCAGGTCAGCGGGTCTCGCGGTGGACCGTGTGCCGGCCGTCGCGCGGGCAGAACTTCTTCAGCTCGATGCGGTCCGGGTCGTTACGACGGTTCTTGCGCGTGATGTAGTTGCGCTCCTTGCACTCCACACACGCCAAAGTGATCTTCGGCCGGACATCGGTCGCCTTCGCCACGGCGGAGTGCCTTCCTCGCTACGGGTAACAACTACGGCGCATCAGCCTACGCGCTGACTACGCGGACATGCAAAGTGGGCGCCAGTGGCGCCCGTCCTACTGACCACCAGGAACACGCCCGGAGGACGAGAGTAGCGGTGGCCGGACTTGAACCGGCGACACAGCGATTATGAGCCGCTTGCTCTGCCATCTGAGCTACACCGCCGCGGTGGGTCCAGCTGAACCCTCGAGCCCCCTTACGGAATCGAACCGTAGACCTTCTCCTTACCATGGAGACGCTCTGCCGACTGAGCTAAGGGGGCCTGCGCGATCTCCCCGGGGGGTGACGCGCAGGGGTAAGACTACACGGCCCCGCGCCGGAGGTGAAATCGGATCCCCCGCCCACCCCGCACCGGGGTGTTCGCCCAGCTCAGGGCACCACACGCAGGCGCGGAAGCTCGCCCGCGGTGATCGTTTCCGGGTCCACCTGGGCGCCGAACCAGGCCTCCAGCCGCTCGTACGGCAGTGGGCGGCTGAACAGGAAGCCCTGCCCGATCTCGCAGCCGATGTCCTGCAGCAGCTCCAGGGTCAGCTCGCTCTCCACGCCCTCGGCCACCACCGCCAGCCCGAACTGCTGGGAGAGGGTGACCACCGCGTTCACGATCGCCAGGTCGCCCGGGTCGGTGGCCATGCCCTGCACGAACGAACGGTCGACCTTGACCTCGTGCACCGGCAGTCGGCGCAGGTGGGCCAGGGACGAGTCGCCGGTGCCGAAGTCGTCCACCGAGAGCCGTACGCCGAGGTCGCGCAGCCGACGCAGGGTCGGGATGGGCCGGTCGGTGCCGTCCAGCACCCCGGACTCCTTGATCTCCAGGGTGAGCCGGTGCGGCGGTACGCCGTACTCGTCGAGCAGTTCGGCGACCCGGGCCGGGAAGTGCTGGTCGGTGAGCGTACGGGCGGAGAGGTTGACCGCGACCGCGAGCGGCTGGCCGCCGGGCGTCCAGTCCCGGCTGCGCCGCAGCCCTTCCCGGAGCACGAACTCGGTGAGCCGGCCGAGCTGGCCGGTGTGCTCGGCCACCGCCACGAAGTCCTCCGGGGCGACCGTGCCGTGCGCCGGGTGCTCCCAGCGGGCCAGGCACTCCACCCCGACCAGCCGGCGGTCCCGCAGGGTCACCTTGGGCTGGAAGTAGACCTTCAGCTCGCCGTCGTCGAGCGCCCGCCGCAGGTCGCCGGCGAGGCCGAGCCGGCGCAGCGACCGGGACTCCAGCGCCGGGTTGAACAGCTGCACGCTGCCCGGCACCGACTTCGCCGCCGTCGCCGCCAGGTCGACCCGTTGCAGCAGGGAGGCCGCGTCGCTGCCGTGATCCGGGTGTACGGCCACCCCGACCGCCGTGTCGACGTCCAGGGTGAGCCCGTCGAAGACCATCTCGTCGCGGATCTGCTCGCGCAGCTGGGCGGCGAGGTCGAGGGCCGCGTCGACGCTCTCCAGTCGCAGCGTCACCAGGAATTCGTCGCCGCCGGCCCGGCCGACCAGGGCGGCCGACGGCGCGCAGGCGCGCAACCGGTCGGCGACCTCGGCGAGCACCTTGTCGCCGGCGGCGTGACCGAGCGACTCGTTGACCTGGCGCAGCCCGTCGACGTCGAAGAGCAGCAGCGCGACCACCTCGCCGGGTGCCCGGATCCGGACCGACTCGTCCAGCGCGCCGACGATCCGGCGCCGGTTGGGCAGCTTGGTCAGCGCGTCGTGGTAGGCGTCGTGGCGCAGCCGGTCGACCAGCCGCGAGTTCTCCAGGGCGACCGCGGCGTGTGCCGCCACGGTCTCGAAGATGGGAATGTCGCCCGGGCTGAAGTGGCCGACGTCACTGAGCCGGTTGGCGACCTCCAGGGTGCCGATGACCGCCTGGCCGGAGCGGAGCGGCACCACGACGACATCCTTGATCTTGCCGTCGCTCAACGTCCGGCGCGCCTCCTGGGCGCCGTCGAAGGCCCGGCCGACCGCGATCGTCCGGCCCTCGGCCGCGGCCCGCTCACGAAGGGTGGCCGGGGTCGGCACGACGTCGAGCAGACCCGGGTCGTCCACCCGGGCGGTGAGCAGCACCTCCGGGTGCCGGCCCTGGGCGGGCAGCCAGAGCGTCGCGTACTCGGCCTGCATCAGGGCCCGCACCCGGCCCAGCAGCGCGTCGACCAGGCTGCCGTCCTGGCCGCGCTCGGCGATCGCCCGGGTCAGGTCGTACATCTCGGCGAGCGTGCGGTGCTGGCGGAAGAACTGGGCGTAGGAGCGGTAGACCAGGACCAGCGCCGCGGCCAGCGCCGCCAGCAGCACCAACGACCACCAGGTGGCGGTGACCGCGATCAGGATGATCAGGCCCATCGAGACGTTGATCGCCGCGGTCAGCAGCGCCGGCGGAGCGGTACGGAGCGCGTCCCGGCCGGCCTGCCAGCCCTGCAACAGGGTGTGCACGCCGACCACCGCGGCGAGGCTGACCAGGATCACGGCGGTGACCGCGGCGAAGAGGCTCAACCAGGTGCCAGGGCCCACCACCCCCATCGGCGGCAGCGCCTGCAGGACCAGCCCGGCCAGCGAGGTGCCCGCCGCCGCCTTGGCGACGTTGAACCAGAACTTGGCCGGTGAGAAGCGGTGCCGGGTCTGGGTGACCACCGAGGCCACCGTGTAGATGACCACGACGGTGAGCGGCGGAAGCAGGTACAGCGCGACGACGAGCGGTATCTCGGTGAGCGTCACGCCGAACGACTGACGCCGGACGACGAAGTTGAGCACCGGGATGCCGACGCCGATCATGACGACCAGCAGGAGAGCCGCCTGCGGCCACTCGCCGACCGGCTCGTCGGCGACCAGCGCGGTCACCGTGGCGCAGACGACGGCGAACAGGGCGAGCGGCCCGGTGATGAGCCAGGCATGGTCGGTCGACCGCCGTCGCGGGCGCTCACGCTGCGCCATGCCGCTCCCCTACAACCGGCGCGGCCTCGGCCGTCAGCCGGTGATGATGATGGCTCCGGTCAGAGCCCGCTGTCGACGGCGGAGTCGCCCGGGCTGACGGTCCAGATGATGTCGCCGGCCTGGTAGCTGGCGGAGTCGCCGGGGCTGATGGTCCAGATGATGTCGGCAGCCTGGTAGTTACCGGCGATGGCGTAGAGACCGGTGGTGTAGACGATCGCGGCAGCGGCAGCAAGCACGAGGAGCGAGCCAGCCAGTCGGCCCAGCCTTCGACCAGACATGTTTGCTCCTGTCGGGGAAGTGTCACAGGGATGGTGGAGGTTCCACGATCGTGCCACACGAGCGGGCACACGGAAAAGCCGCGCCAGCCCGCCCCGCCCGAGCGTTGACCAGGTTGCGCCATTCGGGCCACCGCCATCGTCGAGCCAGCCCAGATCACGGGGGTCGCGCGTCACCGACCACTTCGCACCCTGCGGATTAAGACCTTCACGGCAATCCGTGGTAACCGCTTGATCGACTCGTTCCCGGCGGATCGGATCACATCCCGCCATACCACTGGCCTCCCGGCCCGGCGGCACGACGGCGCGGCGGGCACATCGACCACCATACATCCTCGGCTCCCGGACGCCAGCACCCGGACACCCTCCGTTGCGTAACCGCCGTCGGGGCCACCGGAGCCGAACCGACACCGCACCGGTGACCGGATCTCGGCGGCACTTCGGAAATTCCTTCCGGTCTCCTGTCACACGGGCGCGGCGCGACGGGTCAACGCGGTGAGGGAGTCAGCCAGCCGGGCGTCACCACCGCACCGGCATCCGCACCATGAGGAGCATCGCCATGTCCAGCAGTTACCTCGTCGTCACCGTCCTGGCCGCCGCGATGGTCGGCTTCTCCGCCGCCTCCGTGTTCCTGCGCGCCAAGTGGGTCGTGGAGCCACTCGCCGACTACGGCGTGCCCCGGTCCTGGTGGCCCTGGCTCGGCGCCGCCAAGGCGGCGGGAGCCGTGGGCCTGCTGGTCGGCCTGGTCGCACCGGTCGTCGGTGTGCTGGCCGGGGTCGGCCTGGCGCTGTACTTCACCGGTGCGGTGGTCACCGTGCTCCGGGCCCGGTCGTACGGGCACATTCCGTTCCCGCTGCTCTACGCGGCGCCGGTGGTCGGCTCGCTGGCGCTGCTCGCCAACTGAGGCCGCACCCGGCGATCCGCCCGGGTGCGGCCGGGGTCGACGGCCGCCGAGCCCGCGCCGGGCCCCGCCGCCGCTGATCGCGGCAGCGGGGCCCGGCTCACCGGGTGGCGGCGGCCGTCTCGTCGCCCTCGGTCCTGTCCAGCGCAGCGGGCGCCGCCGCCGGAGCGGCGGGCCCCGGGCGCACGGCGTGCCGTCGCGCGTCGACGGCGAGCACCGCGAGCGCGACCAGGGTCAGCAGCCCGCCGACGAGGGCGAGCAGCCGCGGGCCGGGGCCGGGCAGCAGGGCACCGCCGAGCATCGACCCGCCGGCTATCCCGACGTTGAAGGCGGTGCTGACGCCGGCCGAGGCGATGTCGGTGCTGCCGGGGGCGAGTTGCAGCATCCGGCTCTGCACGGCGGTGCCGAACGCCGCGTAGGCGAAGCCGACGCCGGCGAGCAGGACCACCGTTGCGGATTGGAGCGTGCCGAGGGCGTACAGGCCGAGCAGGGCGGTGGTGCCGACGCTCAGCGGCACCAGCAGCGACCCGGTCGGGTGGGCGTCGAGGGTGCGGCCCACCAGGATGGTGCCGACCACGCCGGTCGCGCCGGAGACGAACAGCAGCGGCGCCAGCGCGGCGTCGGTGAAGCCACTGACGTCGAGCAGCAGCGGTGTCACGTACGTCTGCAACGTCAGAAAGCCGCCGATGCCGACGGCGGTCGCGACCAGCAGCATCGCGAAGCGACGCCGGTGCGGCGCGGTGCCCCGGGCGGCGCCGCCGGACGCCGGGGCGTACGACGGGATCAGCACGACGACCGCGGCGGCGATGGCCGCGCCGACGGCGGCCAGCACCGCGAACGCCGCGCGCCAGCCGGCCTGCTGCCCCAGCCAGGTGCCGGCGGGGACCCCGAGCACCGGGGCGAGCGCCGCCCCGGTCGCGAACAACGCCACCACCCGGCCGCGCACGGTGACCGGGAAGAGACCGGTCACCGCGGGCGAGACGATGGACCAGAACAGGGCCTGGGTGAGCGCCGTGACGACCCGGGCGCCGGCCAGCACGGCGTACGTCGAGGCGAGCGCGGCCACCAGGTTCGCGGCCGCGAACAACGCGAGCGTGCCGCCGAGCAGCCCGCGGCGGGGGATCCGACGGGTCAACCGGGCCAGCGGTACGGACGCCAGCACGACCACCACGGCGTACCCGCTGACCAGCAGGCCCACCTGCGACCGGGACCGGTCGAGATCCGGTGCCATGAGGGTGAGCAGACCGATCGGCAGCAGTTCGGTCGTGATGAACGCGAACGCGGCGGAAGACAGCACGACGAGCGCCGCCCAGGCCCTGCGCGGCGAGACCTCCGGCGCCAACTCCCACCCCTTCCGTCGCCGCTTCGCCCCACGGCCCGGCGTGCGAGATCGTCGCGCCCGCGGGCCGATGGAGATCCCCGGTCGGAGCCGGATCAGGGCCGCGAGGGTCCACCTCGCACCCCGGTGAACGCTGCCGGTAAGAAACGGCGTGCGCGAGACATTTCCTGGTGACTGAGAAGCCTGACAGGGAGGGCCGGAACCAGTGCCAGAACCCGAACCCGATCCCGGTGATCATTTCACCGCCGTGTACCAGGCGCACTACCGGCAGGTGTACGCGTACGCCGTCACGCGCGCCGGTCGCCAGCTGGCCGACGAGGTCGTCGCCGAGACGTTCCTGGTGGCGTGGCGGCGGCTGCCGGCGCTGCCCAGGGCGACTCCGCTGCCATGGCTGCTCGCCGTCGCCCGCCGGATCGTGTACGAGCGGTACCGCGCCGAGGAACGGCAGCAGGCCGTCGCCGCCGAGCTGCGCGCGTGGATCACCGACGCGTCCGTCGCCGACGTCGCGGACGGTGTCGCCGAACGGGCCGCGGTGCTCACCGCGTTGGCCCGGTTGTCCGACGACGACCGCGAACTGCTGACGCTGGTCGCCTGGCACGGGCTGGTGCCCGGCCAGGCGGCTCGGGTCCTCGGCTGTTCCACCGCGACGTACTACGTGCGCCTGCACCGCGCCCGGCGTCACCTGAAGAACGCCATGGTCGCCGCCACCGAACCGGAGCTTCCTCGACCCGCCGCCACGCTCGTTCCGAAGGAGTCGACCCGATGAACCGATCACCAGACGTGATGGACCTGCTCGCCAAGGCCCGGCCGGCGCGGCTGGACCCGCCGCCGCACCGGAGCGACCAACTCCCGCCGGCCGTCGCCGACATCGTGGCCGACGCCTCGGCCGCCGAACAGCACGTCGCGCTCGACCGGCTGCGCGGGCCCCGGCGTCGGCGGGTGGCCTTCCTCGGGACGGTGGGGGCGGCCGCGGCGACCGTGACCGCCGTCGTCGTGGCCGTGACCGGACCGGGCACCGCTCCGCGCACCGTGCCCGACACCGTCCCCGGCGCCGCGGCGCCCGCCACCCAGGCGCCGATGGACTCCAGCCGGTTGCTGCTCGTGGCCGCCGAACGTAGCGACAGCGCCCCCCGATCCGGCGGGCGCTACCTGACCATGCAGACCGAGAGCGGCCGGGCGGTGCCGGTCGAGGCCGCCGACGGCACGTACACCATGGTCGACCGGAGCGGCGACCAGTACTGGCTGGCCCGCTCCGACGCCGACAGCAGTTGGGTGTTCGGGCAGTCGCTCGGCGCCACCCCCGCCACGCCGGGCGACGAGGCCGCCTGGCGGCGCGACGGTTCGCCGTCCGTCGTCCGGATCACCAAGCCGAAGCCGTACGACCTGCGGATCGGTCCGGGCAAGGTCTACGGCGACAAGGTCGACCCGGCGCACCTGTTCGCCCTCGGCGACCGGAACGTCTCGCAGGCGGAACTCGACGCGCTGCCGACCGATCCGGCCGGCCTCCGTGGCGTACTGCTCGGCCGCTTCGACGGCGGAGGTGGCGACATGCCCACCGACCGCGACGAGTGGCTGTTCACCGTCGCCACCCATGTGGTGATCGACCTGCCGGTCAGCAACGAGGTGCGGGCCGCCGCGTACCGCATGCTCGCCACGTTGCCGGGGGTGCGTGGACTGGGAGCCGTGCAGGACATGCGCGGTCGGCCCGGGCAGGCGATCGCATTCACGCCGGGTGGCCCCGGGAACGGGCTCGAGGTACGGCTGATCATCGACCCCGACACCGGGCAGGCCCTGAGCAGGGAGCTCCGCGTGGTGCAGCCGCGTGACTCGTGGTCGTGGCTGGCACCGGGGGCGCTGTACACGTACGACCTGGTTTTGGTGTCGACGAGCACCGACGACGACCCGCCGGCGGCGGACGTCGGGAACTGACCTCCGGAACGACCGGCCGGCGGCGGGCTGTGCCGCCGCCGGCCGGTCGAGCCGCTCAGCGCCAGTTGCTGAGCCGGTCCGACGACCGCCGGGGGTGTTGTCGACGTCCTTCCTGCCGGGACCTCGTGATGCGGTCCGGACATGGCGCCGGTGACGCCGTCGTCAGCCCGGCACCGGGACCGGGGCGGCGGCTGGAGCGGGCCGGTCCATCAGCCGCCAGGTGCGCCTGCGGACCAGGGGGTCGAGGGTGACCAGCAGGTACGCCATGCCCACGACGAGGATGCCGCCGGTGGCGCCGAGCGTGGCCGCGAGCACACCGCCGACGAGCCCGCCGAGCGGGATTCCGGCCCAGGCCAGGCCGCCGACCGCGCCGAGGACACGCGCCCGCAGGCCGGCCGGGATGCGTTCGAACTCCGCGGCGGACAGCAGTGGGTTGATGGCCCCGATCAGCACCCCGCCGACCAGTGCGACGCCCGCGATGACGGGCAGTCCGACCGGCAGCGCCAGCACGAAGATCCGCGGGACGGCACCGAACAGGAAGGCCAGGGCGTACGTGCGCCACCGCGGCAGTCGCGCGCCGTACACCGACACGAGCAGCGACCCGACGAAGGCGCCGGCGCTCAGGGAGCCGAACACCAGCCCGACGGGTGCGGCGTCGTTGAAGCGCTCGGCCGCCCACACCGGGACCAGCACCGCCGTCATCGCCTGGTCGAGCAGGTTCGTCAGCAGCACCATCGCGACGATCGCCCGGAGCAGCGGATCACGCCGGACGAAGCGCAGCCCGGCCCCGAGGTCGGCGAGGTAGCCGCGGACTCCGGTGCGGTGGCCCGCCTCGGCCGGATCGGGTTCGGCCCGCCGGACCCGGACCAGGGTCGCCACCAGCGCGGCGGCGAGCAGGAAGCTGGCCGCGTCCAGCGCGATGACGGCGGGAGCGCCGACCAGCGCGATCAGCACCGCGCCCAGCGGCGCCCCGATCAGCGACCCGAGGCGGTGCACGCTGTCGGCCAGCCCGGCGGCACGCTCGTTACTCCAGCCGGCGGTGGCCGCGACGTCGGGCACCATCGCGTACTTCGCGTTGTCCGACGGCCCGCGGAACAGCCCGACCAGGCCGACCAGTACCAGCAGGACCGGATAGCCGAGCAGGCCGGCGGCGTACAGCAGCGGCACCACGCCGAGCACGAGCCCGGCGATCAGGTCACCGCCGATGCTGGCCATCCGCGGCCCGATCCGGTCGACCAACGGCCCGCCGAGGATGCGCGCCGCGACCAGGGCGCCCATCTCCACGAACGCGGTGACGCCGGTCAGCAGGGCGTCGCCGGTGGTCTGCAGCACGAACCAGGGCACCGCCACGACCGACATCCGGGTGCCGGTGACCGATACAGCCTGGGCGACGAGCAAGCCGTACGCGGACCGCTGACTCATGCTCGGTCTCCGTCCGCACTGTCGGACGATTCATCGGCCGCGGTACCGGACGTGCCGGTGGACGCGGCTCGCGCCGCCAACAGCGCGTCCAGCTGGCCGCGCCGCGGGAAGATCTGGAACTGCGTGCTCATCGCGACGCGTTCCGATCCGTCGCCGGCCCGTTCCGCCGCCCGGTCCCGATACCGCACCAGCAGGGCCATCATGTCGTCGGCGAGCTGCTGCGCCTCGGCGGCGCTCAGGCTGACCGTGAGGTCGCTCATGCTGGCCGCCCGCACCCACTCCTGCGGCCAGTCGGCCAGCTCGGTGATGGACCGCTCGACGTTCTCCGCGTACATCCGCGCGACCGTGCGCAGGTACGCCTCGCCGAGTTCACGCTCCGGGGCGTCCCGGTCTGGAGTGTCGAACCAGGTCGAGCGGTGCACGGCGCGCCAGAAGCGTTCCCGGCCGCGGCCCAGCTCGGGCGCGTCGGCGACGAAGCCGTGCGCGGCCAGTGTGCGGAGGTGGTAGCTGGTCGCCGCGCTGGACTCGCCGAATCGGGCGGCCAGCTGGGTGGCGGTCTGCGGTCCGTCGTGGCGCAGTGAGCCGAGCAGGCGCAGGCGCAGTGGATGGGCTACGCCGCGCAGCGTCCGTGCGTCGAGAACCACGTCCTGCGTGGAGTCGTACCCAGGCTTGTGCGGATCCTCCGTCATGATGCAAAGATAGCTTTGCAAAGAATTCTTTGCAACGAGTTGTTGGCATGATTGGCGTCGCGCGGCCGCTGTGGGCCTCACTGAAGTCGCTGTCGGCTCGCGGGCGGGCGGTTGACGGCTCGGCGTTCCCGCCCGGTTCCCGTGGCGGCTCGCGGAGCACCGGATCAGCCTGGACTCGGCCGAACCCAACGAGAAAGGCCCCGGAGCGCTTTCCGCAGCTCACGGGGCCTACTCAGCACCTGGTGGCGGGTAGAGGATTCGAACCTCTGTAGCTTTCGCGACGGATTTACAGTCCGCTCCCATTGGCCGCTCGGGCAACCCGCCAGGGCACCCCACCGCGTCGTGACGCGGCAGCGAGAGCAAGGATAGCGGCTCCCCCCGGCGCAGGCGCAAGCGGGTACCGTCAGGGGGTCGTACCGCTGGTCAGCGGGGGACACAGGACCACAAACCGCCGGACAGCAGGAGCATGAGCATGGCAGCGAACCCGTCGTTCGACATCGTGAGCAAGGTCGACCGGCAGGAGGTCGACAACGCTCTCCGCCAGACCGAGAAGGAGCTCGCGACGCGGTTCGACTTCCGGGGCACCGGCGCCGAGGTCTCCTGGTCGGGCGAGGAGGCGATCAGTCTTCAGGCCGAGACCGAGGAGCGGGTGCGGGCCGCGTTGGACGTCTTCAAGGAGAAGCTGGTCAAGCGGAACATCTCGCTCAAGTCGCTGGACGCCGGCGACCCGCGGCCCTCGGGCAAGGTGTTCAAGATCGACTGCAAGGTCATCCAGGGCATCGACTCGGACAAGGCCAAGGCGATCAGCAAGAAGATCCGCGACGAGGGCCCGAAGGGCGTCCAGGCCCAGATCCAGGGCGACCAGCTGCGGGTGACCGGCAAGAAGAAGGACGACCTCCAGGCCGTCATCGCCCTGCTCAAGGGCGAAGACTTCGGCGTCGCCCTGCAGTTCACCAACTACCGGTGAGCCTCGGCCGCCCCGCCGGCCGCTGGCGCGGACACGCTTACTGACCTTCGCCGCCGTCGTCAAGGGCCGTCGTTCGTCATCAACGGCTGACGGCGGCGGCCCGGTGACGGCCCGGCTCAGGGGTTCAGCAGCACCTTGATGGCCCGACGCTCGTCCATCGCGCGGTAGCCCTCGGCGGCCTGCTCAAGGGGCAGGGCGAGATCGAAGACCCGGCCCGGGTCGATCTCGCGCCTGCAGATCAGGTCGATCAGCTCCGGCAGGAACCGACGCACCGGGGCCGGACCGCCGTGCAGGTGCACGTGCGAGAAGAAAAGCTCCTCGCCGGGCAGTTCGACGCCGTGCGCCACCCCGACGTAGCCGACGTGGCCGCCGGCGCGGGTGGAGCGGATGGCCTGCATCATCGACTCCTGGGTGCCGACGGCCTCGATGACCGAGTGTGCGCCGAGGCCGTCGGTGAGGTCCTTGATCCGCGCCACGCCCTCGTCGCCGCGCTCGGTGACGATGTGGGTGGCACCGTAGTGGGCCGCCAACTTCTGGCGGGGCTCGTGCCGGCTGACGGCGATGATGCGTTCCGCGCCGAAATGCCTGGCCGCCAGTACGGCGAGCAGACCCACCGCACCGTCACCGACGACCGCGACGGTCTTGCCCGGACCCACCTGGGCGGCCACCGCGCCGAACCACCCGGTGCCGAGCACGTCGGAGGCGGCGAGCAGGTCCGGGACGAGGTCGTCCGGGGGCAGCTCGGGCGTGGCGACCAGGGTGCCGTCGGCCAGCGGGACGCGCAGGTACTCCGCCTGGGCCCCGAGGCCACCGACCGGCTCCCGTTCGACACACGAGGACTGGTAGCCCGCGCGGCAGATGGGGCAGGTGTTGTCGGAGGCGAAGAAGGAGCCCACCACGAACTGGCCGGGCTTGACGTTCCTGACCTCGCTGCCCACCTCCTGGACGACCCCGACGTACTCGTGGCCCATCGGGGACGGCCCGCTGACCGCTTCGATGCCGCGATACGGCCACAGGTCGGAACCGCAGACGCAGGTGGCGGAGAGGCGGATGACCGCGTCCGTTGGTAGGACGATCCGGGCATCCGCCCGCTCCTCCACCCGGACGTCGCCGGGGCCGTGCAGGACCGCACCACGCATGAGGCTGTTCCCTTCGGATCCAGGATTTCGGGCCGCGCTCGCCCGCTGCCCGCCGACCGGACGGCCGGGGTCAGGTGGCGAAGACCAGTAGCAGGATCACGGTCAGGATCGCGCTGATCAGCAGCGAGCCGAGGCAGCCGACCCGGTTCGAGAAGAAGACGAACATGGCCGTCACCTACCCGCTCCGGGTCGGCCCCAGACCTCCCGGTCAGGCCGGGACGGGCTCGTCGACGCGTACCGTCGCCGCCTCCGCGCGGGCGATGGGGCCGGCGGGCAGCGCGGCGACCGCGGCCCCGACGGCGACCGCGGCCCCGGCGAAGAGGAACGCCCAGGGCACCCCGCCGGCGTGGTCGACGATCAGCCCGGCGACCGCGCCGCCGGCCGCGCTCGCCCCGACCGACATGGTGACCACCCAGGTGTACGCCTCGTTCAGCATGCTGACCGGCGAGATCCGGCCGACCAGGGTGTTCTCCAGGGTGAGCGCGGGCGCGATGGTGGCGCCACCGATCACCAGCGCGGCGCCCAGCGCGGCCGGGGTGGGCATCAGCGCGAAGACGGCGAAGCTGGCCGCCACCGCGCCGAGCAGCCAGGCGAACTGCCGGGTCATGTTGGGCGACGGCCGGCGGACGCCGAACCAGAAGCCGCCGGCGGCGCTGCCGATCCCCCAGACGGCGAGCAGCACGCCGGCGAGGCTGTCCGGGTCGTCGGCGGTGTAGTCGGTGGCGAATGCCGGCACGATCACACCGGCCGCGCCGAAGGCGATGCCCAGGCTGGCCACGCAGAGCAGCAGCGCCGGGAAACCGGCGACCCGCAGCGGACCCAGCCCGCGGGCCCGGTTTTCGTGCGGGTGCGGACGCCAGCCGCGCATCACCCGGCCGAGCGCCACCGCGGTGGTGCCGACGAGGGTCACCACGGCCGAGCCGACCAGCGCGGCCCGGGCGTCGGCGACCAGCACGAAACCGGCCACCAGCAGCGGGCCGAGCACGAAGACGATCTCGAACAGGGTGGTCTCCGCGGCCAGCGCGGTGTTGCGCAGGTGGTGCCGGCCGGTGGCGGGAGCGGTCAGGTCGTTCCAGGCGCCCCGGATCGCGGCGGTCAGCGGCGGGTAGGTGGCTCCGGCCACCCCGGCGGCCAGGAAGATCAGCGCCAGGTTGCCGCTGCCGGGGCGGGCCGCGCCGAGCAGGCCGAGCAGGGCGAGTGGGTGGGCGACAGCGGTGCCGAGCAGCACCGGAGTGGGGCCGACCCGGTCGGCGATCCGCCCGGCGACCGGGCTGAGCGCGGCGCCGGAGAGGGCGTAGATGCCGCCGGCGACCGCGGCGAGCGAGTATCCCCCGGTCACCTGCTCGACCACGAGCAGCAGCGCCAGCGGCGTCATGCCGATCCCGAGCCGGCCGACGATGCCGGTGACCAGCAGCATCGGCGCTCCGGGGACCCGCCAGACGCCCAGGTACTGGCGCAGTGCGGCCACGATCGACCTCCATGACGGGTGTAATGAGTGGAAGACGTTTTGACCCTAACGCTCGGTCGCCCGGCGGAGAAACGGTTTGTGCCCGTACACACGGCTCCGCCCGCACCCGGGAGTCCGGGTACGGGCGGAGCCGGCGATGCTCAGGTCAGCGCTCGAACTGGACCGGGCCGGCGCTGGCGGCCATCCGCTCCAGCCGGGCGACCCGCTCCTCCATCCGCGGGTGGGTGGAGAAGAGCGCCGCCACGCCGCCACCCCGGAACGGGTTGTCGATCATCAGGTGCGCGGTGCTGGTGAGCTGCCCCTGAGCCGGCAGCGGCCGGCGCTGGGTACCCATGTGGATCTTCCGCAGCGCGCTCGCCAGGGCCAGCGGGTCCCGGGTCAGCTGGGCGCCGGAGGCGTCCGCCTGGAACTCCCGGCTCCGGCTGATGGCCAACTGGATGACCGTCGCGGCGATCGGGCCCAGGATGATGGTGAGCAGCAGCACGGCCGGGTTCGGCGAGTCCTCGTCGTCCCCGCCGCCGAGCGGGATGAACCAGGCGATGTTCGCCAGCGTGGTGATGATGCCGGCCAGGCCGGCGGCCACGCTGGAGATGAGGATGTCCCGGTTGTAGACGTGCGACAGCTCGTGGCCGATCACGCCGCGCAGCTCGCGGTAGTCGAGGATCTCGGTGATCCCCTGGGTCACGCAGACCGCCGCGTTCTGCGGGTTGCGCCCGGTGGCGAACGCGTTCGGCTGCGACGTCGGGCTCACGTAGAGCCGCGGCATCGGCTGCCGGGCCTCGGTGGCCAGCTCGCGGACCATCCGGTACAGCTCGGGGAACTGTGCCTCGGTGACCGGTTGCGCCCGCATCGAGCGCAGTGCCAGCTTGTCGGAGTAGAAGTAGGTGAAGCCGTTCATCAGCAGGGACACGACGACGGCGATGACGAGTCCACCACTGCCGCCGAACCAGTAGCCCACCGCCAGGATCAGCGAGGTGAGCAGGCCGAGCAGCGCGGCGGTCTTCAGACGGTTGTGATGCACGTTCGCTCCTTCGGTGCACGGATCGCGAGGATCCGCTGACCGGTTCAACAACCCGGTACCCGTCAACCATCCGTCGTATGGCTGTGAGTTGCCTGGGAGCGCGACCACGCGCCCGGCTCAGCGGGCGGCGAGATCGAGCACGAGCTGCGGAGCGAAGCCGATGACCAGGGCGACCGCGGTGACCACCGCCAGCACCACGACGACCGCGCCGGCCGGCACGACCCCGCGGGTCGACGGACCGGCCGGTGCGGTGGCCGGTGTGGCGCCAGCGGCTGGTGTGGTGGCCGGCGGAGCGGCGGCGGGCGCGGCGTAGAGGGCGGCGGTGAGCCGCAGGTAGTAGGCGAGGCCGACGACCGCGTTGACCGCCACCACCAGGGCCAGCCAGCCGGCGGCGCCGTCCAGCAGCGCCCGGACCACCGTCACCTTGGCGAAGAGTCCGGCCAGGCCGGGTGGCAGGCCGGCCAGCCCGATCAGCGCCAGGCCGAACGCCGCCGCCCGCCACGGGTGGCGGCGGGCCGCGCCGCGCAGCTCGTCGAGGCTGCCGCCGTCCGCGCCGGCCGGGCGCAGCGCCACCACCCCGGCGAACGCGGCCAGTTCCAGCACCACGAAGAAGACGGCGTACGCCACGGCGGCCGCGTAGGCGGCGGTGCGGGCGTCACCGGTGCGGCCGGCCGCCAGCGCCAGCGCGCCGAGCGGAGCGAGGATGTAGCCGGCCTGGGCCACCGAGGACCAGGCGAGCAGCCGGACGGTACGCCGCTGGCGCAGCGCCACCAGGTTGCCGACGGTCATCGTCAACACCGCGAGCAGGGCGAGCACCGGGCCGGTCACCTCGGCCGGCAGCGCGTACTGCACCACGGCGAGCAGGGCCACCACCCCGCCCAGCTTCGAGGCGGTGGAGAGGTAGGCAGCCACCGGCAGCGGCGCGCCGTCGTAGGTGGCCGGCGCCCAGGCGTGGAACGGCACCGCCGCCACCTTGAACGCCAGGCCGAGCACCACCAGGGCGACGGCGACTCCGGTCAACGGCAGGTCGAGCAGCTCCGGCCGGTCGGCGAAGAGCGCGCCGAGCCGACCCAGGTGCAGCGCGCCGGTGGCCGCGTAGAGCAGCGCGGCGCCGAGCAGCGTCAGGGTGGTGGCGACCACGCTCACCACGAAGAACGTGACCGCCGCCTCGGCGCTGGCCAGGCTGCCCCGGCGCAGCCCGACCAGGACGTAGAGCGGCAGGGTGAGCGTCTCCAGCGCCACGATCAGCGTGATCAGGTCGCCGGCCGCGCCGAGCACCACACCACCGGTCATCGAACAGGCCAGCAGGAAGGCGTACTCCCCCACCGGCGACTGCCCGGCCCGCAGCGCCGGTCCGGACAGCGCCAGCACGCCGAGGGTGAGCAGGGCGACGACGGCGCCGACCAGCGCGGCCCGGCCGCCGAAGACGTACGAGCAGTCCGCGCCGACGCAGAACGTCCGCCGCTCGCCGCCGGCGCCGACCAGCGCCGCGCCGAGCGCGGTGGCGGCCGCGCCGAGCGCGCCCGCCGCGACGGTGGCCCGCGGCCGGGCCAGCACCAGGTCGGTGACCAGCACCAGGACGGCAGTGCCGGCGGCCAGGTACGCCGGCAGCAGCGCCACGCTGTCGACGCTCTGCACCACGCTCATGCCGGCACTCCGCTCCGCTGCGTGCCGCCCTGAGGCACCTCCACGCTGAGCCTGATGATTCGCTCGCTCCGCTCGCTCATGCCGGCACTCCGCTCCGCTGCGTGCCGCCCTGAGACACCTCCACGCTGAGCCTGATGATTCGCTCGCTCCGCTCGCTCATGCCGGCACTCCGCTCCGCTGCGTGCCGCCCTGAGACACCACCGCACCGAGCCTGATGATTCGCTCGCTGGCGCTCGCTCATGGCAGCACCTCCACCAGGGCGTCGACCGGCGCCTCGGCGACGCCGAGCACCAGGGCGGGAGCCAGCCCGACCGCCAGGGCCAGCAGCACCAGCGGCGCCCACGCGGTCACCTCGGCGCCGGCGAGCCCCGCGGTCGACCGGGCGACCGCCGGACTGGGCCGGCCGTGGGTCACCCGGCGCAGCAGCCGGAGGAAGTACGCCGCGGTGAGCGCCCCGCCGAGCGCCGCCAGCACGCCGAGCGTGGTCCAGAACGCCCCGCCGACCTCGACCGCGGCGATCACCGCGAACGCCTCACCCCAGAAGCCGGCCAGGCCGGGCAGGCCCAGCGAGGCGACCGCGGCGAAACCGAGCAGCCCGGCGAGCCGGGGCGCGGTCTCCCGCAGCCCGGACAGCTCGGCCAGCGACCCGGTGTGCGCGCGGTCCTTGATCGCGCCGGCCAGGAAGAAGAGCAGCCCGGTGATCACCCCGTGCGCGACGTTGCCGATCAGCGCGGCCTGGATTCCGGCGCTGGTGAGGGTGGCCACGCCGAGCAGCACGAAGCCCATGTGCCCCACGCTGGAGTACGCGATCAGCCGTTTCAACTCGTCCTGGGCGAGGCAGACCAGCGCACCGACCAGGATGGCCGCGACCGCCAGCGCGCCGAGCACCGGCGCGGCCCAGCGGGCGCCCTCCGGCGCCACCCCGACCGCCACCCGGATCAGGCCGTAGGTGCCCATCTTCAGCAGCACCCCGGCCAGGATCACGCTGCCCACGGTGGGCGCCTGGGTGTGCGCGTCGGGCAGCCAGGAGTGCAGCGGCCAGAGCGGGCTCTTCACCGCGAAGGCCAGCGCCAGCAGGATGAACGCGGCCAGCTGGGTGCCCCGGGACAGTCCGCTACCGCCGGTGAGCGCCACGATGTCGGCGGTGCCCGCAGCGGCCACCACGACGTAGACGCCGACCAGCAGCAGCACCGAGCCGAGCAGCGTGTAGAGGGCGAACTTGCGGGCCGCCCGCCGCCGGTCCGCGCCGCCCCAGCCGGCGATGACCGCGTACATCGGCAGCAGGACGACCTCGAAGAAGACGAAGAAGAGCACCAGGTCGAGGGCGAGGAAGGTGCCCAGGATGCCGACCTCGACCACCAGCAGCAGCGCCACCAACGCCCGGCCGCTGCCGCCGTCGGGCACCTTCCACAGGGTGTATCCACAGCAGAGCAGGGTGAGCAGGGCGGTCAGCACCACCAGCGGCCAGGAGATGCCGTCCACGCCCAGGTGGAAGCGCAACTCCAGACCGGGCACCCAGGGCAGGTCGACCCGGTGCCAGGGGCGCACCGCCGGGGCGGTCGGGGTGTAGCCGGACCAGGTGCGGTCGCCGAGCGCCAGCAGCGCGGCGGCCAACAGGGTGACCGCGGCGGTCACCGTGCCGACCACCCGGGCGGCCCGGTCCCGGGGCGTCGCGGCCACCGCGACCGCGCCGAGCGCCGGCACCGCCAGCACCGCGACCAGCAGGAACTCCCCCAGGCTCATGCCGGCACTCCGCTTCGCTCCGCGCCGCCATGAGGCACCTTCGCGCTGAGCCCGATGATTCGCTCGCTGCGCTCGCTCATGCCGGCACTCCGCTTCGCTCCGCGCCGCCATGAGGCACCTTCGCGCTGAGCCCGATGATTCGCTCGCTGCGCTCGCTCATGCCGCGACTCCGATCAGGGCGGCGGCCAGGCCGATCAGCAGGGCGCCGGCCAGCACCCCGGCCGCCGCGCGGGGCAGCGCCGCCCGGTGCAGCGCCGCCAGCCCGCCGCCGAGCCCGACCGCGGCCCGGCCGCTGCCGGTGACCGCGCCGTCCACCACCACCTCGTCGGCGGTACGCACGCCGCTCGCCAGCGCGCCGGTGGGGCGTACGACCAGGGCGTGCTGGACGTCGTCGAGCCGGAACGCGCGGGCGAACACCGGCCGCAGCCGGCCCAGCGTGGTGGCCGGATCACCGGCCGGGTCGCGCCGCCAGCGGGCCCAGGCGAGCCCCGCCCCGATCGTCAGCAGGGCGAGCGGCAGCAGCACCCCCGGGCCGAGGTGGGCCAGCGGCGCCGACGGCAGCAAATCCGACGGCCGCTCCGGGGTGGCCGCTGCCACCGGCCGCAGCAGGTCGGTGAACGGGCCGGCGAACCCGGCCAGCCCGAGCAGCGCGGCCGGGACGGCGAGCAGCAGCACCGGCCAGCGCATCACGGCGGGCGGGTCGTGCGGCTGGACGAGCGGGGTGCGCGCCTCGCCGAAGAACGTGCGCAGCAGCAGTCGGGTGGCGTACCAGGCGGTGATCGCGACGCCGGCCAGGCCGGCCAGCCAGACCAGCCAGCCCACCCAGGACGCGGCCGGGCCGGCGTCGTGCAGGGCGGCCTCCTGGGCGGCGGCGAGCACGCCGTCCTTGCTCCAGAAACCGGGCAGCGGCGGCAGCCCGGCCAGCGCGCCGAGACCGACCACCGTGCACCAGAAGGTCACCGGCATGCCCCGCCGCAGGCCGCCCATCCGCGACATCAGCGTGGTGCCGACCGCGTGGATCACCGCACCAGCGGCGAGGAACAGCAGCGCCTTGAACGCGGCGTGGGTGAGCAGGTGGAACAGCGCCGCGGCGGGCGCGCCGACCGCCAGCGCACCGGTCATGTAGCCGATCTGGGAGACCGTCGACCAGGCCAGCACCCGTTTGAGGTCGTCCTGGGCGGTGGCGGCGAGCGCGCCGAGCAGCAGGGTCACCACGGCCATCACCCCGAGCACCGCCAGCGCGACCGGCGCGCGTTCGAAGAGCGGGTAGAGCCGAGTGACCGCGTACACCCCGGCGGCGACCATGGTCGCGGCGTGGATCAGCGCGGAGATCGGGGTCGGGCCGGCCATCGCGTCCGGCAGCCAGGTGTGCAGCGGGAACTGCGCGCTCTTGCCGGCCACCCCGGCCAGCAGTAGCAGGCAGGCGGCGGTCAGCGTGCCGGTGGCGTGGTCGTGGGCCAGCACGTCGGCGATCCGGAAGCTGCCCGCCGAGACGCCGAGCAGCGCGATGCCGAGCAGGAAGCCGACGTCGCCGACCCGGGTGACCAGGAACGCCTTCATCGCCGCGGCGGGCGCCTCGGGCAGCCGGCGGTCGTGGGCGATGAGCAGGTACGAGCAGATGCCCATCACCTCCCAGCCGACCAGCAGCAGGATCAGGTCGCCGGCGACCACCACCAGCAGCATCGCGGCGGTGAAGAGGCTGATCTGCGCGGCGTAGGGCGGGTAGCGGTGGTCGACGTCGACGTCGTCGTGCGGGCCGCGCTTGAGATAGCCGATGGAGTAGACCTGCACGGCCAGCGCCACCGCGGCGACCGCGACGGCGACCAGCGCGGCGGCGCCGTCCAGCCGGACGCCGATGCTGACGGCCAGCCCGCCCAGGTCGACCCAGGTGCCGGACGCCTCGGCCGGCCCGTCGAGGGTGGCCAGCAGGGCCACCGCGAGCAGGAACGTGCCGGCCGCGCCGGTCACCCCGAGGGCGATCGCCGCGCGCCGCGGCCGGCCACCGCCGTCGGGCGGCGCGGGCGGCAGCAGCAGGCCGACCAGACCCGCCACCAGCGGTACGACCGGCAGCAGCGCGCCGAGCAGCGTGGTCGTGGTCACCGCTCCCCCTCGGGGCGATCGGCCGGGCGGACGCCGGCCGCCACGGGAACGCCGGCCGCGGTGGCCGGCTCGCCCCGGCCTTCGGCCAGCGGAACGTCGTCCACGGCGACGCTGGCCCGCAGCCGGTAGAACTGGAGCACGATCGCCAGCCCGACCCCGATCTCGGCGGCGGCCAGCACGATCACGAAGAGCGCGAAGACCTGCCCGCCGTGCGGCAGCGCCGCCCGCACGGTGGTGTCCGCGGTGACCAGCACCAGGTTGACCGCGTTGAGCATCAGCTCGACGGCCATCAGCACCAGCACCGCGTTGCGCCGGCGCAGCACGCCGTAGACGCCGAGGCCGAACAGCAGCGCGGCGGTGACGTACGGGATGACCGGCCTCACCGCGACGGCCCCCGCTCCTTGCGCCCGGCTCCGCTCGCACGGTCCCGCTCGGTACGGCCAGCGCGGTCCCGCGCGGCGCTCGGGCGGCCGATGTCGGGGCGGGAGATCACGATCGCGCCGACCAGCGCGGCCAGCAGCAGCACCGACAGCACCTCGAACGGCAGCACCCAGCCGCGGAAGATCTGTTCGCCCAGACGTTCCGCGGTGCCCGCCTCGGGCAGCGTCACGGCCGTCCAGCGGTACGCGTCGACCAGCAGGGCGGCCAGGCCGGCCCCGGCCCCGCCGCCGATCAGCGCGGCCGGCCAGCCGGGGCGGTCCAGGTCGTCGGAGGCGCCGATCGGCGCCCGGGTCAGCATCACCGCGAACAGCAGCAGCACCACCACCGCACCGACGTAGATCAGCACCTGCACCCAGGCCACCAGTTCGGCGCCGAGCACCAGGTAGATCCCGGCCAGCGCGCCCAGGCAGACCACCAGGTAGAGGCCGGCCCGCACCAGGTGCTTCGTGCCCACCACCAGCGCGCCCGAGCCGACCGCGACCGCACCGAGGGCGAGCAGCAGCACGTCCGCACCGGTCACCGGGCCACCCCTGCGGCCCCGGCCCGACCGGCGGGCGAACTCACGTCGATGCGCGGGACTCGCAAACCCGGCTCACTCCGCGGGCTCACGGGGTGGCCTCGCCGGGCTCCGGACGTACGGCCGGGGTGGCCGGCCGGCCGGCGGGCGCGGCCGGGACCGCGGCCTTGCGCGCGGCGGCGGTCTCCTCCTTGGCCGGCTCGCCGTTCGGGTCGTGCGCGGGCGGCGGCGGCACGGTACCCATCCACTGCCCGAGGTGGTCCTTGTCGTGCAGCAGGTCCTTGATGTCGTACTCGGCGTACTCGAACTCGGGCGACCAGTAGAGCGCGTCGAAGGGGCAGACCTCGACGCAGATGCCGCAGTACATGCAGAGCGAGAAGTCGATGTCGAACCGGTCGAGCACGTTGCGCTGGCGGGGGCGGGCGGCGCCGGGCACCGCCACCTCCTCCTTGTGCGAGTCGATGTAGATGCACCAGTCCGGACACTCGCGGGCGCAGAGCATGCAGACCGTGCAGTTCTCCTCCAGCAGCGCGATCACCCCGCGCGAACGGGGCGGCAGCTCGGGGGCGACGTCCGGGTACTGCTGGGTGGTGGAGCGCCGGGTCATCGTCTTCAGCGTGACCGCCAGCCCCTTGACCAGGCCCGCGCCGGGCACGCCGCGCTCGCCGGTGCCGCCGCCGGCCTCGCTGCGCTCGCTGCGGTCGCTCATGCGGACCATCCTGCCCTGTGCCCGCGGCGCGCGCGACCACCCCCTACGCCCGGTCGGGCCGGGGCCGGGTCACCCGCCGCTGCCGCCGAGGTCGCCCGGGGCGGGCGGGAGCATCTCGACGCCGAGTTGCTGGAGGACCTGGAACAGCTCGTTGACGCTCCACACGTCGACGATCCGCCCGCTGTCGTCGAAGCGCAGGAAGGTGGCGCCGGAGTAGCTGACCACCCGGCCGGTCGGCGGCACCGGGCCGAACTGGCCGGCCTGGGTGCCGGCCGCCCGCCAGTGCACCGCCACCCGGTTGCCGGCGGCCACCAGGTCCACGATCTTGTAGCGCAGGTCCGGGAAGGCCGCCCGGCGGTCCCGGTGCCAGGCCAGGGTGCCCGCCGGGCCGGAGCCGCCGAGCCCGGGGCACTCCGGCGCGATCAGCTCGTACGCGGACTCCTCCCGACCGGCGTTCCAGACGTCGGCGATGAAGCGTCGGGCCGCCGCCTCCACATCGGTCATCCCGGCAGCGTAGTCAGCGGCCGGCGGGCCGGGCGGCCCGAGATCCGCGATGATGGGGGCAACCGAGGACACCGGAGGAGACGGCGTGGGCGGCGAATCAGGCGGGACGACCGGCGGCAAGTACGTCGAGCCGGGCGGCGAGTTCACCCGGGACCAGCGCTACATCGCCACCCGGATCACCGCCGACGGGCGGGACGGCTATCCGGTGGAGCCCGGCCGCTACCGGCTGGCGGTCAGCTACGCCTGCCCCTGGGCCAACCGGATGATCATCGTCCGTCGGCTGCTCGGGCTGGAGGAGGTGCTCCCCATGGCGGTGGCCGGGCCGACCCACGACGCCCGCAGCTGGACGTTCGACCTGGACCCGGGCGGGCGCGACCCGGTGCTCGGCATCGAGCGGCTCCAGGAGGCGTACTTCGCCCGGTTCCCCGGCTACGACCGGGGCATCACCGTGCCGGCGATCGTGGACGTGCCGACCGGGCAGGTGGTCACCAACGACTACGCGCAGATGACCCTGGACCTCTCCACCGAGTGGACGGCGTACCACCGCGAGGGCGCGCCGGAGCTCTACCCGGAGCGGCTGCGCGACGAGATCGACGACATCAACGCGGTGGTGTTCCGGGAGGTCAACAACGGCGTCTACCGCTGCGGCTTCGCCGGCAGTCAGGAGGCGTACGAGTCGGCGTACCGGCGGCTCTTCGACCAGCTGGACCGGCTCAGCGAGCGGCTGGCCGGGCAGCGCTACCTGGTCGGCGACACCATCACCGAGGCCGACGTGCGGCTGTTCACCACGCTGGCCCGCTTCGACGCGGTCTACCACGGCCACTTCAAGTGCAACCGGAGCAAGCTCACCGAGATGCCGGTGCTCTGGGCGTACGCCCGGGACCTGTTCCAGACCCCTGGCTTCGGCGACACCATCGACTTCGACCACATCAAGCGGCACTACTACGAGGTACACCGGGACATCAACCCGACAGGGGTGGTGCCGCTCGGGCCGGACCTGGCGAACTGGCTCACCCCGCACGGCCGGGAGGCGCTCGGCGGCCGCCCGTTCGGCGACGGCACTCCCCCGCCACCCCCACCCCCCGCCGAACGCATCGACCCCACCCACACTCCCCTCCGCTGAGGTTCCCCAGCCCGTTGATCATGAGGTTGGCGGCGCGACGCGCCGATGGCGACGCCGCCAACCTCATGATCAACCGAGCGGGTGGCGCGAGGGTGGGGGTGGGTGGGTCAGAGGGCTACCCGGACGGCGGCGGTGAGGACCAGTTGGGCCAGGGCGGCCGGGACCAGGACCAGCCAGCACAGTCGCTGCAGCTGGTCCTCACGCAGCCGGGGGAACGCCACCCGCAGCCAGATGACCAGGAAGGACACCGCGGCAACCTTCAGCAGCGTCCAGAGCCAGCCGAGCTGCGCGTCGGCGAACGGGCCGTGCCAGCCGCCGAGGAAGAGCACGGTGGTCAGCGCCGCGATCACCACGATGCCGACGTACTCGGCGAGCAGGAAGAAGGCGAACCGCAGGCCGGTGTACTCGGTGAGGTAGCCGAACACCAGTTCCGAGTCGGCGATCGGCATGTCGAACGGCGGTCGCCGGATCTCGGCCAGCCCGGCCACGAAGAAGATGATCATCGCGGGTGCCTGCCAGAGCAGCCACCACGGCTGCCAAGCCTCGACGATGCCGGGCAGGCTGAGCGTGCCCGCCGCCATCGCCACCGACGCCGCCGCGAGCACCAGCGGCAGCTCGTAGCCGAGCAGCTGGGCGGCGCCGCGCAGCCCGCCGAGCAGGCTGTACTTGTTGGCCGACGCCCACGCCGACATCAGCACCGCCACCACGCCGACCCCGACCACCGCGAGCACGAAGAAGAGGCCGATGTCCAGCGGCTGCCCGACCAGGTCACCGGGGCCGAGCGGGATGACCAGCAGGACGAGCAGGTAGGGCACCAGGGCGACGGCCGGGGCCAGCCGGAAGACCGCCCGGTCCGCCTCGTCCGGGGTGACGTCCTCCTTCTGCACGAACTTCACCCCGTCGGCGATCAGCTGCGCCCAGCCGTGGAACGCGCCCGCGTACATCGGGCCGAGCCGCCCCTGCATGTGCGCCATCACCTTGTGCTCGGCCTGCCCGACGAGCAGCGGCAGGGTGAGGAAGGCGACCAGCACGCCACCCACCCGGATCACCAGTTCCAGCCAGAGCGGCATCAGGCCGTACCTCCGTCGCCGTCGGCCCGCTCGGTCGCGGCCGGCCCCTCCCCCGACGGCCGGTCCGCCGGCGGGCCGGACCGGGCCGCTCCCGCGCCGCGGCTACCGGGCGCGCCCGGTAGCGGACCGGCCTCGGTCGCGTCGGCCGACGGACCGGCCTGGGTCGCATCGGCCGGCGCCGGGCCGGCGCCGGGGCGGGCGGTACGGGTCGGCCGGGTGCCGGGGGCCGGCCGGGCGGGCCGTTCCCGGGCCGGGCGGGCCGGGACCCCACCGCGCGGGCCCTCACCCGCCCCGCCGGCGCCCGCCGGTGTCGGCGTCGTGCCCCACTCGCCGGGCGCGGGCACCCCCGGCGGGCGGATCGGCCGGCGTCCGCCGCCCGCCTCGGACTCGCCCGGCTCCTTGGCGCCCGGCCACGGCTTGGCCACCCGCGAGGCCAGCACGAACTCCTTGCGCAGCGGGTGCCCCTCGAACTCCGGCGGCAGCAGCAGCGGCCGCAGCCCGGGGTGGCCGGCGAAGTCGATACCGAACATCTCGTGCGTCTCCCGCTCGTGCCAGCCGGCGCCGGGATAGACGTCGACCACCGACGCGACCGTCGGCGCCTCGCGGGGCACCCGGGTGCGCAGCAGCAGCCCGTGCCGGTGGGTGGTGGACCAGAGGTGGGCCACCACCGCGAAGCCGTCGGCCAGCTCGTCGACCGCGGAGAGCCAGTCGAAGAAGTCGCAGGCCAGCTCGGCGTCGTCGCGCGCGGCGCGGACCGCCTCCGCCCAGCTCGCCAGTGGTACGTCGACGGTGGCGCGGGCGTGCGCCTGACCGCCGGAGACCGACGGGGTGACCTCGGCGGGCGCGAGCAGCGCCACCACCCGCTGGCCGACCTCTTCCGGAGTCATGCGGCTGATCCTATGGCCTGCTCCGCCGGACGCGCCGGGCCGAGCCAGGCCGCCGGCCGGGCCCGGGGCCGGACGGACGCCGGGCACGGGGCCGGACGGCCGCCGGCCCCGTCGGGGCGATCTGCCGGCTTTGCCCGGCGGCGGGGCGGCCGGCGGGGAAAGATGAGGCTCGTGCGCGCTGTGACTGTGACCCCCGGTACCGCCGGCTCGCTGTCGCTCGTCGAGGACTACCCGGAACCGGCGACCGACGAGGGCTCGATCCTGGTCGAGGCGCTGGCGGTCGGCGTCTGCGGCACCGACCTCGAGATCATCGCCGGTCACTACGGCGAGGCGCCGCCCGGCTTCGACCGCCTGGTGCTCGGGCACGAGTCGCTCGGCCGGGTGCTGGAGGACCCGACCGGCACCCTCCAGCCGGGCGACCTGGTGGCCGGGATCGTCCGCCACCCGGACCCGGTGCCCTGCCCGAACTGCGCCGTCGGCGAGTGGGACATGTGTCGCAACGGCCAGTTCACCGAGCACGGCATCAAGGCGCTGCCGGGCTTCGCCCGGGACCGCTGGCGGATCCCGCCACGGTTCGCCGTCGGGCTGGACCCGGCGCTGGGCCGGGTGGGCACGCTGCTCGAACCGACCAGCGTGGTGGCCAAGGCCTGGGACCACATCGAACGGATCGGGCACCGCGCCGAGTGGCAGCCGCAGAGCGTGCTGGTCACCGGGGCCGGGCCGATCGGCCTGCTCGCGGCGCTGCTGGCCACCCAGCGCGGGCTCGCCGTGCACGTGCTCGACCTGGCCACCGAGGGGCCGAAGCCGGCGCTGGTCGGCGCGCTCGGCGCGACGTACCACTCGACGAAGGTCGACCAGCTCGGTTTCGAGCCGGACGTGGTGATCGAGTGCACCGGCGCGCCGAGCGTGGTGATCGACGTGATGTGCCAGGCCGCTCCGACCGGCGTGATCTGCCTGGCCGGCGTCTCCAGCGGCGGCCGGACGATAGATCTCGACGCCGGGGCGTTGAACCGCACCCTGGTGCTGGAGAACAACGCGGTCTTCGGCTCGGTGAACGCGAACCGCCGGCACTGGGACATGGCCGCCGAGGCGCTGGCCCGGGCCGACCAGTCCTGGCTGGAGTCGCTGATCACCCGGCGGGTGCCGGTGGAGAGCTACGCCGAGGCGTACACGCCGGGGCCGGACGACATCAAGGTGGTGCTGGACTTCGCCGCCTGACCGGGCCGGACGGTCCGAGCGGTCCTAGCGGTCCTAGCGGTCCAAGCGGTCCAAGCGGGCCGGACGGTCCGAGCGGGCCGGGCGGGCTCGGACCGGTGCGGCGCCCGGTCAGATGCCGGGCAGCCGACCGTTGCGGAACAGGTCCACGAAGAGCTGGTGGTCCTGCCGGGTCCGGACGCCGTACGTGTGCGCGAAATCCACCAGGTGGGTGACGAAGCCGTCCTCGTCGACGCCCACCACCGCGACGATCGCCTCCTCCGTGGAGTAGTCGACCAGGTCGTGGCTGGACTCGTCGTCGGCCACCGAGTGCATCCGGGCCACCGCCCGGCCCAGGTCGGTCAGCACCCCGGCCAGTTCCTCCGGCTCGTTGACGTCGGACCAGTCCAGATCGGCCGCGTACGGGGAGACCTCGGCGACCAGCTGCCCGACCCCGTCCAGCTCGGTGAAGCCCAGCCAGGGGTCCGCGTGCGCCTGGAGGGCGCGCTGCGACTCGGCGGTGCGGTGCCCCTGGTGCTGGAAGTAGCCGGCGACCGACTCGTCCCGGATGTGCCGGGCGACCGCCGGCACCTGCGCCTGCTTCATGTAGATGACGACGTCGTTCTCCAGCGCCTGGGTGTGCCCCTCCAGCAGCAGGTTGTACGACGGCAGCCCGGCCGAGCCGATGCCCACGCCCTTGCGCAGCACCACGTCCTTGATCCGGGTCGCGACCGGGCGCAGCCGTGCCGAGGACGGCGGCAGGGTGCCCAGGTACTGCTCGAAGGCGGCGGTGACCCGGTCCCGGGTCTGCCGGTCCACCGCGAAGACCCCGTCGCCGAGGGAGAACCGGCGCTCGTAGTTGTCGATGGTGGTCTGGGTGGCGAGCAGGTCGACCCGGGTGTTCAGCCGGGCCTGCTGGAGCACCCGGCGCAGCACCCCGTCCGCGGTGTCCAGGGTGATCGAGCCGATCGCGTCGTCCCCACCGGCCGCGATGGCCCGCAGCTCGGTCAGGTACGACCGGGCGAAGCCGGCCACCAGGTCGCCGATGGACCGGTCGGAGAGCGCCTTGCCGTAGCCGAGCAGGGCCACGCTGGCCGCGAGCCGGCGCAGGTCCCAGGTGAACGGCCCGACGTACGCCTCGTCGAAGTCGTTGACGTTGAACACCAGCTGGCCGGAGGCGTTCATGTAGGTGCCGAAGTTCTCCGCGTGCAGGTCGCCGTGGATCCACACCCGGCTGGTCCGCCCGTCCAGGAACCGGTCGTCGGCGAAGTCGCCGAGCTGGTCGGCGTAGAAGAGCGAGGCGCTGCCCCGGTAGAAGGCGAACGGCGAGGCCGCCATCTTGCGGAACTTGCGCCGGAACGCGCCCGGGTCGAGCGCCATCGAGGCGCCGAACTCCTCGGTGAGCACGTCGACGATGTGGGCGGAACGCCGTTGGGCGGAGTCGCTCATGGTGCGCAGGCTAGCTCCCGGCCGCCAGCGCGGCGCTCGGCCGAGCGGACCGCGACGGCGGACTGGTCCGGCAGCTCAGGACGCCGGTGGGCGGAGGGGCTCAGGACTCCGGCGGCGGCTCAGGACGTCGGTCGGCGGACCGGGGGCGCGGTGAGCGACTCGACGGGGCGCGGCGCCGCCCCGTCCCGGGGCGGGGCGTCCACCGGCGAGGCGAGCACGTCCGGCCGGGGCACCCCGCCGAGGCCGGACTGTTCGGCGGCGATCTTCTCCTGCAGCCGCAGGATGCCGTGCAGCAGCGCCTCCGGCCGGGGCGGGCAGCCGGGCACGTAGACGTCCACCGGGATGAGCTGGTCGACGCCCTTGGTCACCGAGTAGGAGTCCCAGTACGGGCCGCCGCAGTTGGAGCAGGCGCCGAACGAGATGACGTACTTCGGCTCGGGCATCTGGTCGTAGAGCCGCTTGATCGCCGGGGCCATCTTGTCGGTCACCGTGCCGGAGACCACCATCAGGTCGGCCTGCCGCGGGCCGTGGGCGAACGGGATGACGCCGAGCCGCATGAAGTCGTGCCGGCCCATGCTGCTCGCGATGAACTCGATGGCGCAGCAGGCCAGGCCGAAGTTGAAGACCCAGAGCGAGTAGCGGCGGCCCCAGTTCAGCACGAACCGGATCGGCTCGCCGAGCACCCCCGGCAGCTGCACGACCGCCCCCCTTCCTGTCCTTCACCGGACAGTCAACCACAGCACCGCGGCGGCAACCCGACCGCCGAACCCCTGCGTCTGGCGACGTGCCGACACGCCAGGACGGGTCGTCCCGGCCGGCGGCGTGGGTTGCCGGGACCATGGGCCGCGGCACGCCGGGTCGTCCGGACCGGACAGACGGCGAGCCGACAGTACGGCGGGTGAATCCACTGCAACCTTCGCGCCCATCGACCGGTGTGACCGGTGTCGGGGCTCACCGCTCCGGACTGCCACGGGGGAGGACGAGTGACTGTGACAGAAGACGCGCGGGTCGGCGGGGCACCACCCGACCCCCTGCCCCGGGCGACGCCCGACGGAGCACCGCTGCACTTCGACGACTTCTACCACGCGCACTTCCGCGGCCTGGTGGTGCAGCTGCGGGCGTACACCGGGGATCCGGGCCAGGCCCAGGACCTGGTGCAGGAGGCGTTCTGCCGGGCCTTCGCCCGGTGGGACCGGCTGGCCGGCTACGACGACCCGCTGGCCTGGATCCGGCGGGTCGCCTGGAACCTCGCGCACAGCCGCTGGCGGCGGCTGCGTACCGCGCAGGCGTTCCTGCACCGGCAGCGCGAGGTGCACGTGGCCGGGCCGAACCCGGACCGGGTGGCGCTGGACGCCGCGCTGGCCCTGCTGCCGCCCCGACAGCGCCGGGCAGTGGTGCTGCACTACCTCGCCGACCTGAGCGTCGCCGAGATCGCCGCGCAGGAACGCGTCGCGGAGGGAACCGTCAAGTCCTGGCTGCACCGGGGGCGGGCCGCGCTCGCCGCGTCCCTGCGGGACACCGAGGAGGCACCGGATGTCTGAGCACGACGCAGTCGCCCTCGCCGAGCGTTTCGCCCGGTACCGCACCGAGGTGCTGGCCGAGGTCGAGCCGCCGGGGCCGGCGGCGGTCCGCCGGACCGTGCGGCAGCGCCGGCGCCGGACGCTGGGCACCGCCGTCGCGGCGATCCTGGCGCTGGGCACCGGCCCGATCTTCGGGTACGCGGCGCTGACCGACCCGGCACCCCGCCCCGGACCGGTCGACCCGACCGGCACCCCGTCCCCCTCCCCGTCGGTGAGCGGCTCGGTGAGCCCGTCGGCGGCGCCGACCAGCGCCAGCCCGGCAGCGGCGGTGCCGGACGGCCGGATCAGCCGCGCGCAACTGCTCGCCACGCCGGTGTCGCTGCCGGCCTGGCGACCCGGACCGAGCTGCCCGGTCACCGACACCCGGCTGGTCGGCACGGCGAACCGCGACCAGACCAACGTGCTGCAACGGCTGGCGTACGGCGACGTCGACGGCGACGGCGCCACCGAGACGGTCGCGCTGGTGCACTGCCTGCTCGGCACCGGCGGGCCGGAACAGGTCGTGGTGTTCGACCGCGACGCCGCCGGCAAGGTGGTCACCCTGGGCCGGGTGGTGGCCACCGCGCTGGAGATGCCGCAGTGGCTCACCGACGTGACGGTCCGGCCCGACGGCGTGGTCCGGGTGCAGGTGGCCGACATCGCCCCGGGCGGCGGCTGGCCCGGCGAGTGGTCGCAGCGCCAGTGGCGCGGCTACCGCTGGGCCGACGGGCGGTTCACGCAGGTCGAGGGGCCGACGTCGTTCGGGCCGAACCCGCACGCGATGAACCTGGTCGTCACCGCCACCGACCTGGTGCTCGACACCCTGCCGGACGGCTCCCGGGTGGGCACGGTGACCGTGCGGATCCGCAACGGGGGCAGCGGTCCGGCCACGTACGTGGCACTCCGGCTCGGCCTGCCGGCGGCGCTGCGCCCGGACGGCGACGGGTGGGCGCCCTGCCGCAACGAACCGGAGACCACCCGGGAGCCGGTGACCTGCGACCTGAACCGGCTCGACGCGGGCGCGGAGGTCCGGCTCACGCTGGGCTTCCGGGCGGCGGCCGGAGCCACCGTCGGCCAGGGCACGGCCGACGTGGACGCCCGGCCGATGGACAGCCGGTTCGACTTCGTGGAGGAGGTCTACGAGGGCGACAACCGGGTGAAGATCGACTACCGGTGAGCCCGGGGTCCGGTGCGGCGGATGACCCGCCGCACCGGGCCGTCACCAGGTCGGGCGTTGCAGGAGGCCGACGAACTCCACCAGCAGCCGCTCCCGCAGCGCCGGCGGCGCGGCGTCGAGCAGCGCGTTGACCAGGGCCATCCGCTCCGGCAGCGGCCCGGCTCCGGAGGTGGCCGCGCCGCCCGCCCCGGCGCCGTCACCGGCCGCGCCCGCCCCGGCGCCGTCGCCGGCGGCGCCGCCGGCGCCGAGACCCAGCCCGGCGGCCAGGCCGGCGACCAGGTCGGGGGTGAGCGCCTCCGGGGTCAGCGTGCTGGCCAGGGCCCGCAGCTCGTCCGGGAGCCGCACCGGCCCGGCGGCCCGGGCGGCGGCCACCGCGGCGAGCAGGTCCGGGCCGAACTCGGCCACCCGGGGGGCCACCGACGCGGTCACCGTCAGGTGCACGCTGGCCGGCAGGTCGGCGTACGAGAGCTGGGGCTGGGTGTGCCAGCCGCGCGCGGCCAGCTCGTCGACCAGCACGAACAGGTCCAGTTCCGGATCGGTGCTGGTGAAGCAGACCACCGTCGACTCCGGCTCGGCCATCAGCCGCAGCCCGTCGACGCCGCGCACCGCGTCCGCCAGACCGGCCACCGCGTCCCGGGTCAGCGCCGCCAGCCGCAGGTAGCCGTCGTCGCCCAGGTGCCGCAGGGTGGCGTACGCGGCGGCGATCGGCCCACCCGAGCGGGTGGAGGCGATCACCGGGTTGATCATCGTGTAGCCGGGCCAGTCGGCGAACGCGAAGTACTGCGGAGCGCGCAGCGCCGCGTCCCGGTGCAGCAGCACCGACACCCCCTTCGGGGCGTACGCGTACTTGTGCAGGTCGACCGAGATCGAGGTGACCCCGGGCACGGCGAAGTCGAACGGCGGCACCGGCGCGCCGAGCCGGCGCAGCCAGGGCAGCGTCCAGCCGCCGAAGCAGGCGTCCACGTGGCAGCGCACCCCGGCCGCGGCGGCGACCGCCGCGATCTCCGCAACCGGGTCGACCACGCCGTGCGCGTACGAGGGGGCGGAGCAGACCACCAGCACCGTCTCCGGACCGATCGCGGCGGCGACGTCGGCGACCGCCGGGCGGAGCGTCTCCGCCGACACCGGCACCGGATCGAGCGCCACCCGCAGGTAGTGCGCCGCCTTGGCGAACGCGGCGTGCGCGCTGGCCGGCACCACGATCCGCGGCGCGGCGATCTCCGGGTGGGCGTCCCGGGCCGCCTTGACGGCCAGGATCAGCGACTCGGTGCCGCCGCTGGTGACGCTGCCGACGACGTCCGGTGCGGTGCTGCCGGGGCCGCCGCCGAGCAGTCGGGCGGCCGCGCCGACCAGCGCGTTCTCCATCGCCAGCAGGGACGGGAAGGCGGTCGGGTCAAGCCCGTTGACGTGCGCGCTCTCCGCGTACGCGGCGACCGCCAGCTCGTCCAGCCCCGGCACCGCCGGGTCGTAGACGTAGGCGAAGAGCCGCCCCCCGTGCGTCGGCCGGTCCAGCTTGCGCAGCCGGCGCAGCTCGGCCAGCACCGTCTCCGCCGGCACCCCCGGCCCCAGCGGCGCCCGCTCGTCCCGTTCCTCGTCGATCATCGAAGTCGTGCTGCCCTTCCGTGCGGCTCAGCGGCTGTCATCCCCGACCGCCACCACGTCGTGGCCGCGGCGGACGGTGCCGGCCTCGGCGAGCCGGGCGGGGGTCAGGTCGTAGGGACGGAGGGTGAGCAGGGCCACGGCCACCAGCAGGGCGGGCAGGACGGTGAAGCCGAGCAGCACCCCGAGGCGGGCGGTGTCGGACTGGGCGGCCGCCGTGCCGGTGTCGGACGACACGTAGCCGGAGGCCTGGAGCACCAGCCCGTAGATACCCGGGCCGAGGGCCAGCCCGAAGGTCTCCCCGGCCGTCCAGAGCCCGGTGAACACGCCGGCCTGCCGCCGGCCGGTGCGCGCCTCGTCCCAGGCGATGCAGTCCGGGAGCATGGCCAGCGCGAAGACCTGCTGACCGGCGTACCCGCAGCCGATCAGCGCGACCACCAGGTAGACCGCCACCGCCGGCAGCACCGGGGCGGCCACCAGCGCGAGCGCGCCCACCGCGAGGATCAGCGACGCGGCGACCAGGGCGGCCAGCTTGCCCACCCGGGCCCCGACCCGGGTCCAGAGCGGCATCACCAGCAGCGCCGGCCCGACGAAGCAGACGAAGAGGAGGGTCGGCCCGCCGTCGGGATCGCGCAGGATCTGCCCGGCGAAGTAGTTGACCCCGGCCAGGATGGTGGCCACCCCGGCGGACTGCACCACGAAACAGAGCAGCAGCGCCCGGAACGGCCGGTTGCGGGCGGCCACCGCGAGCTGCGCGCGCAGCGTCGGCTCGCTCTCGGCCACCGTGCCGGTCGGCGCGCCCCGGGTACCGAGGAAGGCGCCCACCGCGCCGAGCACGATCAGCGCCGCGACGAAGAGCCCCATCCAGCGGTGCCCGGCGACGCCGCCGCCGGTGGCCGACACGATCAGCGGGGCGACCGCCCCGGACACCAGGATGGCGACCGCCAGCAGCGCGATCCGCCAGGTCATCAGCCGGGTACGTTCCGCGTAGTCGCCGGTCAGCTCGGCCGGCATCGCCACGTAGGGCACCTGGAAGAAGGCGAACGCGGTGGCGGTGGCCAGGAAGGCGATCGCCACGTACGCCCCGGCGGCCGGGCCGGCGTCCACCGGTCCGGCGAAGATGGCCGCGAAGAGCAGCGCCATGGCCACCCCGGCGACCAGCAGGTACGGACGGCGGGCGCCCCAGCGCGACCGGGTGCGGTCGGAGATCCGCCCGGCCACCGGGTTGACCAGCACGTCCCACGCCTTCGGCCCGAGCACCAGCAGGGCGGCCACCCCGGCGGCGACGCCCAGAGTGTCGGTGAGGTACGGCAGCAGCAACAGCCCCGGCACGGTGCCGAACGCCCCGGTGGCCAGGGAGCCCAGCGCGTAGCCGGCGTGCACCCGACGCGGTAGCCCGCCCGGGACCGGACCGGTTCCAGCCGGCGGCGCGTCCATGGCGCCGAATGTTACTCACGTTATGGCCCGGGTCACATCCCCTCTTCCGGCGACCAGCTGGCCGCCGCCATGTCCACCCCGACGCCACGCAACGGCGTGCCCTCAGCACGCAGCCGGGCCCGCGCCTCCCGCTCGTGACCGGGCGGCAACCGGCCGGCCGAGTTCACCACCCGGTGCCAGGGCACCCCGCCACCGTGCCGCGCCATGATCGAGCCGACCAGCCGGGCCGACGCCCGCCCGGAGCGCTCGGCCAGCGCGTCGGCGACCGCCCCGTACGACATCACCCGGCCCGCCGGGATCCGCTCGACCAGTTCGAGCACCGCCTCGACATATTCATCAGGGCTCACGACCGGCCAGGATATGGGAACGGCGCGAGGCCCGGCCGGCTCGACCACGCAGAATGGGCGGGTGCGCGACGTAGTCACGGCCGCCCGGCGGGTGGTCGTCAAGATCGGATCCTCCTCGTTGACCACCGCCGCCGGCGGGCTGGACGACGGGCGGGTCGACGCGCTGGTCGACGCCCTCGGCGCCCGGGCCGCCGACGGCCGCGAGGTGGTGCTGGTCTCCTCCGGCGCGATCGCCGCCGGCCTGGCTCCGCTCGGGCTGGCCCGGCGCCCGCGCGACCTGGCCACCCAGCAGGCCGCCGCCAGCGTCGGGCAGGGCCTGCTGATCGGGCGGTACGCGGCCAGCTTCGCCCGGCACCGGCTCACCGTCGGGCAGGTGCTGCTCACCGTCGACGACGTGACCCGGCGGGCGCACTACCGCAACGCGTACCGGACCCTGCGCAAGCTGCTCGACCTGCGGGCGGTGCCGATCGTCAACGAGAACGACACGGTGGCCACCGAGGAGATCCGGTTCGGCGACAACGACCGGCTGGCCGCCCTGGTCGCCGCGCTGGTGCAGGCCGACCTGCTGGTGCTGCTGTCGGACGTGGACGCGCTCTGGACCGGCGACCCGACCCGGCCGGGCGCCGCCCGGATCAGCGAGGTGCACGACGAGCGGGACCTGGCCGGCGTGGACATCGGCGGGGCGGGCCGGGCCGGGGTCGGCACCGGCGGCATGGTGACCAAGGTCGAGGCGGCCCGGATCGCCACCGGCTTCGGCATCCCGGTGGTGCTCACCGCGGCCGACCGGGCCGCCGAGGCGCTGGCCGGCGAGCCGGTCGGCACGCTGTTCCACCCCAGCCGGCGGCGGCCCGCCGCCCGGCTCTTCTGGCTCGCCCACGCCACCTCGCCGCGCGGCCGGCTGCACCTGGACCCGGGCGCGGTGGCGGCGGTGGTCGACCGGCGCAAATCGTTGCTGCCCGCCGGGATCACCGCTGTCGACGGGGCGTTCACCGCCGGCGACCCGGTGGACCTGGTGGACGCCGAGGGCGCGCCGGTGGCCCGGGGGCTGGTCAACTACGACGCGGTCGAACTGCCCGGCCTGCTCGGCCGGTCGACCGGGGAACTCGCCGCGGCGCTCGGCCCGGCGTACGAACGGGAGGTCGTCCACCGCGACGACCTGGTGCTGCTGTGAGGAGTGTCCGATGAGCGTGACCGAGCAGGCCCGGCGGGCCCGTACGGCGGCGGAGCAACTCGCCGTCGCCACCCGTACGGTCAAGGACGCGGCGCTGCACGCGATGGCCGACGCGCTGGTGGCGCGTACGCCGGAGATCCTGGCCGCGAACGAGGCGGACCTGGCGGCCGGGCGATCGGCCGGGCTGACCGCGGCCGTGCTGGACCGGTTGGCCCTGGACCCGGGCCGGGTGGCCGGCATCGCCGACGCGCTGCGGCAGATGGCCGCGCTGCCCGACCCGGTCGGCGAGGTGGTTCGCGGCTCGACCCTGCCCAACGGCCTGGAGCTGCGCCAGATCCGGGTGCCGTTCGGAGTGGTCGGGATCATCTACGAGGCCCGGCCGAACGTCACCGTGGACGCGGCCGGCATCTGCCTGAAGTCCGGCAACGCGGCGCTGCTGCGCGGCTCCTCGTCGGCGGCGCACTCCAACGCGGCGCTGGTCACGGTGCTGCGTGACGCGGTCGCCGGGGCCGGCCTGCCGGCCGACGCGGTGCAACTGCTCGACGCCGGCTCGCGCGACTCGGTCAAGGAACTGATGCGCGCCCGCGGCCTGGTCGACGTGCTGATCCCGCGCGGCGGCGCGTCGCTGATCCGCACCGTGGTCGAGGAGTCTACCGTGCCGGTGATCGAGACCGGGGTCGGCAACTGCCACGTCTACGTGGACGCCGCCGCCGACCTGGACAACGCCGTGGCGATCGCCCTGAACGCGAAGACCCAGCGACTGTCCACCTGCAACACCGCCGAGTCGTTGCTGGTGCACGCGGCCGTCGCCGACGCCTTCCTGCCGCCGATGCTGGCCGCGTTCGCCGAGGCGGGCGTGACGGTGCACGGTGACGAGCGGGTGGCCGCGCACTCCGCCGCGGTGCTGCCGGCCACCGACGAGGACTTCGCCACCGAGTACCTTTCGGCGGACATCTCGGTGGCCGTGGTCGACTCGCTGGACGCCGCGGTGGCGCACATCCGGCGCTACGGCACCGGCCACACCGAGGCGATCGTCACCGACTCGACCACGGCGGCCCGGGAGTTCGTGGCCCGGGTGGACGCGGCGGCGGTGATGGTGAACGCCTCCACCCGGTTCACCGACGGGGGCGAGTTCGGCTTCGGCGCCGAGATCGGCATCTCCACCCAGAAGCTGCACGCCCGGGGCCCGATGGGCCTGCCCGAGCTGACCTCCACCAAGTACGTGGTGACCGGGAACGGCCACCTGCGCGGCTGAACGGCCCGGGGCGCGCCCGCCGGGGGCGTCCCGGGTGGACCGCGACGGGGCGTCGCCGGGGATTGCGGCCGGCCGATAGTCTGGGGCCGGTTCGGCACGGCTTGTCTGGGGAGGCGACATGCTGGGCGAGAGCGCCCTGGAAGAGCAACTGGCACAGGCCCGGGCCGCGCTGCGCGAGGTGGGCCGGGGCGTCACCCCGCCGGAGCGCACCGAGTCGGTGGCCGAGGCGGCGGACGGCCGGATCCGGGTGACCCTGGGCACCGACGGGCGGGTCAGCGCCATCGAGATCGACCCGCGGGTGCTCCGCGAGGGCTCGGACTACCTCGCCGACGAGCTGCGCCTGGCGGTGAACGCCGCGCTCGACGGGCAGGACGACGGCACGGCCGCCACCGAGCCGATGCCCGACCTCGCCGCGATCAGCGCCACCGTCGAGCGCCTGCAGGACCAGAGCCTGCGGCAGATGCGCGAGATGAGCCAGGCGATCAGCGAGACCATGCGCAAGCTGCAGCAGCGGAGCTGACGGTGGAGAACCTGGACGTCGACATCGACGCGCTGCGCCGGGGCGCGGCGGAACTGGAGCAGGCCCGGGAGTCGGTCCGGCAGACCTTCGAGAGCTTCCAGGCCGCGGTCGCCGGGTACGCCGCCGCGTTCGGCGGCGACGACATCGGCTCGCTGCTGGGCATCGCCCATCAGGCCTGTGTGGACGCGTTGACCGAGTGCCTCAGCACCAACATCGAGGAGCTGACCAGCTACGCCGACGGGCTGCACCAGATGGCCGACGGCTACCGGGCCGTGGAGGAGGACGTCACGGCGTCCTTCCGCTCGATGCTCGGCGCGCTGGGCGGATGAACGCTCGGCCCGCCGGGCGGACGAGCGACGCACGAAAGGAGTCACGGTGGGTCTGACCCTGCCGGGCGAACTCGCCTCCCTGCTGTCCATGCTCGGCTACGAGTGGCCGCAGTCCGACGAGACGGCGCTGTTCCAGCTGGCCGGCGAGTGGACCGGGATGGCCGGGCAGATCTCCGGCTCGGTCGCCCAACTGGAGTCGGCGGCGCGGACGGTGCTCGACAACAACCGGGGCGAGAGCTTCACCGCCTTCGCCAGCGAGTGGAACGACGCCGAGTCGGCCGCGCGCAACATCGCCGACGTGGCCAACCCGGCGAACGTCATCGGCATCGGGCTGATGGTCGCGGCGGGCGTGGTGCTGGCCCTGAAGATCCAGGTGATCGTCCAACTGGCGCTGCTGGCCATCCAGATCGCGCAGGCCATCGCCACGGCGGCGGTCACCTTCGGCGCGTCCCTGCTGGAGATCCCGATCTTCAAGATGATCACCGGCATGATCATCGATCAGCTGATCGGCATGGCGGTGGACATGGTGCTCAATGGCTAGGAAGCGGACCGCGCCGCCCCGGCAGACGCAGGCCAGGGGCGCCAAGATCGTCTCGGCGTACCTGGAGAACGCCGACGTGTTCCGGACCGCCAAGTCGGCCGGCACCAAGCCGAAGGGCCCGGCGGTGCTGGTGCTGCGCAACCGGCCGGACTTCGACAAGCGGGACTTCGACCGCAAGGCCAAGGACCTGGTCCGGCTCGGCCAGGAGGGCCGGCTGAGCAAGGCGAAGTCGGATCGGACGGCCAACAGCGTCTACCACCGGGGCGGCCGAGGGACCAAGCCGGGCACCAGGACCCGCACCAACGTCTTCCGGGACCGGGTGACCCGCCGGCTGACCAGGAACAAGCGGCTGACCCAGCAGCACGGCACCCCGGAGACCAACCAGTACCTGGCCAACAAGGACCTCGTCGACCGCCTCTACGAGGGCCGGGGGCCGATCACCGCCCGGGGCCAGGGACTCGACCCGGACCACGTGCACGAGCTGCAACTCGACGGAAAGGACGAATACGCTAATCTCAGGCTGATGGACGCCTGGACCAACCGCCAGATCGGCAGCGACATCTCCGTGGCGTTGCGCGACGTCCCCGAGGGCACCCCGGTCATCGTGAAGGTCCTGCCATGACCCGGCCGGATCCCGCCGTCCTCACCCGGATCGCCGAGAAGCTGGAACTGCTCACCCGGGTGGAGGCCGAGCACGGCTTCGGTGTCCGTATCGAGGGACCGGCACCGCTGGAGCCGATCGCCGACCTGCCCGGCGTCGCCGAGGTCTACAGCCTGTTCCAGCGGTTGGAGGGCGACAACTTCCGGTTCCACGCGCCGAAGGAGATCCTCACCCCGCAGGCCTGGGCGGAGCACGAGGTCGACCCGAACGACCCGATGGGCAGCCCGCTGATCGTCGGCTACGAGATGGACAGCGTCCCCCCCGGCCTGCGCGCCGAGATCCGCGGCGGTGACCCGATCTACCTCGACCGGGAAGACCTGGACGTGTACTACATGGAGTCCAGCGCGTACGTCTACCAGTACGAACACCCGGACGAGGACGTCGAGTTCACCGTCATCGCCCCCGATGTCGCCACGTTCTTCGACGAGCACGTGCTCGGCCCCCGCTACCCGGAACTGACCTCCGTCGTCTTCGGTCCGGCCGCCACCGAACAACGGCTGCGCAAGGGCCGGCACGCCGGCGAGTACGCCGACAACTGGCGGCGGCTGCTGATCGCCGCCGGCCTGTCCTCCTGACCCACCGTCGACCCCGCTTAAGGACCGTCATGGCAGCTGATCCGCGGTTCACCGCGTTGTGGAACGAGGACGAGCTCATCCCCTACCCGCGCGAGGCGTGGCTGGAGGGGGGTTTCACCCCCGACATGCTCCCCGAGGGCGACGAGATCCCGCTCGACGTGGCGGTGGTCTTCACCGCCTTCCTCGAAGGCGACATCGAGCTGTACGACACCATCCAGCTGACCACCGAGGACGGCTCGCTCGACGTCCGACTCATCGTGGTCGGCGCGGTCGCCGACAACACCGACCTGCTCTACGTGCTCGACCCGAAGACCGGCGAGATCCTCCAGTTCGACCTGGCGGCCCAGGACGTGCAGGCGGTCAACAGCGACTTCCGCACCTTCGTCGAGTTCCTCTACCAGTTCGCGCTCTTCGTCGAGGCGGACGAGGGCAAGGCCGGCCGGGCCGAGCGGGCCGAGGCGCTGCGCACCACGCTGGAGAGCATCGACCCGGCCGCGTTCGGTCCGGACGCGTGGTGGCCGCTGGTGATCAGCCAGCTGAAGTGACCGCCGGCCGGCAGGCCCGGATCGCCCGCAGCGTGGTGTGCACGTCGAACTGGTGACCGTCGTCGCTGTCCCAGCCGCCGTCGCTGCGCTGCGTCTCGGCCAGCCGGCGGCGCGCCGACACCAGCAGCCACTGCTCCTCGCCCACCTCGACCCGGCGCAGCGTCGCTGCCAGCCACGCCGCGTCGGCCGGGGAGAGCCGCGGAACCCGCTCGGCCAGCACCGCCTGGATCCGGGCGGACTCGTCGTACATCCCCTGCCGGTGCAGCACGACCGCGCTCAGCCAACCGGCCGGCAGGAAGGACGGCCAGCTGCCGTCCGGGGCGAGCTGGCCGGCCACGGCGTGCGCCGCCGCCTGCACCACACCGGCGTACGCGCCGCCGACCCGGTGATCGAGCGGACCGGCCGCCCGGGCGTCCAGCCCGGCCACGGTCAGCCAGAATCCGGCGTTGGCGGTGAGGTAGAAGCGGGCCTCCGGGTCGCCCGGCCGGGCCCACTCCGGCGCGACCTCGGCCAGCGACGGGTCCTCGTCCCAGCCGCCGTCGGGCAGTTGCCGGGCGGCGAGCCAGTCCAGCGCGCGCCGCGCCGCCGGGCGGCCGAGCGCGCCGAGGTCGTCCAGCTCGGACAACCGGTAGCAGGTGGCGTCGACGGAGCCGACCGGGCTGTCGAGGGTGGCGGACCAGCCGCCGTCGGGAGTCTGCCCGGCCTCGGCCGCGTCGAGCAGGTCGGCCGGCACCGCCGCGCCGGTGCGCAGCCGGGACAGCCGGGCACGGTCCACCGCGTCGCCGTGCGCCACGACGAAGCCGACAGCGGCGTCGAGATCCACCACGGCGGACACGCTACCTGCGCAAAGGCGATTCCGCCTCGGGGAATCGGCCGAGGTCGGCGCGGCGCGTCGCCGCCGCCGACCCCGGCCGTCCGGTCAGTACGCGGGCAGTGCGGGATCGATCTGCTTGATCCAGGAGAGCACCCCGCCCTGGACGTGGACCGCGTCCCGGAAGCCGGCCGCCTTCAGCGCGGCGAGCGCCTCGGCGGAACGGACCCCGGACTTGCAGTGCAGCACGATCTGCCGGTCCTGCGGCAGCCTGGCCAGCGCCTCGCCGGAGATGATCTCGCCCTTGGGGATCAGCGTGGCGCCGGGGATCCGGACGATCTCGTACTCGGCCGGCTCCCGCACGTCGACCAGGAAGATGTCCTTGCCGGCGTCCTGCCACTCCTTGAGCTCCAGCGCGGTGATGGTCGCGTCGACCGTCGCCTCCTGGGCCTCCACCGACACCGCGCCGCAGAAGTCCTCGTAGTCCTCCAGCAGGTCGGTGACCGTGGGGTTCTCGCCGCAGAGCACGCAGTTCGGGTCCTTGCGCACCTTGATCTTGCGGTACGACATCTCCAGCGCGTCGTAGACCATCAGCCGGCCGACCAGCGGCTCGCCGATCCCGGCGAGCAGCTTGATCGCCTCGTTGACCTGGATCGAGCCGATCGACGCGCAGAGCACGCCGAGCACGCCGCCCTCGGCGCAGGACGGCACCATGCCGGGCGGCGGGGGCTCCGGGTAGAGGCAGCGGTAGCAGGGGCCGTGCTCGGCCCAGAAGACCGACGCCTGGCCGTCGAAGCGGTAGATCGACCCCCAGACGTACGGCTTGCCGAGCAGCACCGCCGCGTCGTTGACCATGTAGCGGGTGGCGAAGTTGTCGGTGCCGTCGACGATCAGGTCGTACTGGGCGAAGATCTCGCGGACGTTGTCCCGGTCCAGCGCGGTGTTGTGGATCTCGACGGTGACCAGCGGGTTGATCTCGCGAATGCTCGCCGCGGCGGACTCGGCCTTGGACCGGCCGACGTCGGAGACGCCGTGGATGACCTGCCGCTGGAGGTTGGACTCGTCGACGGTGTCGAAGTCGATGATGCCCAGCGTGCCGACGCCGGCCGCGGCAAGGTAGAGCAGGGCGGGCGAGCCGAGGCCACCGGCGCCGACACAGAGCACCCGGGCGTTCTTCAGCCGCTTCTGCCCCTCCACCCCGACGTCCGGGATGATCAGGTGGCGCGAGTAGCGGCGGATCTCGTCAACGGTCAGCTCGGCGGCGGGCTCGACGAGCGGGGGCAACGACACGGTGGACTCCCCGGGATCGGCGGTGGCGAACCGCGCCATTGTCGCTCGCCGGCGGGCCGGTCGGCCATGAGGAGGGACACGTCGCCCGCCATTCGGGAGCGGGAATAAAGCGGCGGTGCCGGGAATCGTCAGGGAACGATCTCGCCGGCGTAGCGCTGCCCCGCCAACCAGGGCCAGGCGTACGCGACGCAGCCCTGGAGGCCGTACGTCTGCTGTTGCATCACCGGCGCCGGGCGGCCCGGCCCCGGGCAGGCCTCGTGCCCCTCGCCGAACTCGTGCCCGACCTCGTGGTTGACCACGTAGGCGCGGTACACCTCCAGCGGCGCACCGTAGTCCGGCACCGCCTCCAGCCAGCGGGCCAGGTTGATGATCACCTTCCCCGGCAGCCGGCACGAGGTGTACCCCTCGGTGCTCAGCCCGCCCTCGGCGCACATGAGTTCCGAGGTGCGCGGGGTGGCCAGGTAGATGGTGAAGTCGGCGACCTCCGCGTCGGCCACCCGCTGCACCCGCCGTTCGCCACCCGCGGTCCAGCCGCGCGGGTCGGCCAGCACCTCGTCGACGGCGGCGGCGAAGGCGGGGACGTCCTGCCCGGTGCCCCGCTCCACCGCCACCCGGTAGCGGCGCAGCGGCCCGTCCGCCCCGACGACCGGCGACTCGCCCGCGGCGGCGGTGAAGCTGCCCGCGCCGGCCCGCGGGTAGCCGGTCGGCTCGGTGCGTTGGTCCGCCCCGTACGCCATCGGGCCCGGACCGGCGGACGGCGGCCGGGGTGCGGGGTCGCCGCCCGGGGTCAGTGCCACCGCGCCGACGACCGCGACGAGCAGCACCAGGCCGAGCAGGACGGTACGGCGTCGTCGTCGACGCATCCGCACCAGACCGGGCCGCGGGCGCGGCCGGGCGGAGCCGGGATCAGGCGGGTCGCAAGGGGACGACGACGTCATGTGGTCAGCGTCGCACGTTAACCGGGTATTTCCGCGCGTTAAACACGAATAGGGCAAATTGTATTCGCTCCGTCGCGTCCTTTCAGATTCCCTTTCCGGTTAGCCCCCCCTTTGACGCAGGTGCCGGAATGGTTACAGGGGCGGGCCCGCGTAGCGGCGGCCGTCCCGGTACGGCCAGGGGTTCGCCACGCAGCCGTTCAAGAAGAGCGTCTGCTGCATCATCACCGGCGCCGGTCGCCCCCGACCCGGGCAGCGCTCGTGCCGGTGCCCGAGCTGGTGGCCGACCTCGTGGTTCACCACATAGGTGCGGTAGACCGACAGCGGCACACCGGCCCGCACGAAGTGCGGCACCGACAGCCGCCAGCGGTCCAGGTTGATGATCACCTTGCCCGGCGCGCGGCAGGACGTGTAGGGCCGCCCGCCGATCCGGATGTCCACCCCGCCCGCCGCGCACATCCGGCGTGCCGTCGCAGCGGTGACCAGGTAGACCGTGAAGTCGTACGGCGAGCGCGCGCGGACCTGCTGCAACCGCAACCGGCCGCTGTCCACCCAGCTCCCCGGCCCGGCGAGCGCCGTCTCGACGGCCGCCCCGAACTCCCCCGCGTCCTCGCCGGAGCCGACCTCCACGGCGACCCGGTAGCGCCGCAGCACACCCGCCTCGCCGAGCACCGGGCCGACCCGGTCGTCGTATCCGAAGCTGCCCCGCCCGGCCGAGGGCACCGGCCCCGGCAGCCGCAGCACGGGCGGCGGGGGCGTGCTGGCGGTGGGGCTCGGCGTCACCGGCACGCTGGGTGCCAGCGTCACCGCCGGCGTGGGCGCGGCGACCACCTCCGGCACGGCGCCCACCTCGGCGTCCGCGTCGGCGCCGCGCCGGTCGGTCACCACCGCCACCGCCGTCACCACCGCGACGACGAAGACCATCGCCTCCAGCACCCGCCGGAATCGGCGGGCCGCCCGCCCCGGGGAGCGGCGGTGGTCGCGGCGACCGTCGGCCCGCGCGGCGCGCTGCTGGTGACCGGCGGCGGACCGGCGGGAGGGGCACATCCTGGTCAGCCTGCCATGTCGGGCCGCCGGGCGGTGTCCTCCGTTTCGGCGAGCAGTCCGACCACGGCGCGGGCCACCAGGCGCGGCACCTCCAGTTGCGCCACGTGCCCGACCCCGTCCAGCAGCAGCAGCCGGCTGTCCGGGATCACCCGGGCCGTCTGCGGCGCCACCCGCACGTCGACCATCCGGTCCTGCCGCCCGCCGACCACCAGGGTGGGCGCGCGGACCGAACGGGCGAGCCGCCACAGCGACCCCGAGCCCGGCAGGTACGCCCGCAGGAAGCTGTAGACCAACCCGCGGAACGTGCGCACGTACGCGGCCGCGTAGTGCTCCGCCTGGTAGCGGACCCGGATCTCCTCCAGCGCCTCCCGGCGACGCTGCTCGCAGATCCGGCTGAGGTCGGCCACGCACGCCTCCATCACCTGCTGGGCCATCACCTCGGGCGCCAACTGGGCCAGCCGCCAGGCGGCCAGCCGCTCGCCCCGGGGGACCGCCAGCAGCGGCAGCATCCGACCCTGCAGGGAACGGCGGAAGTCGAGGAACGGCAGGGCCGGCGAGACCAGGGTCAGCGTGCGGACCAGGTCCGGCCGGGCGCCCGCCACGTGCACCGACACCGCCCCGCCGAGCGAGTTGCCGAACAGGTGCACCGGCCCCCGGTCCGAGTGCTCGATCCAGCGGATCACCCGCTCGGCGAAGGCCGGCACGGTGTACCGCCGGCCCGGCTCGCTGCGGCCGAACCCGGGCAGGTCGATCGCCTGCCCGTCGAGCCGGTCGGCGAGCAACCCGGCCAGGTCGGTCCAGTTCTGCGACGAGCCGCCGAGGCCGTGCACGTAGAGCGCCGGCTCGGCGCCGGGCGCGGTCGCCGGGGTATCCCGGACGTAGGTGACCGCCCCGTCGAGGCGTACCTCCCGGCCCGGCCAGGGCGGCGGGACCGAATGCTCCGGGAGGAGATGATCCGGCCAGAGGGTGGCGCGCTTCATCGCTCCAGTCTGCCCCGGAACGCTCAGGCCAGCAGCGCCTCGAGTCGTCGGTTGACCGCGGCCAGGGTGGCCCGGACCACCGCCTGCCGGGGGTCACCGGCGACCAGGGCCGAGCCGGCGAGCTGCTCGACCCAGCCGTCGCAGACCAGCAGCACCACCACCGTGGCCACCTCGCAGTTACCGAACGGCACCACCGCCGCGTGCTCAACGAAGCACCGCCCCCGCTCGGGCGCGGAGACCGCGCCGCGGAGCAGTTCGTCCACCGCCGCCGCGGCGGCCACCGCGCACAGCCGCAGTACGAAGCCGTCCACGGCCGGGCCGGTGGAGTAGCCGGTGGCGTTCTGCCCGCCGGCGACCAGGCGTACCTCCACGGTGGCGTCCAGCCCGAACGTGCTCACCTGCACGTGGTCGATCACCACCCGGGGACCTGACGTGCCGCCGGTGGCCAGCGGCCGGGAGGGCGCGCTCTCGGTGGTGGTCACCTGCCCGCCGGAGTAGGAGCCGACGGTGGCCGGGCTGCCGGTGGCCATCCCCGCCGGGGCGGCGGAGACCGAGCCCGGCTCCTCCACGGTGGCCCGGCCCCGGTGCGGGGCGGCGGACTGCCGCCGCCGACGCGGGGTGACCTCCGGCTCCGGTTCGGCCCGACGCTCGGCCCGGGTCGGACCTGCCTCCGGCCGGCCGCCGGGAGCGGGGTCCGCGCCCGGCGGGGCGGTACGGGTCGCCCGCGGCTCGGCAGCCCGTTCCCCGGCCCGTTCCGCAGCCCGGGGCTCAGCGGAGCGGGGCTCGGCAGCCCGTTCCCCGGGCCGGGGCTCGGCGGAGCGCCGGCGCACCGGGGGCGGTGGCGCGGCGGGCAGGCCGGGCACGTTCTGTGGGGCGGCGGCCAGGCCCATCCGCTCCTGGAGCAGGCGGGCGACCTGCCGGCTCACCTCGGCCGGGTCGGCGCCGTCGGCCAGGTCCAGCCGCAGGCTGTGCGCCCCGGCCGGGGTGCGGCGCAGCGCCGCGTCCCGCACGCCGGCCACCTCGCGGACGGCGTCCAGGATCGCGTTGACGTCGAAGCCTTCCGGCCGCTCCCGCATCGGCGCGGGCTCGTCGTCGCGGCGCAGGTGGGTGGCGATGCGGGCGAGTTCCGGGGTTTCGGCGGATGGCTCCACGGCTGGCGGCTCCGGCACTACGGGCACGTCCGGCTCGGCCGGGACGCGCTGTGGCAGCACCGCCGACGGGTGGTCCGGCAGCCGGTCTTCGGCCGGCCGGGCCGCCGGCACCGGTTCGGGAGCGGATCGGCGGGCCGCGTAGGGAGGGGCGCTCGTCGGTGCGGGCGGAGTGCGGTCGCGGCGGGCGTCCCCGCTGGTGGCGGGCGCCGAGGCGGGACCGGGCGGGGTCGCCGAGTCGGCGGGCGGTTCCGGCGTCGCGGCAGGTGGTTCGGCCGACCGGAACCGGAACGGCCGGGTGTTGCGGGGCTCCTCCTCGGCCGGCGACGACGCGGCGGCGGACGCCTCGGGCGCGTACGGGGACGGAGGCCCGCTCGCCGGGACGGTGGCCGGTGGGCCGCCCGCCCAGGACGGGCGCTCGGTCGGCGCGGGCCGCTCGGCCGGGGCGGCAGGTGACTCGTACGCCGACCGGGGCTCGGCCGGTGGCTGGTACGCCGGGCGCGGCTCGGCCGGCGGCTGGTACGCCGGCCGGGGCTCGGCCTCGGCGCGGGTCGGCTGGTAGGGCCGGGTCGGCTCGGGCCGGGGCGTCTCGTAGGGGCGCGACGGCTCGGCGCGCACCGGCTCGTACGGCCCGCCCGGCTCGCTGGCCCAGCCCGGCGTGGACTCGTCGCGGGCGCGCCGGCCGGCCGGCTCGGCCTCGTCCCGGGCCCAGGACGGCGCCCAGCCACTGCCCCAGCTCGGCCGGTTCCAGTTCGGGCCGGTCCAGTCGGGCTCGGCGGGCGGCGTCCGGTCGGCGGGCGGGCCGGCGACCGGACCGGCCGGCTCACCGGCGTTCAGCGCGCGGTCGAGGCCGGCGGTGCGGTCGCTGCCCGGCGGGACCGGGCGGGGCTCCGCGGTGGACTGCTCCGGCGGAAACTGGTCGCCCCAGCCGCGCGGGTCGACGGCGCTGGGCGGTTCCCCGGCCGCGGACCGGTCGAGCGTCGGCGCGTGGAAACCGGGCGGCACCTCGAACCCCGAGGCGGTCGTCCCGACCGGCGGAACCTGCACGGCGGGCGGCGCGGAGGTGGGTGGGCCGGGCTCCGCCCAGCGGTTCGGCGGGTCGTCGGACGCGTGTCGGGCCGGGCCGGACTCCGGCTCGGCGAACCCGTGCTGCGGGGCCGGCTGCTCGGCCGCCGGGGCGGGGCGCTGCGCCGGCACCACGAGGCGGTCGCCGTCGGAGTCCCGGCGCGGGTCGCCGAGCGGACCGGGCGGGGCGCTCACCGGCGTCGCACGGCCGGGCGGTGCGCTGACCGGGGCCGACCGGTCGGCCGGCGGCTCGGTCGGGTGCTGGCCGACGCCGTTGGTGTGCCGGCCGTTGACCCGGGCCGACGGGGCTTCGACGGGCACGCCGGGCAGCGGTGCCGGCAGGTCGCCGTGCCGGGGCGAGGAGGCGCCCCAGCCGAGGGTCGGTTCGGGCTGGCGCCAGGACGGCGCCGGCTCCCGGGAACCACCGGTCTCCCCGCCTCGGGCCCAGCCGGCCGGTGCGGGCGCCCATCCGTTGCCGGTACGGGCCAGGTCGTCCTGCTGACCCGTCCCGTCGCCGTGCTCTCCCGGGGTGGCGGCACCGGGTTGCCCTGATTCACTCACCGCGCGCTCCTTGGTCGCCCCCGCTGAGGCTACCGTGTGGTGACAGTGGCGATAAGTTACAGCGGCGGGCCAATTCCGCGACGGGTCACGAGCCCGGACCGGTTCGGGGGAAAAGTGCCGGCTCGTACACAGGAAACTCGGAGGTTCCCATGACCGCTGTGGGGAACGGCGCCCAGACCGCCGGCCGGCCCACGCGCCTACCCCGGTCCGCGCGTCGCAAGCAGCTGCTCGCCGCTGCTCAGGAGGTGTTCGTCGCACAGGGCTACCACGCCGCCGCGATGGACGACATCGCCGAGCGGGCGGGGGTCTCCAAGCCGGTGCTCTACCAGCACTTCCCGGGCAAGATGGAGCTGTACCTCGCGCTGCTCGACACCCACTGTGACGCCATCGTGGCCAAGGTGCACGAGGCCATGCGCGGCACCAACGACAACAAGGAACGGGTCAGCGCCTCGGTCCGCGCGTACTTCGACTTCGTCGACCACGAGAGCGAGGCGTTCCGCCTGGTCTTCGAGTCCGACCTGCGCAACGACCCGGCCGTGCGGCAGCGGGTGGAGCGGGTCGAGCAGGGCTGCATCGCGGCGATCACCGACACCATCATCTCGGACACCGGGGTGAGCCGGGCGCACGCAGAGCTGCTGGCCTCGGGCCTGGTCGGCGCCGCCGAGACCGCCGCGCAGTTCTGGCTGGCCGGCGGCCGGCAGGTGCCCAAGGCCGAGGCGGAGGCGTTGGTGGCGGCGCTGTCCTGGCGCGGCATCGCCAGCTTCCCGCTGCAAGGTGAGTCAGCCTGACCGCCACCCCCGAGATCGGATAGCCTTCGCACGGCGGCTTTTTCGCCCCAGTTGAGGAGGCACCGTGGAGGTCAAGATCGGCGTGCAGTACGCGCCGCGCGAGCTGGTTCTGGAGAGCGCGCAGTCGCCGGCCGAGATCGAGCAGATCGTGACCGACGCCATCGCGAAGAACACCGGCACGCTGTCCCTGACCGACGAGAAGGGGCGGCGGGTCGTCGTCCCGGTCGACAAGGTCGCCTACGTGGAGATCGCCGAGGCGTCGCCGCGCGCGGTCGGGTTCACCGTCCGCTGAGCGGGCCCTCCGTCCGCGGCAGGTGACCGCGCGCACCTGCCGCGGACCACGCGGCCACCGCGGGCGGCGCTGGCCGGCGCGTCAGTTGTTCAGGCCCGCCGCGGCCATCCGCTCGGTGTGCGCGGCGGTCAGCCGGCGGAACAGTGCCTGCACGTCCACCTGGTCGCCCTGGGCGATCAGCGCGGTGAGCGCGCCCCGGTCGGCGGCGGCCACCCGGCCGGCCTGTGACAGCGCCTCGCCCACCAGCCGCCGCGCCCACATCGAGAGCCGGCCGGCCACCCGTGGATCCAGCTCGATGGCGGCCCGGATCTCGGCGGCGGCGAACTCGGCGTAGCGCGACTCGTGCAGCACGTCGAGGACGAGCTGCCGGTCCGGCTCGGTCAGGGCGACGGCGATCTCGCGCAGGAAGTCGTCGGTGATCGCGTCGCCGACGTACGCCTTGGTGACCGCCTCGGCCCAGTCCCGCGGCTCGGTCGAGTCGTGGTACGCCTGCAACGGCGCGACGTACGGGGCCATGGCGTCGTCGGGCAGCACGCCGAGCGCGGTGAGCCGGCCGGCCAGCCGCCGGTAGTTGCCGATCTCGGCAGCCGCCATCTCGCCCAGCGCCGCCCGGCGGCGCAGGTCGGGGGCGAGCCGCGCGTCGGCGGCCATCCGTTCGAAGGCGAGCAGCTCGCCGAGAGCCACCAGGCCGAGCAGGTCGACGACGGCTGGGCCGGGCGGGGCGGGGGCGGACACGAGCGCAGGCTACCGCCCGCCGACGACTCGTGGGGGACGCCGCCGACAGCCCCTCGGTAGTGACCTGGGTCACATCACTTGCCCCCAGTTGCGGGGCGCCACCCGGAATCAGGACGGCGTCCAGGCGGTTCAGGTAGGATGTAGCAGTTGCCGTGGGCGCCCATCCGGCCGGCCTTCGATCCGGTCGCAGTCCGACCCGCGGCGCGCGTGCGGCCCGGTCCGGCTCGGCAGTCTGCCGCCCGACCGTGTGGCCCGCGCCATACCGATCGCGCCCTGAGGACATGACGGGGCGCACCCACGAGAGGGCACCCCCAAATCCATATGAGCGAGCTGACCCAAGATCTCATGGACGGCCAGGAACTGGCCCCCACCGCCCCGGTACGACCGGAGGCTCCCACCTTCGCCCAGCTTGGCGCGCGTCAGGAGACCGTCGACGCGCTGGCCGCCTCGGGCATCACCCGCGCCTTCGCGATCCAGGAGTACGCGCTGCCGATCGCGCTGCGCGGCAGCGACCTGATCGGCCAGGCGCCCACCGGCACCGGCAAGACCCTCGGCTTCGGCGTACCGCTGCTGGAGCGGGTCTTCGCTCCGGGCGAGGGTGGCGAGGACGGCCTGCCCCAGGCGCTGGTCGTCGTACCCACCCGCGAGCTGGGCCTCCAGGTCGCCAAGGACCTGGCCGCCGCGGGCCGCACCCGGGGCGTCCGGGTGCTGCCGATCTACGGCGGCGTCGCGTACGAGCCGCAGATCGACGCCCTGCGCAAGGGCGTGGAGATCCTCGTCGGTACGCCCGGCCGGCTGCTCGACCTGGCCAAGCAGAAGCACCTGCGCCTCGACCGGGTGCACGCGCTGGTGCTCGACGAGGCCGACCGGATGCTCGACCTGGGCTTCCTGGACGACGTCGAGAAGATCCTCGCGATGCTGCCGGAGGACCGGCAGACCATGCTCTTCTCGGCCACCATGCCGGACCCGATCGTCGCCCTCTCCCGGCGCTTCCTGCGCCACCCGGTGACGATCCACGCCGGCCACACCGCCGAGACCGGCCCGTCGCCGCAGACCCAGCAGCTGGCCTACCGCACCCACTCGATGAACAAGATCGAGATCGTGGCCCGGATCCTGCAGGCCGAGGGGCGCGGGCTGACCATGATCTTCACCCGTACCAAGCGGGCCGCCGACCGGGTCGCCGAGGATCTCGACTTCCGCGGCTTCGCGGTGGCCGCCGTGCACGGTGACCTCGGACAGGGCGCACGGGAGCGGGCGCTCCGGGCGTTCCGCGCCGGCAAGATCGACACGCTGGTCGCCACCGACGTCGCCGCCCGTGGCATCGACGTCAGCGGCGTCACCCACGTCATCAACTACGACTGCCCCGAGGACCAGGACACCTACACCCACCGGATCGGCCGCACCGGCCGGGCCGGGGCGACCGGTGTCGCGGTGACCTTCGTCGACTGGGACGACATGCCCCGCTGGCGGATCATCGACAAGACGCTGGGCCTGGACATGGCGGAGCCGCCGGAGACGTACCACACGTCCCCGCACCTCTACACGGACCTGGACATCTCCCGCGAGGTCACCGGCACGCTGCCCACCGCGGAGCGCACCCGGGCCGGGCTGTCGGCCGAGGTCGAGGAGGACCTCGGCGGCGGCCGGTCGCGCCGGGGCGAGAGCCGGGGCGGCCGGCGCGGTGAGAGCCGCGGCCGGGAGCGCCGCCGGGGCCGGGGCGAGTCGGCCGCCGGGCCGGAGGCCACCGAGCCCGTGGCCGAAGACACCGCCGACGAGGCCGCCCGCACCCCGCGCCGCCGCCGGCGCCGCCGGGCGGGCGAGGTGGTCGCCGGCGAGCCGACCGCGGTGATCAGCGCAGCGGGCGCCGACGCCCCGGCCGCCGCCGAGGGCGACGCCACGAAGCCGCGCCGCCGCCGGCGCCGCCGTGGTGGCGGTGGCTCCGCCGCCGGTACGCCGGCCGAGGCGACCGCCGACTGACCCACGCACGACCCGACGTCCCCGTACCGGTCTCCGGTGCGGGGACGTCCGTCTGAGCACCCAGCCACCCCCAACCGGCGCCGAAACACCTTTGGGTGCAGCTGTTGCGGCTGCAGCGACCTGAACGCCGTCGAGCCGCTGCCCGGTTTGGGTGCGGGTGTGCGGCTCCAGCGACTGCGGGCGCGCCCGGAGGCGACGAGCCGCCGTGGTGGCGTAGCGCGGCTCACTCGCACCCGGTTCGGCCCGCGCTTGGACTGGCAGGAAGATGGAGCAATGCCGGAACCGCTGGACGCCGCCCTGACCGAGGTGCGGTCGCTGCTACTCGATCCCGCGCTGACCCGGGCGGTCGCCGCCGGACGCCGGCGCGGTCAGCGCCCCTCCGTGGTCCGGGCCGAGCTGCGCCCGGTGACGCTCAAGGCCGGCCCACGGCTGCAGATCTCCACCTCGGACGGGGCTCGGCCGTACACCCGCAACGTCGCCCCCGGCCCGGAGGCGGCCTCGGCGGTGGACGCGCTGCTGGCCGAGCCGTTCGGCAACTGGCACGTGGAGACGGCCGAGGCGACAGTGCAACTGCGGGTGACCAAGTCCGGCGAGGCGCAGGTGCACCGGTCGGCGGCCGCCCGGCCGACGGCGGCCGAGCCGACCGGGCACGACCGGGCCAAGGAGTACCTGCTCGACCCGGGCGACCCGATCTTCGCCGAGATCGGCGGCTCGGCGGCGAAGCGGCGTCAGGTGGACGCGTTCCTGCGGGCCCTGGCGGCCACTCTGCCGGACGACCTGACCGGCCCGCTGCGGGTGGTCGACCTGGGCTGCGGAAACGCGTACCTGACCTTCGCGGCGTACCGCTACCTCGCCCAGCGCGGGCTCGACGTCGAGCTCGTCGGGGTGGACGTCCGGGAGGACCAGCGCCGGCGCAACACCGAGCTGGCCGAGCGGCTCGGCTGGGCCGACCGGGTCAGCTTCGTGGCCGGCACCATCGCCGACGCGGTGGTCGAGCCCGCCCCCGACCTGGTGCTGGCGCTGCACGCGTGCGACACCGCCACCGACGAGGCGCTGGCCCGAGCGGTGCGCTGGCGGGCCCGCTGGGTGCTCGCCGCGCCCTGCTGCCACCACGACATCGCGGCCCAGCTGCGCGCCCGGCCGGCCCCGGCGCCGTACGAACTGCTGACCCGGCAGGGCATCCTGCGGGAGCGCTTCGCGGACGTCCTCACCGACGCGTTGCGCGCCGGGCTGCTGCGGCTGCACGGCTACCGGGCCGAGGTGGTGGAGTTCGTCGACTCCCGACACACCCCGCGCAACCTGCTGATCCGCGCCCGGCGCACCGGGGCCGAGCCGACCGGGACGCAACGCGCCGACTACCGGGCGCTGGTCGACCAGTGGGCGGTCACCCCCCGGCTGGAGACGCTGCTGGCGGAAGCCCCGGCAACGCCGGCCGGCACGCCAGTGGACATGCCGGCGGGGAGGCCGGCGGACACGGCGTAGGACGCCCCACGCCGCGCCGTCGGCCGGCGTCGATGCGAGGAAAGTCCCGCCGGCGGGACGGTCTGGTCGATCAGTCAATTGTTTCCGCGCCGGGCCGTACTACCCTCGGAGGCGCACCGTCGGTGCCGGTCGGGAGGAGAGAGCCCGCAGGAATGGGTGCGGCAGACGTATCGCCACAGATGGCGTTCGCACGTTTCGTGCGGCGTGCCATTGACGATGCCCGCGAGGAACGCGGGTGGACCGTCACGGACCTGGCCGCGCACACCGGCGTGGGCCGCTCGACCGTCTTCCGCTGGCTGGCCGGCGACTGGCAGGACTACCCCGAACTGGCCAAGGTCCGCGGTTTCTGCGCCGCGCTCGACCTACCGGTCGCCGCCGCGTTCCGCGCCCTCGGGCTGCCCGACGCCGGTCCCGCCCCGCGCCGCCGTACCGACGACGGCCCGGTGGAGGCCGACGTCCGGGTGATCCTGCAACGGCTGGCCGACCCGACGGTGCCGGTCGAGGAGAAGCACCACATCCGCGACCTGCTGCGCTACCTCGCCCGCCGCCCGATCCGCCGCGCCGGCTGAACCGCGCCGCCGTCAGAGGACGGTGACGGTGAACTCGGCGGTGCGTACCTCGCCGGCCACCTGGAAGTCCAGGTAGAGCCGGTACCGGCCGGGGCCGGGCGTGGTCAGCCAGAAGCGGACCGCCCCGTCGACCAGTTCCGGCTCCGGGTGGACGTGCAGGTAGCCGAGGTCCCCCTCGCGCAGCGCCACCAGGTGGCCGTACGCGCCGAGGTAGCGCTCCAGCGCCGGGGTGCCGCCGCCGGGGGCGGTGATCCGGAAGGTCAGCGGCACGGTGAGCCCGGCCTGCGGGGTGCCCTCGACGCCGACGGTGAACCCGTCGACGGTGGCGGAGGCCGCCGGCGCGGGCAGCGGCCGTGGGGCGTACTCGCCGGGTGCGACCAGGTCCGTCCCGAGGGTCACCGGGACCTGCCGGCCGTCGTCGGCGACGGCGGTGAAATCGGCGTACGCCCGCCAGACGCCGGCCCGGGGCAGGGTCAGCGGCACCGACCAGGTGCCGTCGGCCGCCATGCTCGGGTGCAGGTGCTGATATCCGCTGAGGTCGCGGCGGACGACGATCAGGTGCATCGGCTTCTCGTGCACCACCGCGAACCGGGTGACCGCCCGGCGCTGCGCGTCGCGCACCTGGAAGCGCAGTTCGCCCTCCCGCCCGGCGGTGAACTCCCCGCCCAGCGGGGTCAGCGTGTAACCGGACGCGGTGACCGCCAGCCCGGCCGCCTCCGCCGCGGCGCTCTGGTCCGCACCGTGCTCGTGCGCCCCGGTGCCCGGGGCGTGGGTGTGGTCGGCGAGCGCGCTGTCCAGCCCGGCGGCGGCCGGCGACCCGTCGCCGTTGATCCGGCCCAGACCGAAGCCGAGCAGGACGGCCAGCACCAGCCCGCCGACCACCAGCGCCAGCCGGACGGTGCTCCCGTCGGGTCTGGCGAGGTCGCGCTCTGGCGCCGCCGGCGTCCCGGGCTGCGGCTCGGTCATGGCGCCCACGCTACCGGCGCGACCAGCGACGATCGGCCAGGTGGCGGCGCGGGGTGGCGCCCGTCGCAATCCGCCCAGCCCGGGAACTTTCCCGCTCCGACCCGAGCACCGCCAGCCGGCGGCTGCCCCGGGCCGGCGGGCGTCAGCCGGCGACGGCCAGGGCGAGCGGGAGCACGTCGGGGGCACCGGCCCGGCGCAGTTCGCGGGCGGCCATGGTCATCGTCCAGCCGGAGTCGACCAGGTCGTCGACGAGCAGCACCGGCCCGTCCAGCTCGGCGAGGGCCGCCGCCAGGTCGTCCGGCACGGTGACCGCGCCGTGCAGGGCGCGTACCCGCTGGGCGCTGTTGCCGCGCGGGCCGCCGACCGGACCGGCCGCCGTCACCTGCCCGAGCAGCGGCAGCCGCCCGACCGTGGCGATCCGCTCGGCCAGCGAGCCGACCAGCCGGGGCCGGTGGCGCGAGCCGACCGCGACCACGCCGACCGGGCGACGCGGCCAGGGGTCGTCGCCGTGCGCCCACGCCTTGAGCACCTCGACCACGGCGGCGGCCACGTCGTCCGGCACCGGGCCGTCGGCCGCCTCCGGACCGACCAGGCCGCGCAGCCGCCCGCCCCAACCCAGGTCGGAGAGGCGACCGACGGCGCGGCCGGGCAGCGCCTGCTCGCCGGGGGCGATCCGGCCCTTCAGCGGTACGCCGACCGCGTCCAGCCCGGTCGGCCAGAGCTTCTTGGGCGGGACCTCCACGCCGGGCCGGCCGAGGAAGGTCTGCGCGGCGGCCAGCGCGGCGTCGGACACCTCGGGCGGGAACAGTGGCCCGGCGCACCGGTCGCACCGGCCGCAGTCGGCCGCCCCGGTGTCGTCCAGGCACTCCCGCAGGTAGCGCATCCGGCAGCCGGGCGTGGTCGCGTACTCCCGCATGGCCTGCTGCTCGGCGGTGCGCGCGGCGGCGACGCGGCGCAACCGGGCCTCGTCGTAGACCCAGGGCTCGCCGGTGGCGAGCCAGCCGCCGCGGACCCGGCGGACCGCGCCGTCCACGTCGAGCACCTTGAGCATCAGTTCCAGCCGGGCCCGGCGCAGGTCGACGATCGGTTCCAGGGCCTGGGTGGAGAGCGGCCGGTCGGTGTGCAGCGCGGCCAGCACCGCCCGGACCTGCTCCTCCGGCGGGAACGCGAGCGAGGCGAAGTACCGCCAGATGGCGGCGTCCTCGGGACCGGGCAGCAGCAGCACCTCGGCGTGCTCGACGGCCCGGCCGGCCCGGCCGACCTGCTGGTAGTACGCGATCGGCGAGGGCGGCGCGCCGAGGTGCACCACGAAGCCGAGATCCGGCTTGTCGAAGCCCATGCCCAGCGCGCTGGTGGCGACCAGCGCCTTGATCTTGTTGTCCAGGAGGTCCTGCTCGGCCGCCCGCCGGTCCGCGTCGTCGGCCTGCCCGGTGTACGCGGCGACCGGATAGCCGCGCGAGCGCAGGAACTCGGCGGTCTCCCCCGCCGCGGCCACGGTGAGCGTGTAGACGATGCCGGAGCCGGGCAGCCGGTCCAGGTGGTCGGCGAGCCAGGCCAGCCGGTGCGCCGGGCCGGGCAGCTCGACCACGCCGAGCCGCAACGACTCCCGGTCCAGGGTGCCGCGCAGCACCAGCGCGTCGCCCAGCTGATCGGCGACGTCGGCGGTGACCCGGGCGTTGGCGGTGGCGGTGGTGGCCAGCACCGGCGTGCCGTCGGGCAGGTTACCGAGGAAGGTACGCAGCCGCCGGTAGTCGGGCCGGAAGTCGTGCCCCCAGTCCGAGACGCAGTGTGCCTCGTCCACCACCAGCAGCCCGGTGGTCGCGGCCAGCTTCGGCAGCACCGTGTCCCGGAAGTCGGGGTTGTTGAGCCGCTCCGGGCTGACCAGCAGCACGTCGACCGCGCCGGCGTGGATCTCGGCGGTGATCGCGTCCCACTCGTCGAGGTTGGCGGAGTTGATGGTCCGGGCCCGGATCCCGGCCCGGGCGGCCGACTCGACCTGGTTGCGCATCAGCGCCAGCAGCGGCGAGACGATCACCGTCGGCCCGGTCGACGGGTTGGCGGCGGGGTCGTCGATCTGCCGCAGCAGGGCGGTGGCCACGAAGTAGACGGCCGACTTGCCCCAGCCGGTGCGCTGCACGCAGAGCACCCGCCGCCGGTCGACCACCAACGCCTCGATGGCCCGCCACTGGTCCTCGCGGAGCCGGGCGTGCTCGCCGGCCAGCCGCCGCAGCACCGCCTCGGCCCGTTCCCGTACCGCCGCCCGATCCTGGCTCATCCGGCATTTCTACCAGCGCCGGGTGACGGCGCCCCGGTTCCTGCGGGAGGTTCCGGTCACGATCCGGCCGGTGGCGTCGGCTCGCCCGGCGGGGCCGCCGGCGTCGGGGGCAGGAAGAACAGCAGCTCCCGGAGCCGGTCGGTGGCGGTCGGCGGCAGCAGGCAACGACCGGCGAGCTCCTCCAGGGAGGCGTACGGGCCGCGTAGCCAGCGGTCCACGGTGAGCTGGCGGCACTGGTCGGGGGTCAGCCCGGGCAGGCCGGCGAGCACCTGGTCCGGCACTGCGTTGACGTCGATCAGGCCGCCGTCGTCGAACGTACGGGGCAGGTCGGGCCGCCCGATCCGCAGTTCGTTGCGGGCCGCCGGGTAGTGGTAGAGCAGGTACCGGGCGTGTTCGCGGCGGATCCGCCGCTCCTCCTCGGCGCGGAACCTGGCACTGCCCTGGCCACCGGTGAGCGCCGCCCAGACCCCTCGGCTGAGCAGCACCACGTGCGCCGCCCCGACCAACCAGGTGACCACCGCCAGCCCGAGGAAGATCACCGCCTCGGTCCCGGGCACCTCGGCGTCCGGATCCTCCAGGTTGAGCATGCTCACCTCGACCAGGACGGCGACCAGGTAGCCGACGCCGACGAGCGCCAGCCGCCAACTGCGCCGCCACGCGGCGTAGGTCAGCATCACCAGCCAGGTGAAGCAGCCGAAGGAGAGCAGGACGAGCGCGGTACCCGCGATGGTGGCGGTCGCGCTCGCCCAACCCGGCGACGCCGTCCGCTGGCGCTTCCCGGTGGCCGCCGGCACGGCGGGCGGCGGCGGAAGGACCGGCGGCGGACCGTACCCCGGTTGGGGCGCACCGCCGGGCGGCGAACTGACCGGCGGCGGCCCAGCGGGCGGCGGCACGGCGGCGGGCGGACCGGACACCGACGACACGGCAGGCGGACCGGACACCGACGGCCCGGCGGGCGGCGACGTGCCGCCCGGCTGCGCCGTCGAGTTCGGCGGCGCAGGCACCGCCGGGCTCGACGGCAGGAACGCCCCGGCGGGCGGTGCCAGCGGTGCGGCCGTCGGGTCGGACGGGAGGAACGACGCGGCGGGCGGTCCCAGCGGCGAGGCCGGCGCGGCGGGCGAGGCCGGCGCTGGTGACACCGCGGCGGGCGGCGCCGTCGCCGGTGCCGCCGTGGGTGGTGGTCCGGCCGGCAGGGACGCGGCGGCCGCTGGCGGCTCCGGCGGCGCGACGGCAGCCGGCGGCGGGGACGCCTCGACGGCTGCCGGCGGCAGTGACACGGCAGTGGGCGGGACCAGCGCCGGGTCGGACCGGAGCATCCGCCGGTGCAGGTCCTGGAGCGCGTCGCCCGGCTCGATGCCGTACTCGTCGCGCAGCAGCTCGTCGAACTCCCGGTAGGCGGCCAGCGCCTCGGCCTGCCGCCCGCTGCGGTACAACGCCAGCATCAGCTGGTGCCGCAGCCGCTCCCGCACCGGGAACTCCGCGGTCAGGTCAACCAACTCGCCGATCAGCTCGCGGTGCCGGCCCAGCCACAGCTCCAGGTCAGCCCAGGTCTCCAGGGCGCTGGCTCGCAGCTCCAGCAGGCGTTGCCGGGCGGAGTCGAAGTACGGCCCGGCGAAGCCGGCGAACGGCTCGCCGTGCCACAGCTCCACCGTGGACCTCAGCTCGCCGACCGCCTCGGCGGCCCGGCCCTCCGCGCGGAGCCGCTCGGCCCGGCGCAGCCCCCGCTCGAACCGCACGGCGTCGACCGCCTCCGGCCCGACCCGGAGCTGGTAGCCGGCGTCGGTCAGCGTCAACACCTGGCCCGGGCTGCGCGGCGAGCGCTCCGGCTCGATCACCCGGCGCAGGCCGGCGACGTACTTCTGCACCACGTTCGTGCCGTTCGCCGGCGGCTCGTCCGGCCAGACCGCGTCCACGATCTGCACGGTGGTGACCGGCCGCCCGGCGGCGAGCAGCAGCACGGCCAGCACGGCTCGCTGCTTTCCCGGCCCGAGGTCGAGTTCCCGCTCGCCGTGCCAGGCCCGCTGGGGCCCGAGAATCTCGAAGCGCAGCGTCCCTGACATGCGAGTTCCCGCTCCTGACACCCCCGCTGCGTGCGCCACGGCAGTGCACGGCAGTCGGACCGCAGCATAGCGGCAGTGGTTCGGCCGTACCGGCCGGCAGCATCGGTCCGGCAGAGGCCACACCTGGTGAAGGAAAGAGATCATGATGACGAACGGAACCGGCCGCGCCGGCACGGTCCGGCGCGGCGCCGGCGCCCTGGCCGCGGTCCTCGCGACCACCCTGCTCGTCGGCTGCGGCCCGGCCGGGACGGATTCCGGGGCCGGCGGGACCGGCTCGGCGACTCCGTCCGCCAGCCCCAAGCAGGCGCTCCTCGCGGCGGTGCCGGACGGTAGTGAGGGTGCGTTCCGGTTCTCCGGCAAGGACGCCACCTCAGATCTGTCCGGTGTGGTCGACCCGGACGCGAAGGGCATCGACCTCACCGCCGCGGTGAAGGACCCGGAGCACGGCTTCACCACCCGGATGTCGTTCCTGGTGGTGCAGGAGCGGATCTGGATGAAGGTCAAGTTCACCGGCACCGAGGGGCTCACCGGCCTGCCCAAGCTGCCGAACCGCTGGATGGAGCTGGACCGGTCCCGGCTGACCGACCCGGACGCCACCCCGACGTACGAGGGGGTGGACGTCGGCAACGCCGGGCCGATCATCCAGGCCGCCACCACTGTCGAGGAGAAGGCCGACCGGAGGTACGCCGGGGTCGTCGACCTGACCGCCGCCGAGGCAGCCAAGGCGGTCGGCGAGGAGGAGGTGGCCGCCCTCGGCGACGCGGCCCGGCAGGTGCCCTTCACCGCCGTGGTCGGCGCCGACGGCAACCTCACCTCGCTCACCCTGGACGTGCCGGCGGTCGGCACGGCGAAGGCGTGGACGTACGTGGTGAAGTACGCCGACTACGGCTCGGCCCCGAAGCTCGCCGCGCCGGGCGGTGACGCCGCCCAGCCGGCGCCGAAGGTGGCGTACCAGATGCTCAACGGCTGAGCGTCAACGCGTCGACCGGGTGTCGCGGCCGCACGGGGGGCCGCGGCACCCGGTCGCGTTTACAGGTCAGCGGCCGAGCACCGAGCCGCCGTTGACGCCGAGCACCTGCCCGGTCACGTAGCCGGCGGCCGGGCTGGCCAGGTAGCGGACGGCCGCGGCGATGTCGTCCGGTACGCCGGCCCGCCCGACCAGCGTCGCCGCCACCCGCTTCGCGTGCCCCTCCGGGGTCATCCGGTCGCCGAAGAACTCCGTCTCGGCGACGTAGCCGGGGCTGACCACGTTGACCGTGATCTGTTCCGGGCCGAGTTGCCCGGCCAGGTCGTACGCCCAGCCGTGCAGCGCCGCCTTCGCCGCCGAGTACGCCCCGCCGCCGCCCCGCTGGGCGGCGATCGAGCTGACCAGGATCACCCGGCCGCCGGGGCGGCGCAGGGCCGGCAGCAGCGCCTCGGTGAGCAGCACGGCGGTGAGCACGTTGGCGTCCAGGTTGGCCCGCCAGTGCGCGGCGGTGCCGGCAAGCGTGCTTGGGTCTCCGCCCAGGTAGCCGCCGGCGTTGTTGACCACCACGTCGACCGGCCGCCCGGCGACCGCCTCGACCACCCGGTCGAGCTGCTCCGGATCGGTCAGGTCGGCGCTGACCGCGCGCACCGCCCCCGCCCGCCCGCACTCCGCGTCGAGGCGCTGTGCGGTGGCCAGCAGCACGTCGGCCCGCCGCCCCACGACCAGCACATCGCACCCGTCCTTGGCGAGCCCGAGCGCGACCGCCGCCCCGATCCCGGTCCCCCCACCACTGACTACGGCCAACCGCTCACCCATCCCGCACCCGCTCCTCCCACGAATCCCACGAACAGACTCCGTCGATCATGAAGTTAGCGTCACCGCCATCGGCGTGTCGCGCCGATAACTTCATGATCAACGGGTCGGCCCGGGGGGCCGGGGGGTTAGGGGCGGGGGCGGAGGGTGTTGCGGAGGTGGGTGAGGCGGGGGGCGAGGCTGGCCAGGCCGCCGGGGAAGAAGTAGACGGCCAGGATGAAGACGGTGCCCAGGACGAAGAGCGGCTGGGACAGGGGACGGCTGAGGATCGCGGGCAGGGCGTCCACCGCGTCGCTGGTGCCGAAGGCGACCAGCCGGTGGTCCAGGTACATGTAGAGGATGCCACCGAGCACCGGGCCCCACCGGGTGCCGGGCCCACCGAGCACCACCATGACCAGCAGCGACAGGGTCAGCTCGGACGAGGTGATGTGCGGCGACGCGCCGCCGACGATCAGGCAGTAGACCACGCCGCCGGCCGCCGCCAGTCCGCCGGCCAGGGTGAACGCCACCAGCTTGAACCGGTACGGGTCGAGCCCGAGCACTCCGATCCGGCGCTCGTCGTCGCGCAGGCCGGCGAGCACCCGCCCGGTCGGCGAACCGCTCACCCGGTGCACCACGAAGATCACCACGACCAGGTACGCCAGCGCCAACCAGTAGAGGTTGACCGTGTTGGCGACCCCGACCAGCGCCGGGGGAAGGCCGGAGACGTCCAGCGGCAGCCCCTCCTCGCCGCCGGTGAGCCCGCCGAAGTCCCGGGCCACCAGGATCGCGCCGACCTGGGCGAAGGCCAGGGTCACCATGGCGAACGCGATCCCGACGGTGCGCAGCGCGACGGCGCCGAGCAGCGCGGCGAGGATGGTGCCGCCGGTGATGGTCAGCAGCGCGGCCTGCCACAGCGGCAGCCCGGCCTTGGTGACCAGGATGTCGGTGCCGTAGACGCCGGCGGCGAAGTAGAGCGCGTGCCCGAAGGAGAGCATGCCGGTGCGGCCGAAGAGCAGGTCGTAGCCGGCCGCCAGGCCGCCGAAGACCAGACACACGGCAAGCAGTTGCAGGGTGCCCGGCGAGTTCAGCGGGCCCTCGAAGATGCCCGGCAGGTGCACCGTCGAGTACGGCAGGATCAGCGCGACCACCAGCGCGACCAGCGGCAGGAACGGGCGCACCCGGTGCCACCGGCCGGTGTCCGGCGTCAGTTCGGCGGGCACCGCCGCCGGCGGCGCGGGTACCTCGGGACTCTTGACCTCGGTCATGCCGTTGCCACCTTTCCGGCGATGCCCTGCGGGCGCAGCAGCAGCACCACGGCCAGCAGCGCGACCACGCAGATGTCGCCCAGCCCGGAGGTGCCGTAGTAGTTCACGAACTGTTGCAGCAGGCCGACCGCGACCGCCGCGTACGCGGACCCGACCACCGAGCCCATCCCGCCGATCACCACCACGATGAACGCGAAGATCAGCAGCGAGCCGCCCTGGCCCGGCGAGACGGTGCCGAAGTAGACGCCGCCGAGCGCGCCGGCCAGTGCCGCGGCCGCCCCGCCGATCGCGAAGACCAGGGTGAACGCCTTGCGCACGTCGATCCCGAGCGCGGTCACCATCTCCCGGTTCTCCACTCCGGCCCGGATCACCAGGCCGTAGCGGGTCCAGCGGAGGAAGGCGAGGATCGCGCCGAGCACCACCACCGCGGCGACGATCAGCAGCAGGCCGCCGTTGGGCACCTGCGCGCCGAGGATGCCGGTGACCTGCCGGGTCCAGTCGGGCCGCGGGAACGGCCGGGCGTCCGCGCCCCAGGTGGCCTGGAGCAGCGCCACCCCGGCCAGCGACAGGCCGACGGTGACCAGCACCTGCTCGATGGTGCGGGAGTAGAGCGGCCGGATCAGCACCAGCTCGACCAGCACCGCCACCAGCGTGCCGGCGGCCACCCCGAAGGCGACCGCGACCAGGAAGCCGAAGCCGTCCCCGCCGGCGCCGGGCAGGTTGCCCGCCGCCCACCAGGTGGCGTACGCGCCGACGCCGAGGAACAGCCCGTGCGCGAAGTTGAGCACGTCGGCCAGGCCGAAGACCAGCGAGAGCCCGGAGGCGACCAGGAAGTAGAGCGCCGCCAGGCCGAGCCCGGTCAGCGTCAGCAGGACGATGGTGTCCATCAGTGCGCGTCCTTCCCCCCGGTCGCCCCACCCGACGCGGCCGACGCGTGCCCCTCCGCGGAGCCCACGCCGAGCAGCGACTTGGTCAGCGCGGTCTCCAGCAGCAACTGCTGCGCGTCCCCGGCCCAGGCCACCTGGCCGGCGGCCAGCACCACCGCGTCCCGGGCGAGTCGCCGGACCACCGCCAGGTTCTGCTCGACGAGCAGCACCGGCACGGACTCGGCGACCCGTTCCAGCACCTCGGCCACCTCGGTCACCACCTTCGGCGCCAACCCCTTGGTCGGCTCGTCGACCAGCAGCAGCCGGTTGTCGTTGAGCAGCACCCGGCCGATGGCGAGCATCTGCTGCTGCCCGCCGGAGAGCGAACCGGCACGCTGCCGGCCGCGCCGGTCCAGCTCCGGGAAGAGCGCGTACACCTTGTCGTACGCCGGGGTGGTGCCGCGCCGTTCCGCGAGCCGCAGGTTCTCCGCGACGGTGAGCCCGGCGAAGACGCAGCGGTCCTCGGGCACGTAGCCGAGCCCGCCGCGGACCAGCCGGTGGGTCGGCCGGGCCAGCAGGCTCTGCGCGCCCATCCGGACGGTGCCGCGCACCTCCCCGCCGCGCGGGGTGAGGCCGACGATGGCGCGCAGGGTGGTGGTCTTGCCGACCCCGTTGCGGCCGAGCAGCACGGTGACGCCGGTCGGGGCGACGGTGAACGACACCCCCTGCAGGATGTGCAGTCCGGCGATCCGGACCGACAGGTTCTCCACGTTGAGGACGGGTTCCATCAGAGCGACTCCCCCAGGTAGGCCTCTTGCACGGTGGGGTTGGCCATCACCGTCTCCGGGGTGTCGCAGGCCAGCAGCGCGCCGTGGTGCATCACGGCGATCCGGTCGGCCAGCTCCAGGATCACGTCCATGTGGTGCTCCACCATCAGCACCGACCGGCCGCTGTCGCCGGTCAGCGAACGGATCACCGTCACCAGTTCCGGCACGTCCTCGGCGCTGACCCCGGCCATCGGTTCGTCGAGCAGCATCACCCGCGGCTCGCCGGCCAGCAGCAGCGCGATCTCCAGCTTGCGCTTCTCGCCGTGGGCCAGCGTGCCGGCGAGCGCCGCACCCCGGTGGGCGAGGCCGACGCGCTCCAGCGCCGCGTCGGCGGCGGCGGCCACCTCCCGGTCGGCCGCCGCCCGCCGCCACAGCTTCATCGAGCCCCCGCGGTGCGCCTGTACGGCGAGCCGCACGTTCTCCCGCACGCTGAGCGAGCCGAAGACCGAGGACGCCTGGAAGGTACGACCGAGTCCGAGACGGGCCCGCCGGTGCGGCGGCAGGGACGAGATGTCCTGCCCGTCGAGGGTGACCCGTCCTTCCGTGGCCCGGCGCAGGCCGGTGATCAGGTTGAACAGTGAGGTCTTGCCGGCGCCGTTCGGCCCGATGACGCCGAGGAACTCCCCGGGCGCCAGGTCGAGGTAGACGCTGTCGACGATGGCGACCTCACCGATCCGCCAGGTCAGACCGCGGGTGGCGAGCATGGTTCAGCCCTTCATCGCCACGGCCGGCGGCGCGCTCTCGTCGCCGGTGAGGCTCTTCTGCGCGGTGGCCGTGAAGGTGGTGCCGCTGCCGGTCAGCTTGGCCTGGAACATCGGCTGGAGCAGGGCGTGGTCCTCGGCGCGGATGGTCATCTTGCCCTTCACGCCGTCGAAGCTCCAGCCCTCCAGCGCGGTGACCATCTTCTCGACGTCGTCGCCACCCTCCTGCACGGCGCGGACGACCATCTGCGCGGCGGCGAAGCCGTCCGGGTGGAACAGGTCGAGCGTGCCGCCCGGGATCTTGGCCTTGGCGGCCTTGGTTGCCTCGTTGTCGCTGGCCCCGTCGAAGTAGTGCGACAGGAACGAGATCTTGCTGCCGGCGGCGCCGAAGGTCGGCCAGCTGGCGCGGATGTCCAGGCCGGTGACGACCGTGGTCGAGGAGAGCACGCCCTGCTGGTCGAGGGTCTGCCACATGGCCGGGGCGGTGGTGCCGGCCCAGGCGACGAAGAGCAGGTCCGGCTTGGCGGCCTTGATCTGGCTGGCGAACGGGGTGAACTCGGTGGCGCTGGCCGGGGCCCGGACGCTGCTGACGGTGGCGCCGGCACCGCCGATGACGGTCTTCACGGCCGCCTCGTTGGCGTCGCCGAAGGCGCCGTCCTGGGCGAAGACCACGACCTTCTTGCCGGCCGGGTCGCCGATGAACGACTTCGCGGTGAGCACGTCCTGGTACGACTGCCGGCCGGACCGGAAGGTGTACTTGTTCGCGCCGGTCACCGCGTCGGTCGCGGCCGGCCCGGAGATGAACAGCACCTTGTTCTGCGCGGCGATCGGCGCGACCTGGAGGGCCACCCCGGACGCGGTCGAACCGGCGATGATCTTGTGTCCCTTGCCGATCAGGTCCTTGGCCGCGGAGACCGCCTTCGCCGGGTCGCCGGCGTCGTCGACCTCGGTGATCTCGATGGACCGGTCGCCGACCTTGTTGGTGCCCTTGGTGGCGAAGTCGAGGCCGGCCTTGAACCCCTCGATGTACTGCTTGCCGTAGCTGGCCAGCGCTCCCGACTGGGAGTAGACCAGGCCAACCTTGACCGGGGCGGTGCTGTCGCCGCCGCCGGAGGCGGTGTCCTGCGGGCTGCCACAGGCCGTGGCGGCGAGCGCCGCGGCCATCATCGTGGCGGTGGACAGGAACACCCGCCGCGTCGTCCGGACCGTCATTGCGACTCCACGTGAGGACTCGGAGGGAAGGGAACTCATTTGTCGGCTCACGCTAGAAGTGACGTCACGCACGGGCTATGTGGCCGAAACACACAAGTAACAGGGGTCGGGTGGCCGACCGTAACAGCCGCCGACCTGGGGCAGTGACGGCCTGCCGCCGCGATGGGCGCGGCAGCCATGGCCGAAACCGGGCATGTGTCGCACCCCGCCACCGACCCCCACCGAGCGTGGTGCCCCGCCGGGACGTACCGCCCGCCGGGGTCGGCCGTCCGGGCGTGCCGAGCCGCCACCCGGCCGACGGCGCTGTCCCTGCCGCACGATCGCGAGCTGAGCCTTCCCACCACTTTCGGGTGCCCGGCGGGCGATCTTGCGGTCACCCCGGTCCGGACCCGCTACCGTCCTGTCGAGCTGCCCCTGGGCAGGGAGCACGGATCCGCTGACCGTCCCCGGGTTCCGGCCAGGCGAAGCAGCAGGATCCCGCTCGATCCTTGTTGTAGTGGCCTCCCATCGCGTCCGAGGCCACTACAACAAGGAAACAGCGCGATCTTCGCGAGTGCCCGGCGGGACGCCCCGGCGGTGTGCGTGGGGCAGCTCGACAGCGTCCTCGGGCACCTGTCACCGCCGCGGGGATGGGCCAGCTCACGAATGGCTGACCGGTTGTCACGAATCGCCGCCCTGGCCGGTCGTAGGTGCTTGACTGCGGCGTGAGATGCCGCGGCAGGAAGGGAAGAGATCGATCATGAAGATCGTCGTCATCGGCGGCACCGGACTCATCGGCAGCAAGGTCGTGGCCATCCTGGAAGGGCAGGGCCACGAGGCGGTCGCCGCGGCGCCCAAGACCGGCGTCAACACCCTCAGCGGTGAGGGCGTCAAGGAGGTGCTCGCCGGCGCGGACGTCGTCGTCGACGTGTCCAACTCCCCGTCGTTCGAGGACTCCGCAGTGCTGGACTTCTTCCAGACCTCCACCCGCACCCTGCTCGCCGCCGGGGCCGAGGCGGGCGTGGCCCACTACGTGGCGCTGTCCATCGTCAACTGCGACCGCATTCCGGACAGCGGGTACATGCGGGCGAAGGTCGCCCAGGAGAAGCTCGTGAGCTCCGCCGACATCCCGTACTCGATCGTCCGGGCCACGCAGTTCATCGAGTTCGTCCCGGGCATCGTCGCGGCCGGAGCCGACGGGGACATCGTCCACCTCTCGCCGGCGCTCATCCAGCCGATCGCGGCCGACGATGTCGCGGCAACGGTCGCCGAGGTCAGCCTCGGCGACCCGGTGAACGGCGTGGTCGAGGTCGGTGGACCGGAGCAGTTCCGGCTCGACGAGCTCGGCCGGGACACCCTCGCCGCACAGGGGGAGTCGAAGGAGGTCGTCACCGACCCGGAGGCCCGGTACTTCGGTGCCCGGCTGGATGAGCGGTCCCTGGTGACCGCCGATGGCGCGCGGAAGGGCACGACGACGGTGGCGCAGTGGCGCCAGCGGGCCGGCCAGCGGGCGTAGACCCGGTCTCCCCCGCACGCGGTGGGCCGGGCTCCTCCGCCGGTCCACCGCGGCGCCCGCTACGTTTGGGCACATGGTGAGCGGTCGAGCGGACGTCGACGGCACCCCGGCCACACCCGGCTGCCCGGCCGTGACGGCCGACGATCTCACCGAGTTCCTCGCCATCCGCCCGCGCCTGTTCGGCATCGCCTACCGGATGCTGGCCAGCGTCACCGAGGCCGAGGACGTCGTCCAGGACGCCTGGCTGCGCTGGCAGGGCACGGACCGCCGGAAGGTCCACAACCCGGCCGCCTTCCTGATCACCACCACCACCCGGCTGGCGGTCAACGCCGCCGGCTCGGCGCGCGCCCGCCGGGAGCGGTACCTGGGGCCGTGGCTGCCGGAGCCGGTGGACACCAGCACGGACCCGACCCTCGGCGCCGAACGGGCCGAGGCGCTGGACGCCGCCGTCCTGCTGCTGCTGGAGCGGCTCACCCCGACCGAGCGGGCCGCGTACGTGCTGCGGGAGGCGTTCGACTACTCGCACCGACAGATCGCCGAGGTCCTCGACACCACCGAGGCGAACGCCCGGCAACTGCTCAGCCGGGCTCGGCGGCACCTGGCCTCGCAACGGTCCTCCCCCGCGTCCCGCGGTGAGCGGCGGCGGCTGGTCGAGACGTTCGTCGCGGCGGCCCGGGACGGGAACCTGGCCCGGTTGGAACAGCTCCTCGCCGAGGACGTGGTCGCCCGCTCCGACGGTGGCGGCCGGGTGGCCGCCGCACGCAAGGACGTCCACGGGCCCGCCCGGGTCACGAACCTGCTGGACAACGTCTGGCGCAAGTACTGGCGTACCTCGACCTTCCGGATCGTCGAGGCGAACGGCGAACCGGCGCTGCTGGTGGCCGACGCCGACGGCACGCCGCAGGCGGTGGTCACCCCGAGCGCCCCGGAGGGGCGGATCGAGCTGCTGCTCATCGTGGTCAACCCGGACAAGCTGCGGCAGTTCGCGGCCGGCTGAGCACGGCGCGCCACCTGAGCGCCGGCCCGCCACCTCAGCGCCGGCCCGCCACCTCAGCGCCGGCCCGCCACCTGAGCGAGGTGACGGGCCGGCGGTGCGGACGGGTCAGCGCTGGGCGAGGCCGGCGCGGGCCGCGACGGCGGTGTCCGGGTGGTCGGCGAAGACCCCGTCCAGGCCCAGGCCGAAGAAGAGTTCGTACTCGGCCTGGATGTCGCCGCGGGCGTTCGGGTCGGTGCCGATCCGGAGGTTGGCCGGCAGGAACTGGTTCTCGGCGCGGAACGTCCAGGCGTGCACCACCAGCCGCTCCCGGTGCGCGTCGCGGACCAGGGTGGTCGGGGCGAGCAGGTTCCCGGCGGCGTCCCGCGGGACGATCAGGTTCTTGTTCGCCCCGACGCCGTCGGCGTACCGGGCGATCCACGCCAGGCCGGCCGGCTTCGCCAGGTCCTGGTAGGTGCGGGCGTCGCCGGCGACGGTGAAGTCGTACGGGCGCCCGGTGGCGTCGAGCAACTGGGCGAGCCGGACGTCGATCATCCGGTCCAGCTTGCGCAGGTTCGCCGTCTCGAAGGACTGCACGATCACCGGCGAGTTCTTCCGGGTCAGCTGGTTCGCCCGCAGCACCTTCACCAGCGGCTCCTCCAGCGGCAGCCCGATCGAGGCGAAGTAGGTCGGGTGCTTGGTCTCCGGGTAGACGCCGATGGTGCGGCCCCGCGCCCGCCCCTCGGCCCGGGCGAGGTCGATGACCTCCTGGAGCGTGGGCACCTCGAACCGGCCGTCGAAGGCGGTGCCGGTCACCCGCACCTGCGGCAGCCGCTCCTTGGCCCGCAGCGTCTTCAGCTCGGCGAGCGTGAAGTCCTCGGTGAACCAGCCGGTCACCCGGGTGCCGTCGATGGTCTTCGTGGTCCGGCGGGCGGCGAACTCGGCACGGGTGGCCACGTCGGTGGTGCCGGAGATCTCGTTCTCGTGCCGGGCGACCAGCACGCCGTCCGAGGTGGAGACCAGGTCCGGCTCGATGAAGTCCGCGCCCTGCCGGATGGCCAGCCGGTACGCCGCCAGGGTGTGCTCGGGCCGGTAGCCGCTGGCGCCGCGGTGGGCGACCACCAACGGGCGGTTGCCGGCCCGCTCGGCTCCGGCCACCGGACCGGCCGCCGGACCGGCCGCCGGGCTGGCCGACGCGTCCATGATCGGCACGGCCACCACGGCCGCGAGCACGGCTCCGGCCAGGCCGAGGGCGGAAAGGGTACGTCGCAACGCGGTCTCCTGTCGTCGTCGAGGAACGCCCACAGCAGACCGGTCAGGGTTGTCCGGCAGTTGGTCGACGACTGGCCGACAGGTGAACCCTCCCGGGATACCGGTTTCTCCACCCCGATCCGGGTGGAACAGGAAGATTGTCTGGTGCGCCGGTTCTTTCGTCACCCCGTACGGCTGGTGCCGTTCGGCTTCCTGGCGACGATCCTGCTCGGCACCGCCCTGCTGATGCTGCCCTGGGCGACCAGTGAGCACCGGTACACCCCGTTCGTCACCGCGCTGTTCACCGCGACCTCGGCGGTGTCGGTGACCGGCATGGCGGTGGTCGACACCCCGAACTACTGGAACGAGTTCGGCCTCGCGATGATCACCGTGCTCACCCAGGTCGGCGGGATCGGCATCGTCACCGGAGCGACCCTGGTGATCCTGGTGGTGGCCCGGCGCCTCGGGCTGCGCAACCGGCTGCTGGTGCAGGCCGAGACCCAGGAGTTCGGGTTCGGCGACGTACGCCGGCTGCTCATGCGCATCGCCGCCACCTCGCTGATCTGCGAGGCGGTGATCGCGGCGATCCTCACGGTCCGGCTGGCCGTCAGCTACGACTACCCGCTGGGCCGGGCGCTCTGGCACGGCGTCTTCCACGCCGTGCAGGGCTTCAACAACGGCGGCTTCGCGCTCTACACCGACAACCTGGTCGGCTTCTCCACCGACGCCTGGGTCACCCTGCCGCTGGCCATCGGCGCGATCATCGGCGGGCTCGGCTTCCCGGCGCTGTTCGAGGCGGTCCGGGAGTGGCGCCAGCCGGCCCGCTGGGCGGTCGGCACCAAGCTGACCGTCTGGGGCAGCCTGGTGCTGCTCCTGGTCGGCTTCCTCGCCCTGCTCGTGGTGGAGTGGGGCAACCCGCGCACCCTCGGCCAGCTCGGCTGGCCGGACAAGCTGCTCGCGGCGTTCACCCAGGACGCCTTCATCCGCACCGGCGGGTTCAACGTGCTCGACACCACCAGCCTCGGCGAGGAGACGTACCCCACCTTGGTCGCGCTGATGTTCATCGGTGGTGGCAGCGCCAGCACCGCCGGCGGGATCAAGGTGGCCACGTTCTTCCTGCTCGCGTTCGTCATCTGGGCCGAGCTGCGCGGCGAGCCGGACGTGACGATCGGGCATCGCCGGGTGGCCACCGCCAGCCAACGGCAGGCGATCACCGTGGCACTGATCAGCGTCGCGCTGGTGGTGGCCGGCACGGTGGGACTGATCGTGATGACGGAGGGGGTGCCCTTCTACGCCGCGCTGTTCGAGGTGACCTCGGCGTTCAGCACCACCGGGCTCTCCGTCGGCGTCGCCCCCATGCTGCCGGAGAGCGGGCAGCTCGCCCTCATCGCCCTGATGTACATCGGCCGCGTCGGGCCGCTCACCCTCGGGTCGGCGATCGCCCTGAACACCCGGCGACGGCTCTACCGCTATCCCGAGGAGCAACCCATTGTCGGCTGACAGCACCAACGACGGCGGCATCCTGGTGATCGGGCTGGGCCGGTTCGGCGGCTACCTGGCCGAGTCGCTGACCCATCTCGGCCACGAGGTGCTGGCCGTCGACCGCAACCCCGAACTCGTGCAGCGCTGGTCCGACCAGCTCGACCGGGTGGTGCAGGCCGACGCCACCGAGGAGGACGCGCTGCGTCAGCTCGGCGCGTCCGACTTCCAGAGCGCGGTGGTCGCCATCGGCGCCTCGGTCGAGGCCAGTGTGCTCGCCGTGCTGGCCCTGGTCGAGCTCGGCGGGCCGCAGGTCTGGGCCCGGGCCACCTCGACCAAGCACGCCAAGATCCTCGCCTCGGTGGGAGCGCACCACGTGATCTTCCCGGAGGCGGAGACCGGGGAACGGGTGGCTCACCTGATCGTCAGCAAGATGCTCGACTTCATCGAGTTCGGCGCGGACTTCGCCATCGCCAAGGTACGCACCCCGCAGAGCCTCACCGGCCGGTCACTGGCCGAGGTCCGGCCGGCCGAGCGGCACGGCGTACGGGTGGTCGGCGTGCAGCTGCCGGGCGAACGCTTCCGCTACGCCACGGACGACACCCTGGTCCTGCCGGGCAGCACGCTGATCGTCGAGGGGAGCATCGAGGAGGTGCAGCGCTTCGCCGCGCTGACCTGACCGCCCGCCGAGCCGTCAGTCAGCACGGCGACCGCCGGCCGTCACTCAGCACAGCGACCACCGGCCGTCACTCAGCACAGCGACCACCGGCCCGCCGTCAGCACGGCCTCCGGCAGCCCGCCATCAGGCGGCGACGCGATCAGTCGTCGTCGCGGTCGTCGTCATCGTCCCCGTCCCTTCCCTCCCTTCCCTCGGCTTTTTTTCCACCACCGTTCCCCTTGCCCTTGCCGGAGTTGTCGGACTTCGCCGTGCTGCCGCCCGCCTTGGTGGTGGCCTTCTTCTTCGGCGGGGCCTTGGTCGCCGGGGGCTTGGGCGCCGTGCTGGGTGCCGCGCCGGCCACGCCGGACACCTGCACCCCGCAGGTCTCGTCGCCCAGGCGGAACTCCACCGGCAGCGGGTTCACGCCGGTGTGCCGGCCGGTCAGGGTGAGCTTCTCGGCCGCGCCGGGCGCCAGCGCAGGCCGCCCCGGCACCGGCCGTACGGTCACCGTGCTGCCCTGCTGGTCCACCGGCGCGGGCGCCGCCTTCGTCACCGTCTGCTTCCCCGGGAAGGTGAAGCTCATCGTCCAGTCCCGCAGCTCCCGGTCGCCGGTGTTGGTGAGGGTCAGCTCGGCGGTGAAGTCCTTGCCGGTGTCGGTGCGCAGCGCGTACGCCACCCGGCAGGGAGCGGCCTTCTCCACCCCCATCCGGGCGGGCGTGGGCTCGTCGACGCCGCCGCTGGCCGGGCTGCGCGAGGTCAGCCCCCACAGCGACGCGGTCACCGCGATCAGCCCCGCGGCGGCCACCCCGGCCTCCACCTTCCGGCGGCGGGCCACCGCCCGGCGGTTGCGGGTACGCGAGAACGGCAGCGCGTCCGTCGCCGCCGACCAGGGCAGGATGGTGGTGCCGGCGCTGGCCAGCGTGGCCGCGTCGGCCGGTGCGGAGGCCGGGGAGACCGGCACCACCGGCAGCATGCCGGCCGCCTCGGCGAGGGTGGCGGCCACCTCGGCGGTGGCCGGCCGGTCCGCGGGTCGCTTGGCCAGGCAGCGGCGCACCAGGTCGGCCACCTCGTCGGCCAGCCCCGGCACCGGCGGCATCGGCTCCGGATCGTTGTACATGTGCGCGCGCAGCATCTCGGTGGTGGTGCTGGCCTGCCAGGGCAGCCGGCCGGTGAGCATCCGGTAGAGCAGCAGGCCGACCGCATACACGTCGGTGGCCGGCGAGACCTGGCCGTTGTCCAGCCGCTCCGGCGCCAGGTACGCGGGCGTGCCGAGCAGCGCGCCGTCCGGCCCCTTCTCGCTCTCCCCGACCAGCGCCGAGATGCCGAAGTCGACCACCTTCACCCCGGTGGGAGTCAGCATCACGTTGCCCGGGGTCACGTCGCGGTGCACCACCCCGCGGGCGTGCGCGGTGGCCAGCGCCGAGGCGACCTCCGCCCCGATCGTCACCGCCTCCCGCCAGGGCAGCTGCCCGCCGCGGCGCAACCGGCCGCTCAGCGACTCCCCGTCGATCAGCTCCATCACCACGTACGGCACGGTCAGCCCGACCTGCTCGGACTCGCCGTAGTCGTACACGTTGGTGATGTTGGGGTGGCAGAGCCGCGCGGCGGCCTGCGCCTCGATCCGGATCCGGTGCCGGAAGGCCCGGTCGCTGGCGAGCCGGGAGGCGAGCACCTTGACCGCCACCTGCCGGCCGAGCACCTCGTCGTAGCCGCGCCAGACCACGGACATGCCACCCGCGCCGAGCTGCTCGATCAGCCGGTAGCGATCACCGAGCAGTTGCGCGCCGTTCTGGACCCCTCCACCCATGGTCAGCGTTGTTGCCCCGGCGGGCCCGGACTACACCTCCACGGTCGGAATCGGTCAGGAAGTCACCCGTTCAGGCGGTAGCCAGCAGTTGGTCCACCGGGGCGTAGTCGTCGGTGAGCACCAGCGCGTCGCCGACGAACCCGCTCAGCTCCGCGCCGGACAGCAGGGTGGTCGCCTCGTCGAGGGTGTCCAGCCGGGCCCGCACCGCGTCCAGCGGCAGCGGGGCGTCGGAGGCGACGATGAGGAAGTTGGACCCCTGCTCGCCGGCGAGGGCGGCCGGCGGGGCGATCAGCGCGACGTGCCGGAACTCGGCGGCGACGGTGGCCAGTTCGCTGCGGATGAAGCGCAGCGGCGGGTAGTCGATGACGTTCTGCACGTAGACGCCGCCCGGCCGGGTCACCCGGCGGATCTCCGCGGCCATCTCCCGGGTGGCCAGGTGCCAGGGCACCACCAGGTGCCCGAAGGCGTCGCCGACCACCAGGTCGCGGCTGTCGCCCGGCTCGCCGGCCACCAGCATCCGGGCGTCACCCACCACCGCCCGCAGCGCCGGCCCCTGGCGTACGCCCAGCTCGCGCTCGCCCAGCTCGACCAGCCCGCCGTCGATCTCGAAGACCACGTTGTCGGTGCCCGGCCGGGTGGCGGTCAGGTAGCCCGGCACGGTGAACCCGCCGCCGCCCAGGTGCAGCGCGTCCAGCCGCCGTCCCGGCGGCGCCACCACATCGGCCACCGCCCCGATCCACTGGGTGTACGCGTACTCCAGGTGGGTCGGGTCGGCGAGGTCCACGTAGGAGTGCTGGGCCGAGTTGAGCAGCAGGGTCCGGCCGCTGTCCCGGTCCGGGTCGGCCTCGACCCGGGCGCAGTGGTACGCCGTCTCGATGTCGCACGGGTTCGGGGCGACCGTTGTCAGCCCCGCCCCGACCAGGCCGAGGACGGCCAGCGCGGCCTTGGCCCGGGCCGGGCCGGGCGTGCCGGCGCGGTCCCGGCGGCGCAGCCACACCCCGAGGGAGATCCCGGTGATCCCGAGCGCGGCGGCCAGGGTGAACAGGATGACCGTGCTGGGCAGGGCGGCGACCAGCACGAAGCCGGTGCCCAGGGTGGCCGTGATGCCGCCCAGCGTGCCGATGCCGGAGAGCCGGCCGACCACCTGACCGGTCCGGCGCAGGTCGGCCAGTTGCAGCTTGACCACCAGCGGGGTGACCGCGGCGAGCAGCGCCGCCGGTACGAAGACGGCGAGCGCGACCAGCAGCAGGATGGCGGTCGCGGCGCCGCCGCGCAGCACCTCACCGGCGTACCGGACCACCGGCAGGGTCACCGCGGTGGCGATGCCGGCCAGCACCAGCGCCGGGGCCAGCAGGGTACGCGGGTCCCGCCGGTCGGCCAGCCAGCCGCCGGACCACGCCCCGTACGCGATGGCGGCCAGCGCGATGCCGATCACCGAACTGGTCACCTGGAGGGTCACTCCGACGTACGGACCGACCAGGCGCAGCGCGACCGTCTCCAGCACCAGGACGGCGCCGCTGGAGAAGAAGACCAGGAACGCGGCGAGGCCTCCGGGCAGGGCCCGGCCGGTGGCCGGCTCGGGCTGCGCGGGCGGTACCGCGACATCGGGCGATGGGGAGTTCACCGTCGCGATGGTACGCAGCGAACCTGGCGCTCCGGGTCAGTACATCGAGAGATGAACATGGTTCGTATGGTCGGCGGCCGGGCTGCCGCCACCGCTGTACGAGCGCCAGCCGGTGCCCGGATGCCAAATCTGCCGGTACCAGATCACGTACAGCACGCCGAGCCGGCTGGCGTTGCGCACGTGCCAGGCGGCCAGGCTGTCCCCGTACGCCTTGTCACCGCCGGTCGCGGTCCGGTCCTCGAACCCGCCCGCCGCGGCGGAGAAGTCGCAGGCCCGGCCCTTCGGATGCTCGCCGGAGCCACCGCTGCGGTAGCAGGAGACGTAGCGCTTGTAGCCGGCCGCCTTGGTCTGCTGGAGGGCGTTGAGGGTGCGCGGCGTGATGCACCCGGAGGTGGTCGGGTCGTTCACCGAGCAGGACTCCGACGGCCAGGACCCGTCCGGGTTGCGGGGCGCCGGCTTGGCCGAGGTCGAGCTGGCCCCGCTGAAGCCGCCGCTGCCGCCACCGCTGACCGCGGCGAGCGCGGCCTCGGCCTCCTTCTTCTTCTTCGCCATCACGGCGAGCTGCTTCTGCTGCTCCCGGACCTCGGTGTCGAGGGCGATCTTCGCCTCCTGCGCCTGCTGGCGCGCCTCGGCCAGCTCGCGCAGCCGCTTGCCGTCCCGCTGCGCCATCAGGTCCAGGTTCGCCGCGCGCTCCAGGAACGCCACCGGTGAGGCGCTGTTGAGCAGCATCGACGCCGGGGTGAGCCGCCCCACCCGGTAGGACTGCGCGGCCACCTCGGCGACCTGCTCGGTCAGCTCACCCAGCCGGAGCTCCAGCCCGGTCAGCTCCCCCACCAGCGCCTTCTGCCGGCGCTTGGAGTTGTCCAGCTTCGCCTTGGCCTCGAGGTGCGCCTTCGCGGTCGCCTCCAGGGCGTCCCGGAGCTTCTTGGTGCCACCCTCGTTCGGCTCCGCGTACGCGGGCACCGCCCCCAGGCCGAACAGCAGCGCGACGGCGGCGAGCAGAGCGATCAGCGGGCGGCGGCCACGACGCCCGGCGGGCATGGTCCTGGGCACGAAAGCATCCTTCCGTCAGCCGCCGGCCCCCGTGGTACCGCTGCCTGGCGGCGGTCACCGCCGGCGCCGGTCGGCGGCCTGCTGGCGGAGACCGGCGGTCAGGATACCGGACCATCGAGCCCGGACCAGCCCCCCGCGCGCCCGCCGCCCGCATCATCGACTCCCCGTACCCACCCCCTCACCCACCGCGCTCGCCACCCCCGTTCCGACCACGCTCGCCGCCCTCGTTCCGACCACGCTCGCCGCTCCCGTTCCGACCGGGCTCGGGCACGGAAAGAGTGGCCTCCCGACGCGGGGAGGCCACTCTTTCGGTGAACGTGCGCGGACCCTGAGCGGCGGGTGGCGGGTCAGGGGGTGAGGAGGGCGTCGCGGACCTCGGTCCAGATCTCCTCGTTGGCGGCGACGAGCAGGCCGTGGCCCTCGTCGGCCGGGTGGTAGTCGGTGCCGTCGAAGCGTCGGGCCACCCCGCCCGCCGCCCCGACCAGCAGGGTGCCCGGCCCGTGGTCCCACGGCAGGGTCCGCCAGAAGAGCACGAACTGCTGGTCGCCGAGGAGGACGTCGAGGTACTCCCGCCCGGCGCAGTGCTGGCCGGGCAGCAGCTCTCCGAAACGGGCGGCGCCGGCGTCGACGGTGGCCCGGGACGCCGGCGGCAGGAAGCGGGTCATCGCCGCGCCGCGCAGTTCGCCGACCGGCGGCGCCGAGCGCGTGGTCCGCACCGGCTGCCCGTTCAGCCAGGCGCCCTCCCCCGTCCGGGCGCTGGCCAGCGTGTCGGCGAGCGGGTCGAGCACCCACGCGGCGGCCGGCTCGCCGTCCGTCAGCAGGGACACCATCAGCGCGAACGGCCGCCGGCCGGCGGCGAAGTTCGAGGTGCCGTCGACCGGGTCGACCAGCCACACGTCGCCGGATCCGCGCAGGTGACGCAGCAGGCCCGGATCGTCGGCCACCGCCTCCTCGCCGACCACCACCGAGCCGGGCCGCAGCCGGCGCAGGGTTGCCGAGATCATCTCCTCGGCCCGCCGGTCGGCGACGGTGACGATCTCGCCGGGCGCCTTCTCGGCGACGTCGGCGTCGTCCAGCTTGCGGAACAGCGGCAGCACGACCTGGTCGGCGGTCTCGCGCAGCAGCCCACCGACGTCGTCGAGCAGGGTGTCAACCACGCGGCGGCAGCTTCACCACGCTGACGAAGAACTCGTCGATCTGCCGGACCACCGAGATGAACCGCTCGAAGTCCACCGGCTTGGTGACGTACGCGTTCGCGTGCAGCTGGTAGCTGCGCAGGATGTCCTCGTCGGCCTGCGAGGTGGTCAGCACCACCACCGGGATCCGGCAGAGCTGCTCGTCCTTCTTGATCTCCTCGAGCACCTCCCGACCGTCCCGCTTGGGCAGGTTCAGGTCGAGCAGGACCAGGTCAGGGGTGACCGCGTCCGCGTACCGGCCCTCCCGGCGCAGGTAGGCCAGCGCCTCGGCGCCGTCGGAGACGACGGTCAGCCGGTTGCGGAGCTTGTGCTCCTCGAACGCCTCCTGGGTCATCAACACGTCACCCGGGTCGTCCTCGACGAGCAGGACCTCGATCGGGCTCTTGCCGTCTGCCGGCGCGGTCATCCCACGGTCTCCTTCATGCCACCCGTTCTACCCTCGTCCGGCGCGACCCGGGGGCCGTCCGCCGGCTGCGCTTCCTCGGCCCGTCCGGCCTGGTCGGGCGTCGCGTCACCGGCCGGCGCCGCCGGCTCGCCCGCCGGCCCCTCCGCGCCCACCGCCGCGTCGTCGCCCGTCCCGGCGTCCTCGGTGGCCGCGGTCGCCGCCGCGACGTCCTCCGGCAGCGCGGGGAGGGTGAACCGGATCGCCGTCCCCTCGGGCACGTCGGTGTCCACCCAGACCCGGCCGCCGTGGTACTCGACGATCTTCTTGACGATCGCCAGGCCGATCCCGGTGCCCGGGTACGCGTCCTTGGCGTGCAGCCGCTGGAAGATGACGAAGATCTTGTCGGCGAACTCCGGCTCGATGCCGATGCCGTTGTCCTGGCAGGTGATCTCCCACTCGTCGCCGACCAGGCGGGCCGACACGTGCACCCGCGGCCGGACGTCGGGACGGCGGAACTTGATCGAGTTGCTGACCAGGTTGGCCAGCAGGTTGGTCAGCAGCGGCTCCTCGCCGCGGATCACCGGCAGCTCGGACCAGGTCAGCTCGGCGTCGGCGTACTGGCGGGCGGCCTCGGTCTGCCCGGCCACGTCGCCCATCACCTTGTTCAGGTCGACCTCGGTGAAGCCAGCGGTGAGCCGGCCGATCCGGGAGAAGGCCAGCAGGTCGTTGATCAGGCGCTGCATCCGTTGCGCGCCGTCGACGGCGAAGGCGATGTACTGGTCGGCCCGCTCGTCGAGCTGCCCGGCGTAGCGGCGCTGGAGCAACTGGCAGAAGCTGGCCACCTTGCGCAGCGGCTCCTGCAGGTCGTGCGAGGCCACGTACGCGAACTGCTCCAGGTCGCGGTTGGACCGGGTCAGCTCCTCGGCCTGCTTCTGCAGCTGGCTGTTGACCCACTCGATGCGTTCCCGGGCCTCGCGTACCTCGGCCAGGTCCTTGGCGATCTTCCGCCGCATCGCGTCCACGTCGTCGGCGAGGCGGCGGAATTCCGGCGGCCCGGCGCCGGTGATGCTGTGCTGGTAGTCGCCCTCGGCCACCTCGCGCACCTGGTCGGCGAGCGCGGTCAGCGGGCGGACCACCATCCGGTCCAGCGAGAGCAGCAGCACGGCGCCGGTGACCACCACCACCAGCGCGGCGACGATCAGCAGGACGACCAGCAGGTTGCCGGTCCGCTGCACGTCCCGAGCGCCCTTCTCCCGGGCGGAGACGATCTCGTCCTGGAGCGCGTTGACGGCGTCCCGCACCTGGTCGAACTGCTGACGGGCCTGGTCGGTGACCAGTGCCTGGCCGGCGGCCGTGCCCTCCTGCTCGGTCGTCGCGATCACCGGCAGGGCGACCGACTGCCGCCACTGCTCGGCCTGGCTCTCGACCTGTCGCAGCTCCTCCCGGATCTCCGGGTAGTCGTCCAGCAGCTGCTGCATCGAGGCGACCCGGTCCCGTTCCAGCCGCAGCCCGTCGTCGTACGGGGCCAGGTCGGCCCGGTCGCCGCTGACCGCGAAGCCGCGGACCGCGGTTTCCTGGTCCAACAGCGCGTTGAGCAGCTCCTGCGCCTGCACCCGCAGCGGAGCGGTCTTGTTCAGCACGGCGTCGGTCTTGGCCCGGTTCTGGGTGGCCACGAACGCCTCGGCCACGGCCAGGCCGACCAGCAGCAGGCCGACCACGGCGAGCAGCGTCACTACCCGCTGGCGCAGGGTCCAGCCGGAGGTCTGTGCGGTCACCGGCCACCACCCCGGCTGAGCAGCAGCATGGCGACGTCGTCGGCGAGCGGGCCGCCGTTGAGCTGCTCGGCCCGCCCGACCAGCCAGGCGGGCAGCTCGGGCAGCGGCACCTGCCGGCTGGCCGGTTCCGCGATCAGGTCGTTCAGGCCGGGCACGTCGAGGCGCTCGTCGCCCTCGCCGATCCGGCCCTCGATCAGGCCGTCGGTGTACATCAACAGGGACCAGTCATCGGCCTCGAACTCCAGGTCGTAGGCGACCGGCCGGCGCGGTCGTACGCCCAGCAGCAGACCGCCGGGGGCGGGAACCGGCGCGACCCGGCCGCGGGAGAGCAGCAGCGGCGGCGGGTGGCCGGCCAACCGCACGGTGGCCCGGTTGGCGTCCAGGTCCAGCCGGGCGGTGGCCACGGTCGCGAAGATCTCCTGCAGCCGGCGCTCGCTCATCAGCACCTGCTCCAGCGCCGGCAGCACCTCGTCGTCGGGCACCCCGGCGAGGATCAGCGCCCGCCAGGCCACCCGCAGTTCGACGCCGAGCGCCGCCTCGTCGGCGCCGTGCCCGCAGACGTCACCGACGATCAGGTCGAGCCGGTCGGGACGGGTCTGCACCACGTCGTAGAAGTCGCCACCGATCAGCGCGGCGTGCCGGCCCGGCCGGTAGAAGGCGTGCACCGCGACCTGGTCGGTGGTCATCAGCGGCTGGGGCAGCAGGCCGCGCTCCAGGCGGGCCGACTCGGCCTGACGCAGCTCCACCTCGCGCAGCCTGCGGGCGTTCTCGTCGGCCCGCTTGCGCTCCACCGCGTAGCGCAGCGCCCGGGTCAGCAGCACCCCGTCGACCTGGCCCTTGACCAGGTAGTCCTGCGCCCCCTCGGCGACCGCGACGATGCCCAGGTGCTCGTCCGAGCGGCCGGTCAGCACGCAGACCGCGGCGCCGCTGGCCATCTCCAGCACCGCCCGCAGCCCGTCCAGCCCCTGCGCGTCGGGCAGGCCGAGGTCGAGCAGGACGCAGTCCACGCCCATCACCCGCTGCCGGGCCTCGCTCAGGCTGGTCGCGACGAGCAGGTCGATCATCGAGTTGGTCTCGGCGAGCAGCTCGCCGACCAGGAAGGCGTCCCCCTCGTCGTCCTCGACCAGCAGCACCCGCAGCCGCTCGCCGGGCGGCAGGTTGGGGTGCCGTCCCAGGCCGCCGTGCGGGTACGGCACGACGGGGGAACCGGCCAGACCGGTCCCCCGGTACGGCCGGGTCACCGCCGCGAGACGCGGGAGTTCGCTGGTGATGTCGGGCTCCTTCCGAGTGCCCTGCTGATCCTGTATTAGACAACGGTCGCACACAACACGACGGACCCGGCGCGGGGCGGGATGGGACGGATCACTACCCGTTGCCGGACAAACCGGATCTACGCCGGATCGGCCAGTGTCACCGGCGGCCACGGCGGTGCAGGATGGTGCCCACCCTGGTCCCACCCCGAGGAGTCCCCGTGGGCGCACCCCCCACTCCGGCGCCGGAGCACGCCCCGACCCGCCCCGGCTCGCCCGTGCTCGCCGCCGACCGCGCGTTCGCCCGGCCCCGCCGCCGGTTGCTCGCCGCCGTGGCGGCGCTGGTCGCGCTGCTCGCCGTCGGCGCCGGCGCCCTGCTCGACCTGCGCACCCCGGCGCCGCGCCCGGCCGACGCGCCGCCGGGCGAGTTCAGCGCGGCGCGGGCGTACGAGAACGTCAAGGTGATCGCGGCCCGGCCGCACGTGGCCGGCAGCCCGGCCAACGACCAGGTCCGCGCCCACGTCGAGGGGGTGCTGCGCGGGCTCGGCCTGGAGACCGAGGTGCAGGACACGGTGGCTCCGGAGGCCGGCCAGCTCAGCGGCGCGGCCGGCGGCGCCACCCTGGCCCGGGTACGCAATGTGGTGGCCCGGCTTCCCGGCACCGACCCGACCGGCAAGGTCTTCCTGGTCGCCCACTACGACTCGGTGCAGACCGGTCCGGGCGGCAACGACGACGCCGCCGGCACCTCGGCCATCCTGGAGGTGGCCCGGGCGCTGGCCGCCGGTCCGCGGCCGCGCAACGACATCGTCTTCGTGCTCACCGACGCCGAGGAGGCGTGCCTCTGCGGCGCCTCGGCCTTCGCCGCCAGCCACCCGCTGGCCGCCGACGGCGGGGTGGTGCTCAACCTGGAGGCCCGCGGATCCACCGGCCCGGTGATCATGTTCGAGACGTCCCGGAACAACGCGAAGCTGGTGGACGTCTTCGGGCGGGCGGCGCCGCACCCGGTGGGCACCTCGTTCGCGGTGGAGATCTACCGGGCGCTGCCCAACGACACCGACTTCACCGCGTTCCTCGACCGGGACTTCCTCGGGCTGAACTCGGCGTACATCGACGGCGGCGCGATCTACCACACGCCGCTGGACACCCCGGCCGCGCTGGACCGGGCGAGCCTGCAGCAGCACGGGGACAACGCGCTCGGCCTGGCCCGGGAGTTCGGCCGGGTCGACCTGGCCACGCTGCGCGCCGGCCAGGACGCCACCTACTTCCCGGTGCCCGGCGGGCTGGTCCACTACCCCGGCTGGCTGACCCTGCCGCTGGCCCTCGTCGCGCTGGCCGCGGTGGTCGCGCTCAGCTGGCTGACCCGCCGGCGCGGCCGGGCCACCACCGGCCGGCTGGTCGCCGGCTTCGGGCTGGCGCTGGTGCCGATCGTGGCCGCCCCGGTGGCCGCGCAACTGCTCTGGGCGGTGGTCACGGCGATCCGGCCCGGCTACGCCGAGCTGCTCGACCCGTACCGGCCGATCTGGTACCGGCTGGCCGTGGTGGCGCTGGCCGCCGCGATCCTGTTCGCCTGGTACGCGCTGACCCGCCGCCGGATCGGCCCGGCCGCGCTGGCGGTCGGCGCGCTGGGCTGGCTCGCCCTGCTCGGGGTGCTGCTCGCCGTGCTGGTGCCCGGCGGGGCGTACCTGCTCACCCTGCCGGCCCTGGCCGGCACGCTCGGCGGGCTGGCGGCGCTGGCCACCCGGCTCGACGGCCCGTGGCCGGTGGTCGCGGTGACGGCGGCCGGCGCGGTCGCCGTGATCATCCTGCTCCCGACGGTGGTGCTGCTCTTCCCGGCGCTCGGCATGGCGATGGGCGGGGTGGCCGCGCTGGTCGCGGTGCTGCTCGGGCTGGCCGCGCTGCCGGTGGTGGACCTGCTGCACCCGCAGGCCGGCGGCCAGCGCGGCCTGGTCGCGCTGCGCGCCCGCCGGCTCGGCGCGCTGCCGGCTGCGGCCGGCGCGCTCGCCGCGGTGGTGTTCGCCGGGGTCGGGCTCGCCGTCGACCGGTTCGACGCCGCGCACCCCGCGCCCACCCACCTGATGTACGCCCTGGACGCCGGCACCGGCCAGGCCCGCTGGCTCAGCCACGAGGCCGACCCGCAGCCCTGGACCGGTCAGTACGTCGACGGCCCGGTCTCGGTGACCGACGACTTCCCCGGCCTGGGCGACGGGGACCTGCTCGGCGGTCCGGCGCAGGCGGCGAACCTGCCCGCCCCGAAGCTGGACGTGCTCGCCGACAGCACCGCCGGTGGCGAGCGCACGCTGCGGCTGTGGCTCACCCCGCAACGCCCGGTCCGGCTGGCCACCCTGCACGTCGACTCGGCGACGGCGACCGTGCTGCGCGCCGAGGTGGCCGGCCGTCCGGTGCCGGTCGAGGCGCGGGACGGCAAGTGGGGCTTCGGGGTGGTCTTCCACGCCCCGCCGGCCGAGGGCATCGAGGTGACGCTGACCGTGACGCCGAAGGCCGGACAGGTGGCGCTGCGCGCGATGGACGCCAGCGACGGCCTGGACGCGCTGCCCGGCTTCCGGCCCCGCCCGGCGGACGTCGGGGTGGTCGGCTCGCACAGTTCGGAGATGCTCGCGGTCGCCCGCACCTATCCGCTCTGACAGCGTCGGGAGTGGCCGCCGCGACGGCGGCCACTGCCGGCCTTGGCGTTCGTCTGTCACCCTGGCCGCATGAGCGACCGCTTCCGTCGGCTGCCGCCGCGGATCGAGCCGCGGTACGAGACGCAGGACGTCTCCCCGCCGCCACCGTTGCCCGAGGTGTCCGAGACGGTCGGGCTGACCGCGGGCGGCCAGGTCGCGGACTTCGAGCGGTTCGCCGAAGCCGTGGCCCGCGACCGGGCGGTAGCGGGTCCGGCCGGCGGGCGGGCGCGCAGGTCGCGTCACCGGGTGCTGGTGTTCCTCCTCGCCGTCCTGGCGCTGGGGATGCTCGCCGTGTCGGTGCTCAGCTGGTGGGGCTGAGGCCCCGCCGCGCTACTTCCAGCGGTATTGATCTAGACCAGAGGGCATAGCGGATCAAACCGCACGACTGTGGCTCTGAGCTGCTGCTACGCCTGGCATGGCTGGTCAACGATGGTCGTCGTTGGCTCTCGTTAGACGGCCTGGACACGGCATGATCTTGGTGTGGCTTGCTGCGGACATCGAAGCCTGGATCGCCGAGTACCGTCAGCCCCGCCCGACCGACGAGGACTAGCGCCGCCCGAGGGCAACTGGCCACCCACAATGCAGAGCGCCCCCGGCGCGAGGAAGTCTTGCACCGGGGGCAACTCCGTCAGGTCACCAGCGGCCGTACGACGCGGTTCCCGTGTAGTCCACGATCGGGGCCGAAGCGGCGTTCGACTTGACCGACTGAGCGGCGCTCTGGGCGTCGCTCTTGTTGTAGTAGGTCTCCGACGTGGCGAGCACCTGGCCGTTGCTGGCGACGATGCGCCAGTAGTACCGCTGGCTGCCCTGCGCGTTCCGGATCTGGAATTCCATCGAAACAGCTCTCTGCGCCCGCCGTCTGAGCAGCGGATGCGCGGCGAGGCGAGCCATCCGTTTACCTGAATGTGACAGGGGCCTAGACCACGGCCTACCACTTCAGTTGTAGAGTTCAAGTGCAGCCCTACCAAAGTTGCACTGAGCCCCGGACGGATGTCGAACCTCGGCATCTGGCCGGGGCTCTACTCGTTCTCGTCGCTCAGCGTAGGGGTAGTTCTCGATGGCGTCAAGCTGAACCACACCGACGTAGTTACTAGATGTTGAGTCTGTTTAGTTTCTAGGCCACGAGATGTAGTAGAAGGAAGAACTGCACCCACGCAGGGGGTGATCATCACCCTCACGTTCTGCGTAACTCTATGTAGTCGCCCGCAGGTGACGACGAATCAAGATCGCTTCATAGGCAGCAGCGACCGCCGGACTGCCAGGTCCACACCTCGCGCCCGCGTGCTGAACGAAGCTCCCCCCGGGAACTTGATCTTCGAACGATCCTCCTGAATGCCAAAGCCCTTCCGCCCCCGACCACGGCAACGCTCGCGCGATACCCCCGGCCACAGGGCCGGTCCTCCCCGAGAGGTCGACGCGTCAAGAGTACCGCACACCCCACCGGCCCCGGCTGCAACAGCCGCGCCAGACGCCCTGAGAGCCACGCTGACGCGCGAAACGGGCCGAGGGGTGGGCCGGGTATACCTCGAACCGACACGGGAGCGCTGCGCGGCGCAGTAAACGCGAAGAGTGTTCAGGTAACTACAACGCCCCTGGACTGACCAACACCCCCGTCCTGTATGGATGGGAGGCGCTGGTTAAGGGTCTTCAGTTGGCGGTAGAGGTCGCTCCGTGGGTCGTACCGGGCGGGTCAGTACCTAAGAGCGGCGAGCACTCGGTTCTGAAAGTCGGCGCACTGGCCGCTGACTAGTGAGCAGTACCTCGCTGAGAAGGTAGCCAACCCTGGGTTCCTTCATAAACCGCAGGCGGGTCACATGCCATCACTGCCGCCCAAGCAGCCAGCGGCAGGTCTGCCTACTTCAGGAGACCGACGACACTAACCACGCTGCCGACAACGAAGCTGAGGGTAGCCATCTTGGCTTGACCTCCGGTCCAGAGTCCTTCAGTCTTCTGGCGCCAACCGAGGGACCACCACTCACGCCCCAGCTTCTGAAACTTGTGCTGTCGAAGGTGGCAGCCCAAGATCAGCCCAGTGGAGTTGTTGCGGCAGAACTCAACGGCGTTGCCGCGCCTGCGGTTGATCGCTCCGCAGTAGACCGGAGCGGTGAAGAGTACGAAGACCAGCAGCAGCCCTAGGAGCACCAGGTAGACGGCCGGGCCGAACGTGGCGCTTCCAAGCGACAGCAGGAGCACTGCCAGGACGCCGTAGCCCCAGTACTGCCACAGCTTCGACTTGCCACGCGACGCCATGAGCGCAAAGAGTACCGATGTGAATGCGCAACGTGAATGTCTGGTTTGGGTCGTAGATCTGACAATCGTGGCGATGCCTCGCCGCGCACGGCGCTGGATCCTCCGCGCGACTCGGCCGACCTTCGCCAGCAAACCAAGCCGAGTTAGCACCTCTGTTCTAGAAACGCGAGAGACCGTCCGATAGACTGGAAGTCAAGCCGACACGCCGCGCCAGTTACGACGTCGCGTAGGAGATGGCGCTAGGCTACCGAGCGAAGGGGGTGACCATGGCAACAGTGCATGACGTTGCAGCCGCTGTAATCGAACGCCTCGGCAGCATGTCCGCGATGAAGCTGGAGAAGCTCGTGTACTACTGCCAAGGTTGGCACCTTGCTCGCTTCGGCACCACCCTGTTTGACGAGTCGATTGAGGCCTGGAGGCAGGGGCCGGTCGTGCCGGTTCTTTACAGGCAGCACCGCGGTCGTTATAGCATTGATTCTTGGCCACTGGGGTCGTCCGCCAACCTGAACGGTGACCAGCTCAACTGCGTTGCGTGGGTCGTTGCGGAGTACGGCTCTTTCTCCGCAATTGAGCTGTCGCGTATGACCCACAACGAGCTGCCATGGCGCGTGGCAAGGGGCCCATTGCCCGAATCGGCACCTTCGAATGCCCCTATCAGCGTAGAGACGATCAAAGACTACTATTCACGGCAGGTCGCCGAGCCGGAGACAGCTGTCACGCTCGCCAGCGCAAGCGCGGCCCTTGAGGGCATAGAGTTTGACGAGGAATGGGAGAATCAGCTGCGGGATGTCGCGGCGGGACTGATCAGCCCTGAGGAGCTGATTGCCCGGGAGATATCTCGGATTACCGGTGTCTGATCCCTACTGCTGGCCGGGCACGGAGTGCCTGCAAAACAAGCTCGGCGTCATGGATCCCATAGTGCTCCTGGAGGTGGAGGCGCGCCTCGTCTCCGTGCGAGACGTGCAGATCGCGCGAACTACGATCCCGGGTGACTACGGTCTTGCACATCTCCAGCGGTTTCACCGAGCTTTGTTCAGCGATATCTATGATTGGGCCGGACAGACCCGGACTGTCGACATAAGCAAGGGCGTGCGCTTCTGCCACTGGCGTTTCGTCGACGATCAGGTTTCGGCATTGCTTCGAAAGCTCGCTCGGGAGGACGGGCATCTGATCGGCTTGAATCACGAGTCTTTCGTGGATTCGCTTGCCGAGTACTATGGCGAGCTGAATGTCTGCCACCCCTTCAGGGAGGGCAACGGGAGGACGCTCCGCGCCTTCTTCCGTCAACTCGGAGCAGCGGCAGGCTATCAACTGGACTGGTCAGAGCTTAGCGAGTCCGACAACATCGAAGCTTGCCACACTCACCTGACAACCTTGGATAAGAGCCTTCTTGTAGCGGCGCTCCGGCCTGTAGTCCGCAGATTGATTTAGAGCGCTCAGGGTATAAGAGCTGGCGGCCGAGAGGGCGCGCAATGCGATCTGCCAACCCGCCATCTCCCGCCCTCATGCCCGCCTTGCCATCCCGTCGGCCTTCGTCCGCACACCGTGGAGTGGGTGGGGCCTGCCCGGTCAAGGTGGAGCACCCCACCGTCTGAACGACCTTGACCGGGCAGGCCCCACCCACTCGGCTCTGCCCGGACGATGGTTGTCGGGATGGCGCCAACCATCCCGGAGTGCCCGAGGACCCCGCCGGAGGCACTGCCTTGTCGTGCTCAACATCGAAGCCCCGGGATCTGTCAGTACCCATGGCGGCCCGGGGCTCCGTCGTATGTCGCGCCGCCGGCGGGCTAACACCGACGCGCTGGCGGCCGAAGGCCAGAGGCGCGGCGGCGGGCCATCGGCCCGGCCCAGGTTCGGCGGCGCGAGCGGCCCGCGACGCGGGCCGCCTTGATGCCGTACAGAAAGTTCTCACATCAGCAGACGCAGGTTGATGCAGGTCATGAGACCCGACAGCAGACGCAGGCTGAGAGCCGTGCTCCCGAATCTTGGAAGTGTCGCAATTTGCGATCACCATGGCGCCCGACGGGAACCGGCAATAATCGCCTTCTGTGCCAAAAATTGCACTAATTCGATGTCATGCTGAAGGAGCTTAGATTCTCGGCTCCCAGGAACGATCATTTTGGCTCCCGACTTGCCGCCGTCCTCCTTCGTGTGTACAACCCTGCAACGAATGTCGTACACGCGATCCGCGGCCTGACGGCTCAGTCTGTTGCCGGCGTCCAGCAGGTTGATAACCGTCACATCTTTAATCTTCTTCCCCTCCGTAAGAAACTTCTCGCGGTCTTCATCGGCCTTGATGAACTCGCGAAGTTCCGAGTCCTCAACGACTGCGTCCAGGGTGTCCTTGAGTTGTTCCCGTTCTCCGCCGAAGCCGCGCGGCGACTGGGAGGCGATAGCCAAGACCTGGTTAAGGTGCGATTCGTCGTGCAGATCGAAGCGCGGATCGGACAGCTGTCGACGCAATCTCCGTAGAGTCTCGGCACGAGAGAATAAGGGGAAGAAGTATTCTATTACCTGATAGAACGCTTGGAATTCAAGCAGTGGTGTCCCAACCGCCGTTCGTCCATACTCGTAGAGCGCAGTCGCCTCTTGGGCGTATTGCACTTTTGGAAGCCTGAGCTTAGTAGTTGTACCTTTGGGCTGCCGGGACCAAATCGGCACATCGCGATCGAACCGGACAAGCTGGAACAGTCCTCCATACAAAAGATCGACTTCGAAAAACAGCGCCCCAGACAGGCTCTCCAGGAGGGTGACGGCATCGTCGTGGCGCTCCAACTTGACATTTCTGATCTTCAAGGTTGTGGATCGGTTCAAACTCGGCGGTCTACGATATCGAATGATCTCCAGGCCCTGCATTCCGGGCGATGGAGGCGATAACTCCACCTCGTAAATCGTAGATCCTTCAATAGGCAGCTTCCACGGTTTATCGGAATCGATATGCATGGTCGGCCTGTTCGCTAATTCCGCCGAAAATTCTTCGGGGCTATCGACTTCGGTGACCGGAGGGTCGCCAGATGTTTGGACGGCTCCTGGGAGGTCTTGGGGCAGCCAGCGCATTCCTGATGCGGCGGGCCGAACGAACGCTTCGATGACCTGGTCTTTGCGATCCAGGAAGGCGAGGTATTCCGACAGGAACGTCCAACTCTCAAAATTGCCCTGCAGGAAGTCTGCCGCGCTCCGGGGGACTATTGGCAAACGTCTCTTTTCCCTACCATTGGGCAGATGGAGTGTCAGATTTTTTATTGATTCGCCATTCTCTCTGAAGCGCTCCGACCAGTCGGCCTCGATCCCTGCTGCCATCGCTCGGGACCATACGCCATCCCTAGCATCGCCGAAATGAGGCTCCTCGCGGGCCGGCGCGTCGCCCCGTGAAATTTCCTGCTCAGTCACAGCGGCATCTTAACGTTCTGCAGGCCAAATAGCCATGGCCGTAAATCCGAAAGGCTCTAGACTTGCGCACTTCCAAACCATCCGGAATGCACTCTCTTCGGCAGAAGTGGATGCCCGGAACACCAGCCGTCGGGGACAGTCTGCATCACGTCCGTATCCGGCATGCTCAAGGTAGGTGCAACCCATCCACCAAAGCCGCAGTGTAACGCATCAAGTGGGGTACGACAGCAGACGCAGGTTAGAAAGACGTAGAGCCTTATCCTGCGCCGTCTGATGCTTGGCACTGCAGCGTCTCAGTTGCTGGTCGCCAAGATCATTCAGGGATTCGCTCGGCGGACGACCCCACGGGTTTAGCGAACGGATGGAAGTCCGGAGGTGGGGAAACTTAAATTCCCCGGATCGAATCCCGGCATAGACGTTCCCTCACCTGCGTGGGCAGCACGCGGTGCTCCCACCGAACGCGGGCGACGTCGGGATGGAGTATCTCGCCAGACACCCCCTTGGCCATCCCACGCAGTTCCTTCCAAGCTCGCACTGTGTCATGCGCGATATCCATGATGAGTTTCGGCGTCGCTAGGTAGACGTGGGGAGCCGCCATCGGTACCGCGTCTGGGTCGACCACACTGCGAGGCGTCACAACGACCGAAACGCTGCCCTCGGGCGGCGCCTCTACCTCGCGGTCACCGGCCAATGAATCGAGCTGGGAATTGGTCTGCCGCACATAGTCCATGCTCAGCATGCCTTCCGATTCCTGCTCACTCTTCGCCTCGATGGTCATCCAGAGCGGGCTCCACACCCATGCGGCGTCCGCTCTCCCCTTGCCCGGTGGCTTGAACGACTCTGCGCCCAGGAGTTCACCTAGCGCAACGAGCCCTTGCTCGTATCTGGAGGCCTCCCGCTGGTTCAGGTCCGCGAGCATATTCGAGGACTCGCGCTCGAACTTCACCGGGGAACTCAGCCTGCCCTGTAGTAGCGCGATTACGCGCTCCACACTTTCCTCGTCCGTCGGGTCGGAGTCGTAGGTCGCACTCGGTAGGGGCTGGACCTCTTTAAGCCATGTGGTCCCAACGGAGGCCCCGTGTGCTTTACGCAGCAGGTCAGCACTGCGCAGGGCGGCCGGAGAGGTGTCGTTCGTGGAGGCCAGGGCGGACCAGGCGCTACCGAGGTAGGCCCACAGGGCGCGGTATGGCCGGAGGCCGGGCGCCCGCAGGTTCTCGAACACCTCAACGGCCGTCCGGGCTGCCGGTTCCCAGTCCTGCTGCCAGGCATAAGTCCAGGCCCGCACCTCGCGCACCGCGCTCTCACCCAACTCCTTCACGTTGGGCTGGGGGGCACGGGTGGCCTCGCGGCGCAGCTTGGCCAGCTCCGGCTCGGCGTCTTCTCGCCAGATCTCGTCCTGGTTCAGTGCACTCTCGGCGAGGTAGAGCAGATCATCGGCTGCCGCTTGGCTCTGCTCAAGGCCGAAGGTGATCTCGGCTTGCAGCTCGACCGGCAACGACTTCCTCACCTCTGCACGCGACAGGAAGCGCAGGATGTCCTCGCCGGTCACCACGACGACAGCCCAATCCTTCGGGCCGCGGGTGCACCGGCCGGCACCCTGCAGAACGCGGGTGCGGATCCGCTCGTCAAGCACCTCGGTGGCACGGAGCTTGGTTTCCAAGAACCGATCCTGAAGGTGGGATGCAGTCGGCAAACCGGACATGAGCATCATGTGGCAGGCGTCGTCGGCCAGGTCCATGCCGTCGTAGCGGTTGGGCGCTAGCAGCGTGCCAGTGTCCGCGTCGATGAACGGTTGGATGCCGGTATCCGAATCTTTGGCCGTGAAGCGCTCCTCGTCAGGAACGCCGAGCAGGTCGGCGATACGGGTGGCCGAATCGTTGTCGGGTGTAAGCACTAGTCGCTTCTTGGCGAGGTCGAGCAGGTCGCCGAGCAAGCCTGCGTCTGGCTCATCCGCGCCCTCAGTGTCCTCGCCGGCCGGCGGAGTCTCTTTCGGTGGAGCCTCGGTCGGCGGAGCCGCAAGCTCCGGAAAAACAAAGAAGCGCCGCCCGCTGCCGGTCCTGTCCCACGCCGGAGGCACGGGGACCCGCTTGAAGCCGGTGCGACCGAAGGCGCGTTCCAGCTCGCCAGCGTCACCGAGGGTCGCCGACAGGTAGAGCCGCTGGACTGGCCCCGTGAAGGGCTCGTGTTCAAACGTTGGAGGAATCATTGGGCGGATGTAGAACTCGCGCCGCGACACGTAGAAGAGGCACGAGCTGAGGTTGGCGCGCAGCATCCTGAACCGGTAAGAAGGATTGTCTTTCAGCCCAGCCAAGACCCGGTCAATCTCCGCGGCGTGGCGCATGACTGCACCGATAGGGATAAGCCGCACCTCTCCGGCATCGGCGGCTGGCCCGGCAGGCGCAACCATCCGCGCAACAAAGGACGGCTCCACAGAATCGCCGAGCGCGTCGAACAACTGCTCGTACTGGTCCAACTCGCGGTCGACGCTCAGCCCCCACGCCTCCGCTACGAAGCCTTCCGCGGCGTGGGCGTCGTCGAACACCAGGGTTTGGGCGTCACCCAGGTATGAATTGATGTTGAAGATTGCGCTGTAGGTGGTGACGGCGATGGCGTCGCCTCGCGTGTACCGAGCGAGCTCGGCCTGATCCCAGGTCCGATGCGAGCCGATAAGGATCACGGCCGGGATGCCCTGAGCGTTCGCCTTCTGCAACACCTGGCGGGCGAGTTGCTTGGTCGGGCACGCGTAGACCACCCGCTGACCGAGCGTCCGGCGCCTCCACTCCGATATGAGGAGACCCACGAGGGTCTTGCCAGACCCAGTCGGAAGCTCAAGCGCCACGTCCGGGCTGTCCCGGTGATCCTCGGCGTACGTCCGAAGCTGGTCGGCCTGGTGCGACCACAGGGCACCCACGCCCCTCGGTGTCCGGGGCAGCTCCCCGAACAGGGCTTCCGGATCGACCGCGCCAACAACGGGCTCGGTGCGCCGCCTGAAGCGTGGTCGCGGGCGTCGTTCTGCATCGTTCGTGGTCACCGCTCCAGTCTCCCGCATTGCACAAGACCTAGCTGATTGCGCAACTACCCGGCGTACCCGCTCACCGGCTGAGCGACGTCGCGACGCTTGAGGTCAACCTCACGATGCGCGAGGCCAACGGCTAGGTGCCGACGGCAGTCCACCTGGTTGACCGGGAGACCTTGTCTGTGACGCCGACAGTCGCCAAATGTAGCGCCGGCTTGCCTGGTCGCCTTACCATCCACGCGTGCGTCTCCCCGACCGCGCGGCCCACACAGCTGAGCAGCAGCTCGCGGCAGCGCTGCCAAGACGATGGCGGCACGTCCAGGCAGTCGCGGCGAAAGCAGGTGCTCTCGGTTCCCTGGCCGGCAACGACGAAGACTTACTCGTGGCTGCCGCATGGCTTCACGACATCGGCTATGCGCCTGGCATTGTCGAGACCGGCTTCCACGCATTAGACGGTGCCCGGTGGCTTCTGCGCGAGGGATACCCGCCGAGGCTCGCCGGGCTCGTTGCCCACCACTCCTGCGCCGAATATGAAGCGGTCGAGCGAGGGCTCAATGATGTGCTGATGGCTGAGTTTCCACGCGAGGAGTCGGCCACCTCCGACGCCCTGTGGTATGCAGACATGACCACGGGGCCGGACGGCCAGAACCTCAGTGTCGAGGACAGGCTGGCGGAAATCCGACAGCGCTACGGTCCCGACGACCTGGTGACGCGGTTCTGGGCGAAAGCCGAGCGTCCGCTGCTGACAGCCATTAGACGGACGGAAGCGCGAATGCAGGATCAGCCAATATAGGGCTGATTCCGATGTTCAAAGCCATGGTCGATGCGCAGTCGCATCGACGGGTGGATAGATAGATCGTCCAACTCCGTCTCTGCGACCCATCGAACCGCCGACGACTCATCGCTTGTAGTCGGCTCCCCGGCGACGTATCGGCCGAGAAAGCAGATCGAAAACTGCTGTCGTACTTCGCCGTCGCTGTACTCCACGACGTGGTTCGGGTTGGTGTAGATCCCTACCACCCCGGTCACCTCGACCTCGATGCCGGTCTCCTCGCGCGTCTCTCGGACGGCGGTTTCGGCGATGTACTCGCCGAAGTCCTGGGCGCCACCGGGTAGCGCCCAGAGGCCGTTGTCGGTGCGTTGAATGAGCAGTACCCGTCCCTGCTCGTCTTGGACGAAGACGGTCACCGCAACAACGATGCTGTTCGGCTTCGGGGCGTTCGGGTTGTTGAAGTGCTCGATCCGCGCCATGTCCCTAGCGTCTCACCGCTGGTCGCTCAGTGTTCAGGCCAGACGGCACGCTTCTTGCCGAGGACTCGGTTGAAGCTGGCGACGTAGCTGTCGAAGAGGTCCCCGCCGCCGAGTCGGCGCAGGTGCAGCACCGGGGCGTAGGCGGCTGGTGTGCCGTAGAGGTGGGTGTTGACGAGCATCTCGTCGTCGAAGCGGTAGATGGAGTTGTAGAGGATCGTGTCGTGGTAGTAGATCCCGACGTTGGGCAGGTCCCGCAGGTCCTTGTAGAACGCCAGCGCGTTCAGGATTTTGCTGGACATGGCATGCCCGATGCCTTCGTCGTCACCGCGCTCGGCGATGTGCCTGCCCTCCGGGTCGCCGAATAGCAGCTCGACCTGGGCGCCGCCCAGCGCCTTCTCCCGGAGCGTGGGTATCCAGCGGTGGTTGAACTCGGGCAGGAACAACCCGCCGTAGACCAGGACGCCGACCTGTCGAGTGGCCTTCTCCAGGAGCTGCTGCCAGAGGTCGGGCGGGACGGCTCCGCGGCGCGGGTAGATGTGAACGACTTCGGACTGGCTGACCTGCACCGCTCGCTGCGTCGGCAGAGCGTCCGGCCAAAGGTACGACTCACTTTCGTCCAGGAGCTCTGCGATGGAGTGGCGGTAGCGCGGGTACGGGTTCCGGCTCTGGGTGACCCAACGCTCGACCGTCTTTGGGTCGACGCCGAGCCTGTCCGCCAGTGTGGCCGGCGTCAGGCCCTTCTTAAGCATCCCGCTACGTAGACGGTCGTTCGGCATCTCGGCTCCTGCTGGCTCGACGGCGGGGACGACTAGAAGGACGGCTAACCCTAACAAGGACGTCCCTAGTCGTCCATACCTCGTGGTGAAGTCGTCACTACTGATCGACGCACCCTGATTCCACAAGAGCTGCCGTCCGGAGAGGACGCACCTGGCCCACCGATACGGGCTCAGCTCACGAGACGAAGGAGTCAGTCATGGGACGTCTGCTGCTGGACACCTCGCGGGTGTCGTACGAGGTCGCGGTCAACCCGGTGCCGAAGCTGGACCAGAACGGTCAGCAGAAGTTCGACCGGGAGTCAAAGAACCCGATGTGGACGGTGCAGCTTTACGCGCTGTCCGAGGGTGCCGCTGAGGTCATCAACGTGACGGTCGTCAACCCGGTGATGCCGGCGGTGACGGTGCGTCAGCCGGTCGTGCCGGTGGATCTGGAGGCGCTGCCCTGGGTCAACGATCGGGACGGCAAGGTCCGCTCGGGTGTGGCGTTCCGGGCCTCGGCGCTGACCGCGATGGACACCGCCGCCGTCTAGCGGCGGGCGTCACCGTTCGGGTTCACAGAAGCGAAGTGGTGGACACGGGGTCGCCGTTGATTGGCGTCGTCTGCGACCCCGCGTCCTGTCCCAACAAATCCGGTCCCTAGTAGGGAGGACTTGTCGTGTCCAAGTCTACGTCTCGGTCCCCGTTCGGCTGGTCGAACCGTGGGGGCAACGCTGTCACTGTCATCGAAGCTCCGGTCGCCCGTTCGTATCGTCGTCGGGCCACGATCGCGTTCTGGGTCATCCTCGGTGTGGTCGGCCTGCTGGCCGCCACGGTGGCCTCGCACTACCTGCACCCCATCGTGGGCGCCGTGCTCGGCGGCGTCATCGGCGCTGCCTGCGGCGCGGTCGCATTCGCGCTGATCGTGGCGTGGCCGGTCCTGCGGGTGTTCTGGCACTGGCTGACCGAGATCCTGCTCGGCCTGGTCGCCGTCTACGGCTGGACCTGGGTGATGCAGTCCACCCCGATGTGGGGGTCGCTGCTCACCGTCGTCCTGGTCGTCGGCCTCCCGGCCGCGATCGGCCCGGTCCGCCGCCGCATCCTGGCCCTGACCTGGTGTCTGATCGTCCGGCACCGACTGCGGATGTGCTTCGCGGCGTTCATCGCCACCAACCGCTCCGGTTCGCTGCCGCTGATCCTGCTCGCCCGGCCGACCCCGGCCGGTGAACGGGTCTGGGTGTGGCTGCGTCCCGGCCTCTCGCTCCGCGACCTGGAGCAGGAGGGCCAGGTGCAGAAGCTCGCCGTGGCGTGCTGGGCCAACGAGGTCCGCGTCATACGCGCCTCCCGCCGCTACGCGGCGCTGATCCGCGTGGACATCACCCGCCGCGAACCCCTGGCGGCAACGATCGTGTCCCCGCTGCCGGACTACGTCCCCACCGACGTGCCAGCCAATGCTCCCACCTCCCAGGGCATGCCGCCTGTCGGCCTCGATCTGCCCGACGTGCCGGACGAGCCGGTCACCACGACCGCCGACACTCCCCGGCCGCGCATGCCGCGCAACAACCCCACCACCACGACGAGCCCGACCGACGGGTTCGACCCCTCCGACTACGCCTGACACCTCAACCGGGACGGCGCGGACCAAGCACCCCTGACGGGTCGAGCGTCCGCGCCCCCTTCCCAACCCCCGCCCGCATTGACACGTACGTGTCAACCGACCTCGGGAGCCCGCCATGGACCTCACCGACACCATCGAACTCCCCGCCAACCCGACCGCCACGGTGCCGGTCGGCGCTGGCCTGTCCATCTTCGATCCGGTGTTCCTCGGCATCGACGAGTTCGGCCAGGCTGTGTACCTGCCGATGATCTACCGGAACATCCTCATCGGCGGTGAGCCCGGCGCGGGCAAGTCGAGCCTGCTCAACACCATCGTCGGGCACGCGGCCCTGTGCCCGGACGTGCGGCTGTGCCTGCTCGACGGCAAGCAGGTCGAACTCGGGCTGTGGGAAGACGCCTGTGACGTGTTCGTCGGCCCGGACCTCGCCTACGCCATCCGCACCCTGCGCCGGGTGCAGACGGTGATGGACAACCGCTACGCCTTCCTCAAGGCCCGCCGTCGCCGGAAGATCGGCCCGAACGACCTGTTCGGTCAGATCCTCGTCGCCTGCGACGAGATCGCCTACTTCTCCGCCACCGCCGGCGACAAGAAGGAACAGGAGCTGTTCGCCGCGCTGCTGCGCGACATCGTGGCCCGTGGCCGCGCCGTCGGCATCATCGTCGCCGCCGCCACGCAGCGGCCGTCTTCGGACATCATCCCGACCTCGCTGCGGGACCTGTTCGCGTGGCGGTTCGCTGGCCGCTGCACCACCGACGTGTCCTCCGACATCGTGCTCGGGCACGGCTGGGCCGCCCGCGGCTTCTCCTCCAACACCATCGACCCCAACAACCAGGGCGCCGGCCTCCTCATCGCCGAAGGCGGCATCCCGGCCCTGGTCAAGGCCGCCTACATGACCGACGCCGACATCATCCGGGTCGCCGACTACGCCGCGTGGACCCGCCGGCACAGCGGCCTCGTGACCCCCGCCGAGGGGCAGGCCACCGACATGAAGGCGGCGGCATGAAGACCACGACGGCTGTTCCGACCCGAGTCCTGGACCTGGTGCTCGTCGGCACCGGCGAGGACATCGCCGCGCTCACCGCCATCGCCCGCAACGCGGGCGCGCTCATCTTCCGATCCGCACCCACCGCCGCCGACGACGGCCGGCAGCGGGTGTTCCTCCGGCTCCACCTGCACCACCGATAGAGGAACGGCCGACAGACCGGGACCAGCCCTAGGAAAGCGAACCCGGCCCGTCGGCCACCAACCACCGCCCACGAAAGGACGTGGCCGCCATGAACCCTACCCAAAACCAGCACCACATCCCCGGCGCGCTGGCCGACCTGAGCCCGGCCGACATCCTGCGCTGCGCCGCCCGCTACCTCGAACTCAGGGGCTGGACGCAAGGCGTCTACTACGCCCCGAGTCAGGACGACAACCCGTTCCCGCCGGCCTGCGTGGCTGGCGCGATCGCCGTAGCCGTCTACGGCCACCGCATCCCCGTTCCGCACGAGCACAAGAACCCCGCCGCCGCTCGCGGCTACTCCCGCACCCTCGACGCCCTGACCTGCCACCTGGACACCGCCGGCCCGGACCCGGCCCGGCCCTACCACGAGGGTGACCTCGACACCGACCCGTTCGAGTGGAACGACCGCCCCGGCCGCACCGCCGAGCAGGTCATCTCCACCCTGCGCGCTGCTGCCGACGACTACGACTGGTCGCACGCCACCGAGGACGACCTCGAAACCTACGCCGATGCCTGCGTGTGGGCGGAAAAGCGCCCCACCCGTGAGGGCTTCCTCGCCTGGCTCGGTGCCCGATGACGCCCCGACTGCGCGCCCTCATCACCGCCACCGCTATCAGCGCCGCCGCGACCGCCGGCTACCTCACCGCCCGTCACAGCCTGCGGGCTGAACTCGCCACCGTCCGGCACACGGCTACCCATGACCCGCTGACCGGCATCCACAACCGCGCCGGCCTCACCGCCGCCGCCGACACCCTCATCCGCACCGCCCACTCCACCTCCCGACCCGTCGCGGTGGTCCTGGTCGACCTCGTGGGCTTCAAGAAGGTCAACGACACCCACGGCCACGACGCCGGGGACCACATCCTCACCACCGTCGCCAACCGGCTTGCCGGCATCGCCGGCCCCGCCGGCATCGCCGCCCGCCTCGGCGGCGACGAATTCGCCGTCATCACCACCGGCCCCGCCACCCGGCGCGGCGACGCCGCAACCTGGCTGGCCGACTGGCTCACCCACATCCACACCCGGCTGACCACGCCGGTCAGCTACGACAGCCGCCCGCTGGCTGTCGGCGCGACTCTCGGCGCGGTCCTGGCCGATCCCGGCCACCCCGCCGCCGTGTGGCTGCACCGGGCCGACCTGGCCATGTACGCCGCCCGCGCCAACCGCCGGACGACCGCCGTCTTCACGGACACCACCGACACCCCCGCCGACCTGCGGGCGACCGATCGGCCCCGTGACCTGGCCCGTCCCACCAGTCTCCTCGCCGCCGCCCCAACCAGCTGGAGGGCCGCATGACCACCGCTATCGACATCACTGACGTGACACGTACGTGTCAAAACGCTGTCTCCACTGCCGCGCTCATCACCGCGCTTGAGTCCGCCTGGGCCGCCATCCGCGAGCGGCACCCCGAGGTCCCGGCCGCCGTCATCGTGGTCGGTTCCGGCTCCCCCACCAAGCCCAATCAGGGCATGAAGTGGGGCCACTTCGCCGCGCTGCGCTGGCAGGCCGGCGACACCCAACTCCCCGAAATCCTCATCTCCGGCGAGGGCCTGACCCGCGAACCGGAAGCCGTGTTCACCACCCTGCTGCACGAAGCCACCCACGCCCTGGCCGACGTCCGGGGCATCCAGGACACCTCCCGGCAGGGCCGCTGGCACAACAAGAAGTTCTCGACCCTGGCCGCCGAACTCGGCATGTCCACCACCAAGGACGACAAGCTCGGCTACTCGCCCTGCACCCTGACCGACCTCACCCGCGCCCGCTACAAGGCGGTCATCGCTGACCTGTCCGAGGCGCTGCGCTTCTACCGCCACCCCGAACCGACCGGGGAAGGCAAGTCCCGCACGAACAACAACAACGGCGTCTCGTGCGAGTGCGAGTGCCCCCGCAAGCTGCGCATCTCCAAGGCGGCCTTCGAAGAGGGGCCGATCGTCTGCGCCACCTGCGGCGCTGCCTTCCTGCCCGAGGACATCGACCGCGACACCTACGAACACCCCACCTTCGCCACCGGCCGTGCCGGTGACGGCCAGGCCACCGACGACCCGGAGGACGACGACCCGATGGTCTTCTACGACCCGACCGGCGAGCGCTTCGGCCTGCCGACCTACCCCTTCAAGTTCGCCCCCGACGGGCTGCTGACCCGTCGCCAGCTCCGCGACCGACAGCTGCGCCCCGGCGGCCAGGAACCCGCCGCGCAGATCCTCTGGCGTCGCGGTAAGCGCGTCGCCTACCTGTTCCGTCTCGACCTGGCGGTGCCCAAGCGGACCGCCACCCCGGCGCAACGCGCCGCCATCGACACGGCGCTCACCGCCCGGCGTACCTGCCCCGACTGCCGGCAGGTCAAGCCCTACTACATCCCCCGCCGCACCGGCACCTGCCTCGACTGCCACGGAGACGACCGATGACCCCGACCCTCGATGACTACGACCTGCGCCTGTGCGCCAACTGCGGCACTGAACTCGGCCCCTTCGAAAAGGGTCCCCGCTGCCACGACTGCGCCAACCTCCGCACCCGCCGGCCCCGGAGGCACCGATGACGACCTCTCGACCCTCGCGCGGCTGGGCCTACCTCGGCCTGGTCCTGGGCGGACTCGTCTCCGTCGCCGCGAACATCGCTCACTCATTCATCGCCCCCGACGGGGCACCGGAGAACTGGAGCCCGGAACCCGGCGCGGTCGTCTCCTCGATCGTCTGGCCGCTGTTCCTGTTCATCGCTATCGAGATCCTTGCTCGCACGCCCTGGCCGACGGGCTGGGGTTGGAACGTGCTGCGCTGGGTCGGGCTGCCGCCCGTCGCCCTGGTCGCCGCGTTCGTGTCCTACCGGCACCTGTCCGGACTGCTCGACCACTACAACGAGGAAACCCTCGTCGTCTGGTTCGGTCCCCTCGCCGTCGATGGCCTGATGCTCATGGCCACCGCCGCTCTACTCGCCACCGGAAAGCGCACCACCAACCGGCTGACTGCACCTGTCTCGGCACTGGTGCCGGCCACCACCGCTGAGGCGTCGTCACCTGACATCCCCGCCTCACCGCTGGTCCGCCCGGCCGCCGCGACCCCGGCCACCAACCCCGCACCCGACACCGACACCGCACCCACCCGCGAACCGATCACCCTGTCCACCTCTGGCGAGGACACCGCGACCGTGACGACGGTCGAGCCCACCCCGGACACCACCGACACCGACGCGACCCCGGCACCTGCGGCGCCCGCGCCAGCCATGACCGGCCCGCCGCCGGCACTGCTGTCCAACGCCCGGATCGTCGCTGCCGCTCACGAGAAGGCCCACGGTGAGCCCATCACCGCCGGCCAACTCGCCGTGCGGCTGCGCGTCCCCACCACCACGGCCGCCGACATCCTGACGGCCCTCACCACCAACCAACCGACCATCAACGACAAGACCCACAACGGCACTGCCGTGGGAGCCACCGCGTGACCTCCTCGACGCTGCCTCTCGCGCCCGAAACCACCACGGTTTCGGGCACGGGAGCCTCCGCCGAACCCACCGCCGGCTACTGGCCCTGGGCCACCCCCACCCGCACCCCACCACCCGGCGACGGCTGGGTACGCGGCCACGACCCCCGCACCGTCGCCTCCGGCCGCGCCCGCGCCCAGGACCCCGACTACCCCGAATGGCTGGGCCACGTCCGCGCGGCCTCGGCCTGCAAGCACCCCATCCGCCTCGCGGGACAGATCCACGTCACCGACGCCGACGGCAACCGCATGGCCACCATCGACACCGAGGACATGCCCGACGGTGCGATCTACACCCCGTGCGGCAACCGCCGCGCCGCCGTCTGCCCGTCCTGCGCCGAGGTCTACCGCCGCGACACCTACCACCTCATCAAAGCCGGCCTACAAGGCGACCGGTGGGGACTGCCGCCCCTGCACGAACACATCGCCATCTTCCTCACCGCCACCGCCCCCTCCTTCGGACCGGTCCACCACCGCGTAGTGAAGGTCCACGCCGCGGACTGCCGCCGCAAGGACGGCTGCACCTGCCGCGCCGCCGTCTGCCACCCCTTCGGCCGCACCTGCCCCCACGGCGTCGACCTGCGCTGCGGTACGCGGCACAAGGCCAGTGACGCCCACCTCGGGCAGCCTCTCTGCCTGGACTGCTACGACCACACCGGCCAGGTCGTCTGGAACCACGAAGCACCCGAACTGTGGCGGCGCACCATCCAGCAAGTCGACCGGGAGCTACGCCGCCTCGGCCGCGCCCACGGTGTCGAGCTGCGCCGCCGCTACATCAAGGTCTACGAATTCCAGGTACGCGGCGTCATCCACTACCACGCCCTCATCCGCCTCGACGGCTACAACCCCGACTGCCCGCAGGCCATCGTGCCCCCACCCCGGATCATCACCCGGGGCCTGTTCGAAGAGGCGGTCCGGGCCGCGTTCGTCAAGACGGCCTACACCTCGGCCCCGCACCCCGCCAACGGCGGGCAGGGCTGGCACATCGCGTGGGGTGACAAGGGCCTGGACCTCAAGCACGTCAACGCCCCCGGCCATGAGGTCAACCTCGCCCAGATCACCGGCTACATCGCCAAGTACGTCACCAAAAGCACCGAAGTGACCGGCCTCAACCTTCGCCGTGTCGACGACCTCTCCGTCCAGACCCACGGCGACCCGCGCACCCACCTCGGCCGGCTCATCCGCGCGTGCTGGGACCTGGGCGAGCACCCCGACTACGCCCGGCTTCGCCGCTGGGCGCACCAGTTCGGCTACGGCGGCCACATCGCCACCAAAAGCCGCGCCTTCTCCGTCACCCTCGGCTTCCTGCGCATGCAGCGCACCATCTGGCGCCGCACCGAAGGCCACCCCCACACCTGGGACGACGAACAAACCGAACGCGTCATCTACGAACTCGGCTACCACGCCACCGGCTGGATCACCACCGGCGACGCCCTGCTCGCCAACACCGCCGCCGCCCAAGCCCGCGCCCGACACCAAGCCGGCCTCGACGCCCTGGCCGACGAGCTGGCGGCCCACCGGACCGCCGCCCGACCCCTGGCCGCTTGACACGTACGTGTCAACGCCTGCGAACCCGTTCCTTGACAACTCCACAGCGACCGACCAGCACCCCGGCCCGGCCACCTGGAAGGAGCACGGCATGCCCACACGCCCCCGCCCCCTGGTCGCGGTCCGCCTCATCGGGCCGACCGCCTCCGTCACCGCCCACGCCGCCACCATCGCGGCCCAGCTCGCCGCCTACTACGGCCGCGAGCACGTCACCTGCCGCACCAGCACCCGCCCCGCCGGCTACAGCGGCGAAAGCCGCGCCTACATCACCATCACCCGAAAGGAGAGCTCATGACGATAACCACCAACGAACCACTCTGGACCATCGAGGAGGTATCCGCGTTCCTGCGCATTCCGGTAGACACCCTTTACCAGTGGCGGTCCCGGCGCACCGGGCCTCGGGCCTTCAAGGTCGGCCGTCACCTGCGTTATGACCCCAGCGAGGTGCGCTCCTGGCTCACCGGACAAGGGGGCGCTAATGGCCGTCGATGATCGGTGGTACCTGAAAAAGCGTGGACCGGATGGGAAGCGACTCAAGTCGGAGCGGTATGGGCGCGGTAAGCGCTGGCGGTGTCGGTACGAAGACGCGAACGGGGAACCTCGGGAACGTCTATTCGAACGGAAGGACGACGCCGAAGCGTTCGATGCCCGAGCGCGTGCCGGGCTCGCCGAGGAAACCAAGATTGATCAGAGCGAGCGACGCTCCACCTTCCGTGAGTACGCCGAGCGGTGGCGCGTCTCACGGCAGATCGGGCAGGCACTCGACTACCAGCGCCACACCGAGTCCCGGCTACGGCATCACCACTACCCGCACTTCGGTGATCGCCCGATTCGCGGAATCACCGTCACCGACGTACTCGAATGGATCGCCAAACTCCTGCAAGCCAACGTTGCGCAGTCGTCGGTCAAGACCTACTTCGACCTGCTGAACAACATCATGAACTCGGCCGTGGCCGACAAGGTGATACCCGACAACCCCTGCAAGTCGATCCGACTCTTCGCGATCCTGCGCGGCTTCTCCCGCGCACCCAAGTGGGTACCGACCGATGACGACGTGCTCGCCCTGGTCGACGTGGTGCCCCACGAATATCAGGCGGCCATCTGGGCCGGCGCGGGCGAGGGTCTGAGACTGGGGGAAGTCCTCGGCCTGGAGGACAGCACGCGGTGTGTCGACCCGGACCGTCAGGAAGTCCATGTGGTTCAGCAACTGCGGTTCCACAAGGCCAGCTACGGCGGTTTCTACCTCGCTCCGCCCAAGGCTGGCTCGGTCGGTGACGTGGACCTGGACGACCATGTGGCGGCGGTCTTCGCCGAGCACGTCCGCAAGCATCCGCCCGTCCTGGTCGAGCTGCCCGACATCACCGCCGGCACGCCCGACCCCGGCAAGGAGCCCCGCCGCCGCCTGGTCCCGCTGCTGTTCACCGACGACCTGGGCCGACCGATCCACGACCAGCGCTGGTCCGACATGTGGCGGACATGGCGCAAGGCTGCCGACTGGCCCGACGGTGGCACCTTCCACTCCCTGCGGCACTACTTCGCCACCCGCCTGATCACCTCGGGTGCCGATCCCACCGACGTGCAGAACGCGCTGCGGCACTCCAGCCTGCGGATCACGCTGGAGACCTACGTTCACTGGTGGCCCAAGAAAGACCGCCGCCGCAACATCATCAGTACTGCGCTCCAGGCCGCGAGCGCCAGACGCCGGACGTCGACCCCGAAATCACAGAGTCCGCGCTGATTTGGGCCGAATCTGGTCCTAGCGATCTTGCTGGCAGCGTTTCCGCTGCTCAGCGGTGTTACTGGTGGAGCTGAGGGGATTTGAACCCCTGACCCCCTCGATGCGAACGAGGTGCGCTACCGGTCTGCGCCACAGCCCCTCCGCCGGCGGACCGGCGAGGTCCCACCCGGCTGACACCGGGCGGGCCGGCGACAAGGCTAACAGGTCGCCGGCCTCCGCCGCGAATCGCCCCCGGCGCGCCGCTCCCTTGATCGACTCCGGATCGCCGATCTGGGGGCATCCTCGACGTCGGGACACCCCACAGGGCGCATATCGCGCCGACCCGGCCGTGCCGGGCACGAACCGGTCAGGCGGAGTGGGAGCCGCGGCCGGACTGGTAGGGGCGGCCCCGCAGGCCACCGGCCCGCCGGTAGGAGACCGAGCCGCCGCTGGCCGCCGCCGGCAGGTCGGCCGGGCGGTCCAGGCCCATAGCGGCACGGCGTACCACCTCGCGCTGGGCCGCCAGCCGGCGCTGCGCCTCGCGGCGGGCCGCCGCCCGGCGGGCCTGCTCCCGCCGCACCTCGGCCTGCCGGGCGGCCAGCCAGGCCGCCTCCCGGGCCCGCGCCCGCCGCCGCCGGCGGTCGGCCACCGCCCGGCTGCGCAGGTGTACGACGTACGCGACCAGCAGGGTGGCGGTCACCGAGAAGCTGATCCAGAAGCCGGGGCTGACCACGATCACGCCGATCAGCTCGACGAAGTTGAGCAGCAGCAGCGCCGCCAGCACCCGGCGGCGGCGGTAGACGGCCGGGGTGTGCGGCCGGCGCGGTGGGGGCCGGCGGCGGGACCGGTTGACCGCGGGCGGGACGGCGCGCAGCCGGTTCGACCGGCGCGGCGCCGGCGGCGCGGAGACCGGGGCGCTCAACCCACCCGTGGCGGCATTCTCACTGAGGGTGACGACCAGGGCACGGGACGGGTTGACCGGCCGCCGCCCCGGGACAGTACGACGCCGCCGGCGGCGCTGGAGCACCCGCGCCGTCGACTGCGCCCGCTCCGCCACCAGCCGCTCGGTGGCGTCGTACCGGCGGACCAGCGCCGGCGCGAGGGCGAGCAGGCCGGCGGCGGCGAGGACGGCGAGGAGCACCGACGTCGGCACCCTCACCCCTCCCGTCACCGAGTTCGGAGCAACCGCTGGCCGACCGCAGGATCTTCCGCCGATCGGTTTCGGGTGCGCGGATCGTACGGGCGGACAGCGCTTGCCACAGCTTGCAGTTACTTGAGGTTACGGTCCACCTGCCCGGATGCTGACGCGCCGCGCCGATCCCGTGCGTGGGACGGCTCACCCGGTGCCGGCGCGGATCCGGTGCCAGCGGGCCAGCAAGCCGCCCTCGGCGGCGACCTCCTCGCTGGTCATCGCGTATCCGATGTGGTCACGCCAGGCACCGTCGATGTGCATGTAGCGCACGTGGTACGCCTCCTCGCGGAAGCCCAGCTTCTCCACCACCCGCCGGGACGGCCGGTTCTCCGGCCGGATGTTCACCTCGACGCGGTGCAGCCCACCGGGGCCGAACGCATGGTCGACGGCGAGCGCCAGCGCGGTGGGGATGACCCCGCGACCGGCCACTCTGGAGTCCACCCAGTAGCCGACGTAGCCGGAGCAGAACGCCCGCCGGACGATGCTGCCCAGGTTGAGGTGGCCGACCAGCCGCTCCCGCCCGCCCTCACGCAGGCAGACGGCGAACGGCATCCCCTCGCCGGTACGCGCCGAGCGCCGCTGGTCCCGGTACACCCAGCGGAACGCGGCCGGCGAGTTCAGCTCGTCCCAGCTGCCGGGCAGCGACGACTCCCACGGCGACAGCCAGGCCTGGTTGGCGCGACGCACCTCCGACCAGGCGGCCGCGTCCGAGCGCCGGTACGGGCGCAGCAGCACGGGACCGTCCACCAGCACCACCGGCCAGCCGGGTGCCCGTCCGGGGTTGAAGAGACTCACCGGGCGGACCCTACGCCCGCGACCACGCGCCTCGGAAGGGCGTGCCGCAGGCTCACCGACGTCGATCCAGCAGCAGCACGTCCACGGTGGATCCGGCGGCCGCGGTGGTGACCCGCTCGCCGAGCACCATCAGCCCGTTCGCCTCCGCCAGCCCGGAGAGGGTGAACGGCCCGCCGCTGAGCGGCTGCACCGTGTAGCCGCCGCCCCGCCGTTCGGCGACGTGCGCCGGCCGGAACTCGCGCAGCCCGGCCGGGGAGGAGATGGTCTCCAGCAGGTGCGCCCGGACGCTGGGCCGGAACACCGGTTCCGCGCCGGCCAGCAGGTTGATCGCGGGGCGGGCCAGCACCTCGAAGCCGATCAGCGCCGCGCCCGGGTCGCCGGGCAGGCAGACCACCGGCACCTCCTCGGCGCCCACGGTGCCGAAGCCGAGCGCGGTGCCGGGATAGAGGGCGACCTCGGTGAAGGTGACCGGCCCGGCCCGGCCGCCATCCCGGCGGGAGAGGATCCGGCGGACCATGTCGCCCGGACCGGTGCCGGTGCCGCCGGTGGTGATGATCAGGTCGGCCCGCAGGGTCTGGTCCTCCAGCAGCCCGCGCAGCCCCTCCGGGTCGTCGTCACAGATGCCCACCCGGTACGCCAGCGCGCCCGCCTCGGCCGCGGCGGCGGTCAACGCGTGCGAGTTGGCGTCCACCACCTGGCCCGGCTGGCTGCCCCGGCCGACGTCGACCAGTTCGTCCCCGGTGGCCACGATGACCACCCGGGGGCTGGGCCGGACCACCACGTGCCCGATGCCGGTGGCGGCGAAGACCGCGACCAGGGCCGGCGAGACGTAGGTGCCGGCCCGGGCGAGCAGGGTGCCGGCGGGCAGTTCCTCGCCGGCCCGGCGCACCCCGTACCCCCGCTTGGGGACGCGGAAGATCTCGACGGCGGCCATGCCCTGGTCGGTCCACTCCACCGGGACCACCACGTCGGCCGCGATGGGCAGCGGCGCCCCGGCGGCGACCGAGAAGCACGAGCCCGGGGTGAGCCGGACCGGCCGCCAGCTGGCCGCGCCGAGGTCGCCGACCACGTTGAGCCGCACGTTCCGGCCGCCCGGCGACCCGACCTGGGCGGGTACGTAGCCGACGCCCCGCCCGCCACCGGCGATGTCCTCCCAGCGGGCCGCGTAACCGTCCACGGCCGCTTGGTCGAAGGCCGGGAAGGCGTGCGGCGCGACGACGTCCTCGGCGAGGACGTTGCCGTGCGCCTGGGTGAGGTCGAGGTCGAGCGGAGGCAGCGCGCGTAACCTGCGCAGCACACTGCCCAGGTAGTCGGCGAGCGGCGTCAACTCGTTGGCGGCCGCCTCGGCGTCGGCCGTCGCTGTCATGTACCAGATCCGCCCGCCGTGTCGGCGTTGACGAACTCGACCAGCCACTTGCGGAACTCGGCGCCGAGGTCCTCCCGCTCGGCGGCGATCTGCACCACCGTCTGCAGGTAGCCCAGCGGCATGCCGGTGTCGTAGCGGGTGCCCCGGTAGACGATCGCGTGCACCGGGACGCCCTCGTTGCGCAGGATCTCCATGGCGTCGGTCAGCTGGATCTCCCCACCGCTGCCCGGCTCGGTACGCCGGATCGCGTCGAAGATCCGGCCGGGGAGCACGTAGCGGCCGAGGACCGCGAGGTTGCTCGGCGCCTCCTCCGGCTTGGGCTTCTCCACCATGCCGGTGACCTTCACGACCTCGCCGATGTCGGTCAGCTCCGCCTCGGCGGGCTCGACCGAGGCGATCCCGTACCGCTTCGTCTCGGCCGGGTCGACCTCGAAGAAGGCCAGCACCACGCCGCCGGTGCGGGCCTGGAGCTCCAACATGGCCGGCAGCAGCGGCTGGTCGAGCTTGACGAACTCGTCGCCGAGCAGCACCGCGAAGGGCTGGTCGCCGACGTGCGACTCGGCGTACCCGACGGCGTGGCCGAGGCCGAGCTGCTCGGGCTGCCGGACGGTGTAGATGTCGGCCAGCTCGCTGGGGCGCTGCACCGCGGCCAGGATGTCGGGCTTCTTCTCCAGCCGGGCCTCCAGGTCGGGGCGGCGGTCGAAGTGGTCCACCATCGACGTCTTGCCCCGGCCGGTGATCAGCAGGACGTCGCTGATGCCGGCCTGGGTGGCCTCCTCGACGATGTACTGCAACACCGGCCGGTCGACCACCGGCAGCAGCTCCTTGGGCACCGCCTTGGTGGCCGGCAGGAACCGGGTGGCCAGACCGGCGGCCGGGATGACGGCCTTGACCGCGCGGGGACGACCGGTCGCGGCGGTCGCCGTGGAGGGCTTCGCTGAGTGCTCCGACATGTCGCGAGACTATCGGCCACGGGTCTGCCGTGGCGGGTGTGGCCCGGAAGACGCGCCGCCGGCCGGTCCGGCCCGGGCGGCATCCGGCGCGGCCCCGCACGGCTCGGGCTCGCCGGGCGCCGCCCCGCCGGCCGGCGGGGCCGGACCGGCGCCGGCCCGGGGGAACCCGTCCGCCGGGCTGACCGCCGCCGCCGGGACCGGGATCTCCCGCACCGGCGGGGTACGGCGCGCGCTGACCACCCGCCAGGTGTCCCGGCCGGCGTCCTTGGCGGTGTAGAGGGCGTCGTCGGCGGCGTCCAGCACCTGCTGCCCGGTGGTGCCGTGGTCGGGGTAGACGGCGATGCCGATCGACACGGTGACCACGAGCGTCACCGGGGTGCCGCCGTGCCCGTGCACGGCGATCGGCGTGTCCCGGATCGCCGCACCGAGCCGGTCCGCCACGATCGCCGCGCCGCGCGCGTCGGTCTCCGGCAGCAGCACCACGAACTCCTCGCCGCCCTGCCGGAAGGCGAGGTCCACCTCGCGGATCTCGCCGCGCACCCGGCGGGCGAACTCGGCCAGCACCGCGTCCCCGGCCGGATGCCCGTAGGTGTCGTTGACCTGCTTGAACCGGTCCAGGTCGAGGGCGAGGACGCTGAGCATCCGGCCGAACCGGTTGGCCCGCTCCACCTCCCGGCGCATCGACTCGCGCAGGTAGCGGTAGTTCCACAGCCCGGTGAGCGGGTCGGTGAGGGAGAGCCGTTGCGCCTCCTCGTGCACCCGCACGTTGTCCACCGCCACCGCCGCGTGCCCGGCGAAGGTACGCAGGGTGCGCAGGTCGTCGTCGTCGAACTCGTCCGCGCCGAGCCGGTCGTAGAGGGCGAGCACGCCGAGCGCGCCGGCCTCGGGCGCCGGGTCGACCCCCGGGCGCGGCGCCGGGTCACCGGGGCGGGCCGCGGCCGCGCTCTCCGCGCCGCGTCCGGGCGGGTCGGCCGGTGCGGCGCCGGGCGCGGCGAACGGCACCGCGACGTACGTCTGGCAGCGCGGCTCCCCCGCCGGGACCTCGGACGGCTCGATCCGGCCCCGCCGGGCCTCGCCGGTCGCCGCGACCGCGCCGACCACCCCGGCGCCCACCGGCACCCGCAACGGCGCCGAATCGGGCGGGTCGTCCGCCGGCAGGCGCCCGTCCAGCCCTTCCGTGCACTGCGCCACGAGCACCCCGCCGGAGTCCAGCAGCAGCACGGCGCCGGCCCGGGCACCGGTCGCCGCGATCGCGCTGTGCAGGATGACCCGCAGGATGCGTTGCAGGTCGTGGGTACTCGCCAGGGTGTCGCCGAGTACCGCCAGGTGCCCGCGCAGCTGGTCCCGGCTGCTGGTCAGCGCCGCCACGTAGCTGCCGGTCTCCCGGGTCATCCGGTTGAAGGCGCCGGCCAGCCGGCCGATCTCGTCGCGGCTGCGCACCGGGACCCGGGTGCCCAGGTCGCCACCGGCCACCCGGTCCACCGCGCCGGCCAGCTCCACCAGCGGCCGGGTGGTCACCCGGGCCAGCCGCCAGGCGACGGCCACCGCCAGCAGGGCGGCCAGCAGCACCGCGCCGACCAGCGCGCCCCGCAGGCCCGGTGGCTGGTCGCTGGGCACGGAGAGCACCAGCGGCAGCGGCTGCCCGGAGGTCGGGCCGACCCGCCGGACGTACCGGCCGTCGGCGGTCTCGGTGACCGCCTCGCCGTCGACCCTGCCGGCGGCGCCCAGCACGGCGTCGCGTACCCCGGTGGCCTCGGTGGTGTGCGCGACCCGGGCGGGCGCCGCAGCCCCGTCGAGCAGGGTGACCGCCACGCCGGTCACCGCCGCCAGCCGGGCCACGAAGGCCGGGTCCACCGGCTGCGCGGCGGCGACCGCGCCCAACCCGACGCCGGCCGGGTCGCGCAGGTCCACCCGCACGGCGAGGGCCGACACCGGACCGAACGCCGGGGCGTCGGCCGCGCAGTCCCGCCACGGGGCCGGCGGCGAGCCCGGCGTCGCGTAGGTGACCCGGCCGGCCTGGTCGGTGACCCGCACCGCGGCGGCGAGGCCCCGGCTGACCACCTGCCCGGCGGCGCCGGCGTGGTCGGGGGTGAGGGCGACCGCGTCGGCGGCGGCACGCAACTGCTGGCAGAGGGCGTCGACGGCGGTACGCACGGTCGCCGCCGCCACGGCGAGGCGCTCGGTGGAGCGACCGCGGTCGACGGACGCTACGGTCGAGGCGACGAAGAACGCTCCGAGCAGCACCGGGCCGAGCACCACCGCCAGGAAGGCTGCGGTCAACCGCCCACGTAGCGTCACTCGGTCCCCCCGGAAGTTCCGCCGATGCTGCGATGCTGACACAGAGCGACCAGGTGGAAGGCGTTGCGTCAGGAGTGTTGCGTGCCGGATTTTTCTGATGGAGCGCAAGCGGCCGATGTGGCACATGTGGCCAAGCGGGATGTCCGTGCCGCGCTGCTCGCCCGCCGCCGGGCGCTGACCGCTGCGCAGCGGGCCGCCGCCGCGGCGCGCGTCCAGGCCGAGCTGGTTGCCGTGGTACGCCGGCTGCGCCCGCGCCGGATGACCGCGTACGTGCCGGTCGGCAGCGAGCCGGGCGGGCCGGAGCTGCCCGAGGTGCTCGCCGCGGCGCTGCCGGCCGGGGGTGAGCTGCTGCTGCCGGTGCTGTGCGCGGACCTCGACCTGGACTGGGCGGCCTGGACCGGGCCGGACGGGCTGGTCGCGGCGGGCCGGGGGATGCGGGAGCCGGCCGGGCCGCGGCTGGGCCGCAGCGCGGTGGCCGGGGCGGAGCTGGTGGTGGTGCCCGCGCTGGCGGTGGACCGCCGGGGGCTGCGGCTGGGCCGCGGCGGCGGCTCGTACGACCGGGCGCTGGCCCGGGTGCCGGTGACGGCGCTCACCGTGGTGCCGCTGCACGACGGTGAGCTGGTCGAGGCGGTCCCCGCCGAGCCGCACGACCGCCCGGTACGCGCGGTGGTCACCCCCGCCGAGGGCCTGCGTACGCTGGACGGCGCGTCGGGCATCGCGCCAGGTGTCGCGCCCCACACTTCCGCTGGACGAATCCGGGGCGCATGACGCACCATTGGCACTCGAATACGTCGAGTGCCAACCGGCCGTGCCAGATTCCGGAGGAGAACGTGCCCACGTACCAGTACGCCTGCACCGCGTGCGGCCACCAGCTCGAGGCGGTGCAGTCCTTCTCTGACGAGCCGCTGACCGAGTGCCCGGCGTGTGAGGGGCGGCTGCGGAAGGTCTTCAACTCCGTCGGCATCGTCTTCAAGGGCTCGGGCTTCTACCGCACCGATTCCCGCTCGTCCGGCTCGGAGACGGCCGGCAGCGGCGCCAGCAAGCCGGCGAAGAGCGACACCTCCTCGGCCGGCAGCTCCGGTTCGTCGAACGGATCGAGCAGCTCGACGTCGAACGGCTCCTCGGGTTCGTCCAGCTCCGCCGGCTCGTCCACCGGCGGCTCGACCAGCAAGGCCCCGGCGGCGAGCAGCACCGCCTCCTGAGGCGACGCCGCCGGCACCGGCGGCGCCGACCTGGCGGCCACGGTGCCGTAGCAGAAACCGCTCCCGCGCGGGCGTTGTCCACAGGCCGCCGGGTTGTCCACAGGCCGCCGGCGGTGGACCCGTCGGCGGCGCCGTGCCGCCTAGCCTGCTGCCCACGGGTGCCGTGACGGTACCGGGTTCAGGCAGGGAGGCGGCCATGGCGAGCGGCGACGCGGTCTCGGCGAGAGCGCTACGTCCGCTGCGCCGTCCCTGGCTGCCCCGGCGCGCCACGCTGCTCCGGGCCGGCCTGTTCGCCGCGCTGCTCGGCCTGGCGGCGGCCGTCCTGCACACCCCGGCCGGCTGCCCGCCCGGCCCGGCCGGCTCCCGTCCACCGCCCAGCGGGTCGTCGTCCGGCTCACCGGACGGCGAGCCGACCGGCGGCGCCGGCCCGTCGGGCACCCGCCGTCCCGCCGGGCCGGGCCTCGCCAGCGGAGAGCCGGGCGGGTCGGGCGACCGGTCCGGCGCCCCTGGCAGCGGCGAGCAGGCCGGGGCGCTCGACGGCACGGACGGCGGTACCGATCCCGGAGGTGGCGAGCCGGTGGCCGGCCCGGGCGGGCGGCCGGCGCCCCTACCCCTGCCCAGCGGGGCGGTCGGCGTGCCGGTCCGGCTGGCCGAGCCGGCGGCCCTCGCGGTGGTGCGTCCGGGCGCACGGGTCGACCTGCTCGCGCTGCCGCCGGGTGCGGACGGCACGGGATCCCTGCTGGCCTCCCGGGCACTGGTGCTCGACGTGGTCGGTGTCGACGCCCTCGACGCCGGCGCGGCGCTCTACCTGGCGCTCCCGCCCGACCAGGCGCGGCGCGCCGTCAGCCAGCCGGAAGGCAGCCGCTTCGCCATCGTGGTACGCGAATGACCAGCGTCGGCGTCAGTCCCAGTGCGGCGGGCGTTCGGCGAGCAGCCAGTCGTCGTTGCCGCCGGCCCGCTCGCCCCAGCCCCGGTCGGTGTCGTCGGCGGTCTGCTCGGGCAGCACCACGAAGTCGTCGCTCAGGTCGACCGTGCGGTCGTCGTCGCCGCGTACCGGCGCCCCGGGGTCCTCGGTGCTCACGAGCGGCAAGACTAACGCAGCCGGGCGTCAGCCGGCCGGCACCGAACCGGCTGGACCGGCCGCGTCCGGCCGGCCGCAGGGCGGGTGCGTTGGTAGCGTCGGACGGCGTGACGACCCCCAGCTCCGGCAGCTCCCCGGACGACCAGTGGCGGCGACCCGACGCCGGCGCCGAGGGGTCGCCGACCCAGCCCCCCGCCGCGCCGACCGAGCCGACCCAGCCCTCCGCCGCGCCGACTCAGCACACCGTCGTGCCGACCGAGCCGGCCCGGACCCCACCACCGCCGGCGCCGGGCGGGTCCGCCTGGGCGCCGCCGGCACCGCCGACCGGGCAGCCCGCGCCGGCCACGCCGAGCGGACCAGCCCACCCCGCGCCGCCGGCGGCCGCCGGCCGGCCGGCGGGCGGGTACGCCGGTCCGCCGCCGACCGTGCCACCCCCGGCCGGTTGGCGACCGCCGGTACACCTGCAACCGCCACCGCCCCGGCCCCTGCCGCCGCAGGACATGGTCGGGCTCGACGCGGCGGAACAGCGGGCGCAGCGGGTCACCTGGGGGGTGGGCGTGGTGGCCGGGGTGGTGCTGGTGGTGCTGTGCTGCCTGCTCTGCTCGCGCGTCCTCTTCTGAGTCGGCCGGGAGCACCAGCAGGGGCGCCAGCCGCGGGTCAGAAGGTGTTGCCCCAGACGGCGTCGGCTCCGGAGTGCCCGGTCAGGTAGACGTAGACCAGGGACGCCACCCCGAGGGCGATCACCACCACCGACAGCGCCGGGACGGCCCAGTTCGGCAGCCGCGGCACCCGGGGGTGCCCGCTGGTCAGCGCGACCAGCAGGAGAGCGCCGACGCCGAGCGGCAGGGTGTACCGGAACAGCAGGTCACCGTAGCGGGAGTGCTCGTAGATCTTGTCCAGGATCTCGCCCTGGAAACCCCGCGCCACCTGGTGGTCGGTCAGCCGCTCCCCTGACTGGACGGCGACCCACGCGGTCAACGGCGCGATCACGGCGAGGGCCCCCACCGCCCAGTCCAGCCGGGACCGGAACCGGGGCAGCGCCACGTACGCGGCGGAGAGGAGCGCCAGCAGCGGCACGAACAACACGACCGCGTGCACCACCAGCACGTGTACTGGAAGACCCAGCACCTTCAGGAACATCGACAACCTCCGGGGCAGTTCGCGGTCGCGGGAGGCCAGCGTACGGTGCGCCGGTAGACCCGCCCAGGACTCTCACCGGGTCACACGCGCCCCCGGCCGGTCCGGTTCACCGGACTCGCAAGGATCTTCACCGAACGATCGGCAGCGCTCCCATCGAGCTGCCCCGAAAGATCAACGCCGGTCACCAGGCTGTGGTCGGGGCCACCTCGTCCCGGAGCTCGGTTGTCGACCTCCTGCGCCCGTGCTGTCATTGGCACATGTCCAGTGGCGAGGATCTGCTCCGGTCGAAGGGCCTACGGGTGACCCGGCCGCGCCTCGCCGTGCTCGAGGTGCTGGCCGCTGGCGGCCACCTCGAGGTGGACGAGATCACCCGACGGGTGCGTGAGCGCCTCGACTCGGTCTCCACCCAGGCCGTCTACGACGTCCTGGGTGCGCTGTCCCGGGCCGGCCTGTCCCGCCGGATCGAGCCGGCCGGCAGCCCCGCCCGGTACGAGGCCCGGGTCGGCGACAACCACCACCACGTGGTCTGCCGGGGCTGCGGCGAGATCGCCGACATCGACTGCGCGGTCGGCTCCGCACCCTGCCTCGACCCGAACATCGACAACGGCTTCGAGGTGGACGAGGCGGAAGTGACCTTCTGGGGCCTCTGCCCGGCCTGCCAGGCCCGCCGCTCCGCCGACGACTGACCAGGGCCGCGCACCCGCGACCGCCGGAACGGGCTCCGGCCGTGGCACGCTGGTTCGGTGAAGTCGGATGACGTCGGCCTGTTCGGTCCCGGCTCGGTCACCTGGAAGGTGCACGAGGAGCCGATCCTGCTCGTCGCCGGCCTGCGCTCGCTCTACCTGCAGGCGCTGCACCCGCGGGCGATGGCCGGGGTGGCGCAGAACAGCAACTACCGCACCGACGCCTGGGGGCGCCTGGTCCGCACCGCCACCTACGTGGCCACCACCATCTACGGCACCACCGCCGAGGCGGAGGCGGCCGGGCTGCGGCTGCGCCGGCTGCACGCCCGGATGCGGGCCACCGACCCGGCCACCGGGGAGGAGTTCCGGATCGACGAGCCCGACCTGCTGCGCTGGGTGCACGTCACCGAGATCGAGTCGTTCCTCGACACCGCGCGCCGGGCCGGGCTGCCGCTGACCGGCGACGAGGTGGACGGCTACTACACCGAGCAGCGGCGGGCCGCCGCCCTGGTCGGCCTGGATCCACAGACCGTGCCGGGCTCCGCCGCCGAGGTGGCGGAGTACTACCGGCGGATCCGCCCGGAGCTGCGGATGACCCGGGAGGCGGCGGAGACCGCGCTCTTCCTCACCGCGCCACCGCTGCCGTGGAAGCTCAGCCTGCCGGTCCGGGTCGGCCTCACCCTCGGCCCGCCCCGGTGGGCGTACTTCGGGATCGCCGGCACCGCGCTGGCACTGCTGCCGGCCTGGGCCCGGCGGATGTACGGCGGCCTCGGCCTGCCGACCACCGCGCTCTCGGCCGACCTGACGGTACGGGCCCTGCGCCTCGCCCTCGCCGCGCTGCCCCGCCGCTACCGGGAGGGGCCGATGCAGCAGGCGGCCAAGGAACGGGCCGCCCGGCTCACCGCCACCCCGCTGCCCGGCTGACCGTCCAGCCCGGTCAAACCCGTCCGGTGCCACCAAGCTGCCGCCGGCCGGGGGCTGCCCAGCACCGGGCGGGGTGCGGCTCGCCTCCCGCAGAGTCACCCCGTGCCGCCCGGGACGGTCATCGCGTGGAGACGATCACTCCTGACCGGGGAGCGCGTCGCTCGGCCGCTCGATGGCCGCCCACGGCTCCTTGCCGGGGGCCTGGGCGCCGGCCGGGCAGCTGCGCCGGTAGTCGCACCAGCCGCAGCGGGGGCCCGGAGTGGTGGGGAAGGCCTCGTCGGGGTCGCCGCCGTCGGCGACGGCCCGCTCGGCGGCCATGATGTCGCGCGCGGTCTCCTCGGCCCGGGACACCTGTCGGGCGAGCGACTCGACGGTGTGATCGTGCCCGGCCACCGTGCCGGTGGGCAGGTGGTGCAGCTCGACCCGGCGGCACGGCCGGCGGAACACCCGCTCGGCCGCGTACGCGTAGAGGGCCAGCGCCTGCGAACCGCGCGCGTCGTCGACGTCCAGGCCGGTGCGGCCGGTCTTGTAGTCGACGATGACCAGCTCGGGGCCCGCCGGCCCGGGGCGGGAGTCGATCCGGTCGGCCCGGCCGTTGAAGGCCAGCACCGCCGTCTTCACCGCGACCACCCGTTCCACGCCGAGCGGGTCGACCTCCGGGTCGAGGGTGGCCACGTAGGACTCCAGCCAGCTCAGCGCCCGCCGGTAGGCGGAGCGCTCCTGCTCGTCGTCGCGGTAGCCCTCGCGGACCCAGGTGCCCTTGAGCAACCCGGCCAGCGCCTCCGGTCGGCGTCGCTCGGGGGGCAGCGCGTACCAGTTGCGCAGGGCGGTGTGCACGCTGGCGCCGAGCGAGTTGTGCGCCCAGGGTGGGCCCTTGGGCGGGGCCGGACGGTCGACGTAGGAGTAGCGGTAGCGCCGGGGGCAGTCCGCGTACGTGCCGAGTTTGCTGGGGGTGCAGACGAAGAGCCGCTCCGGCATGCCCTCGAAACCGAGCTGCTCGGGCTGGGCGTCGCGCGGTCGGGGTGCCCGGCCCCCCGCGGCGGAGGGTCGACCGGCTGAAGATGCTCGTCGCACACCGGGGATCCTGCCACCCGAGTCCGACAGGACCGGTACGGCGGTCAGGCCGCGCCGGTGTACTGGGCCACGAAGGCGGCCACCGCGTCCGCGATGAGCTGCACAGCGATGGCGGCCAGCAGCAGGCCGGCGATCCGGGTGAGCACCTCGATCCCGCCCGGACGCAGGATCTTGACGATCCCGCCGGAGAACCGGAGCACGATCCACACCGCGAGCATCACCGCCACGATCCCGGCGGCCACGGCGGTGTAGTCCGCGGCGCCGTCGGACTGCTGCACGAAGAGCATGGTCGCCACGATCGCGCCCGGACCGGCCAGCAGCGGCGTGCCGAGCGGCACCAGGGCGATGTTCGAGGTGGTCTGCTGGCTCGGGTCGTCGGTCTTGCCGGTCAGCAGCTCCAGCGCGACCAGGATCAGCAGCAGGCCGCCGGCCGCCTGCAACGCGGGCAGGTCCACGTGCAGGTAGTCGAGGATGGTCTGCCCGGCCACCGCGAAGACGACGATCACGCCGAGCGCCAGCGCGACCGCCTGCCAGGCGGCCCGGTTGCGGTCGCGGGCCGGCAGCGGACCGGTCAGCGCGAGGAAGATGGGCATCATGCCCGGCGGGTCGACGATCACCAGCAGGGTCACGAAGACCTCGCCGAACAGCTTGACATCCACGCGATCAAGGTAGCCGTGGCGCCGGAGACGGAAACGCGGATCAGCCGGAAGCGACCTCGGTCACCCCGGACGCCTCGGCGACCAGCCGCTCGTACGCCTCGGGTTCGGTGTGGAAGGCACCGAGCCGCACCGTCTTGTGCGTGCCGTGGAAGTCCGACGACCCGGTCACCAGCAGGCCCAGCTCGGCGGCGAGCGCGCGGACGTGCGCCCGCTCGGCCGGCGAGTGGTCCTCGTGGTCGGCCTCCAGGCCGGCGAGACCGGCCGCGGCCAGTTCGGCGATCAGCTCGTCCGGCACGATCCGTCCCCGCCGGCTGGCCCGAGGATGGGCGAAGACCGGCACGCCGCCGGCCGCCCGGACCAGCCGGACCGCGTGGAAGACATCGATGTCCTCCTTGGGCAGCCGGTAGCGCTCCCCCAGCCAGTCCGGCCCGAACGCCTCGGTGGTGCTCGCCACCAGGCCGGCCCGGATCAGCGCCTGCGCGATGTGCGGGCGGCCCACCGTGCCGCCGGCCGCCGCAGCGAGGATCTCCGGCCAGCTGACGTCGACGCCGTCCGCCCGCAGCAGCGTCACGATGCGCTCGCCGCGCACCTCCCGGGCCAGCCGCACCCGGGCCAGCTCCGCGGCCAGCGCCGGGTGGTCCGGATCGAAGAGGTACGCCAGCAGGTGCAGCGGCACCGGCGAGTCCGGGCCGTACCAGCGGCAGGAGAGTTCGGCGCCGCGCACCAGGCGAAGCCCGGGCGGCAGCGCCCGCAGCGCCGGTTCCCACCCGGCGGTGGTGTCGTGGTCGGTGAGCGCCACGACGTCCAACCCGGCGTCGGCGGCCGCCCGCACCAGCTCGGCCGGGCCGAGGGTGCCGTCGCTGGCGGTGGAGTGGGTGTGCAGGTCGATCCGTGGGCGGGAACTCACCGCCCGACGCTACCCGGCCCGGGACGCCCCGGTCATCCGGTGACCACCACCAGGCGCTCACCGGACCGCAGCCCCGGCACCGGGGCGGGGGTGGCCCGCTCGCCGGCGAGCACCGAGTCCACCGCGGCCCGCACCAGGCCGCCCGCGGCGTCGCCGTAGACCACGGTCTGGTCCGCCGTCCAGGCGACCGCCCCGGCCAGCGGTGGCCCGGCCGGTAGCGCGGTCAGCGTCCCGGACCCGAGCGCCGCCAGGTCGACCAGGAGCGCGGCGTCCTTGCCGGCGGCGCCCCCGTTCAGCACCAGCCACCGGCCGTCGGCGGAGACCGCGCCGCGGCCGTCGGCGCCCAGGCTCGGCCCGCAGGCGGTACGCGTCGGCGTGAGCGCCGGATCGAGCAGGGCGAGGCAGGGCCGGCGCGGCGTGCCGGCGGACACCTGGGCGACCAGCCGGCCGTCGGGCAGGCGGCCGTAGACGTGCCTGCTGGTGTCGTCGGCTGCCATTACCGGCGCCTCGTCGCCCGGTCGCCACAGGAGGTGCCCGGGCCCGGTCGGGTCGAGGCGGGCCAGCACGCGGTCGCCCGCGAACCGCACCGGCTCCGCCCCGGCCGGTAGCGCCGTCCGCACGGTGGCGACGAGCTGGCCGCCGACGATGCCGGCCGCCACCAGGTCCGCGCCCTCCCGCCAGGCGACCTGGCGCCCGTCGTCGCTGAGCGTGATCTGCGCCGCGCCGGCGAGCAGCACCTGCGCGGCGCCGCGGGGCGGCACCAGCCAGAGCGACCGGCCGGCCACGGTGGGCGCGCCGACCACCAGCCAGCCGCCGCCGTCCGGTGCCCGCTGGGCCCGCTCGACCGGGCCGACGTCGAGCAACGGGACCCGGCTGCCGTCCGCGCCGGCGAGCGTGCCCCCGATGATCAGATCCACCTCGCCGCGGTCCGGGCCGACCGGTGCGGTCACGGCCGCCGTCGGTTCCGGCAGCGGTGAGGCGTACGGGTCACCGAGCACCACGGTCGGCGTCCTGGGTGGCCCCTGCTCCTCACCGAGCTGCGCCATCCCGGTGGTGAGCAGTGCGGTGGCCACCGTGGCCAAGGCCAGCCCGGCGGCGGTACGCCGACGGCGGATCCGGTCGGCCCGGCGGATGGCCAGCCCGGCCGGGTCGACGGCGAGCGCGTGGGGCACGGCGACCTGGCGGGACAGCGTCTCCCGCACCGCGTGTTCCAGGTCGTCCTGCCGCACGTGGAGTGGACGCGTCGGGCCGACCGTCTGGTTGCCACGGCGACCCGACCGGGTGGTCACCGGGCCTCCATGGCGACGGTGCCCGCCGGTACGCCGGAGCGGGCCGGCACGGTCACCGGGACGGCCTCGACGTCCGGCTCCGGTGTCGGGGTGGCCGCCGCCTCGGGGGGCGCCGCGGCCGGCACCGCCGCGGGGGCGGCCGGGGTCGGCGGGCGTTCGGAGCCCGGGGTGGCCGGTGCGGCGCCCGGCCGTGGGGTCGGTACGGCGGTGGCGCCCCGGCCGGTGGCGCGGCGGGGCGCGGGCGGTCGGGCCGGCGCCGGTTCGATCCCGGTGGGCAGGCCGAGCGCTCCCTCGGCGCCCAGCCGGCGGCGCAGGGTGTTCAGCGCGCGGGAGGTCTGGCTCTTCACCGTGCCGGGCGAGATCTCCAGCAGGGCGGCGGTCTGCGCCTCCGACAGGTCCTCGTAGAAGCGCAGCACCAGCACCGCGCGCTGCCGGGCGGGCAGGGCCTTCAGGTGCCGCCAGAGCAGGTCCCGGTCGAGCTGCTGCTCGATCTCGTCGACCCCGGTCCGCTCGGGCAGCACCTCGGTGGGGCGCTCACCGTGCCAGCGCCGCCGCCACCAACTGGTCGAGGTGTTGACCATGACCCGGCGGGCGTACGGCTCGATGGCCTCGATCCCGCCGAGCCGCTTCCAGGCCAGGTACGTCTTGGTCAGCGCGGTCTGGAGCAGGTCCTCGGCGGTGGCCCAGTCCCCGGTGAGCAGGTACGCGGTACGCAGCAGGGCGCCGGAACGGGCCGCGACGAAGTCGCGGAACTCCTCCTCCAGCGGGTCCCTGCTCGCCACGTCCACCTCCGCGCCCCGTCCTGCCTGGCAGGCTGCCATGTCCGGACGAGTCGGGTCGACGCCCAAAGGTGTGCAGTTCATCCGATGTTCGGACGAAAACGTTCACGCTCCGTCGTCGGCCTTGGCCTCGTCGGCCTCCTTGCCCAGCCGCGCCTCGACCGCCTGCGGCTCGTACATCTCTTCGACCACACGCAGGTAGAGCTCGTTCGGGTTGGGCAGGTTCTTGATCTCGCGGAGGGCCTGCTCCTGGCCGGCGGACTCCAGCACGAAGGTGCCGTAGTTGAGCGCCCGGCCGGCCGGGGTCTGCTCGTACTTCATGTCGGTGACCCGGACCAGCGGCATCATCGCCACCTGGCGGGTGATGATGCCGTTGACCACCATGACCCGCTTGTTGGTCAGGATGAAGCGGTCGTACCACCAGTCGGCGACCTTCCAGGCCACCCAGCCCATCACGGCGAACCAGAGCAGCACGGCGATGGTGGTGAGCGCGCCGACGTCCTGGCCGGCGAGGAAGCCGGAGAGGTAGCCGAGCACGAAGGTGGCCGCGACGCCGATCAGCAGCGGCGTGGTGAGGTGGACCCAGTGCCGCTTCCACTCGCCCCGGTAGCGCTCGGTGGGGAAGAGGTAGCGGGCGACCAGCGAACTCGGCTCGTCCTCCAGCGGCAGCACCCGCCGGGGTGTCATGCCGGCGGCGTCGGCGCGCAGCCCGGCCAGTTCCTCCTCGGAGATCGAGGGGTAGCCGGCCTCGGGGTCACGGACCCAGGCGCGGCCCGAGCGGCTCTCGCTGGCGTAGCCCGCCCCGGCGCCGTAGCCGGCGTCGTCGGAGAGGGAGGGGCCGTCGGAGAGGCCCGGGCCGGCACCGTAGCCCGGCCCGTCGTCGGGCCGGTACGGCGGGATCGGCTCCGTGTCGCGCTCCCGGCGCTCCCGGTCGTCGGGGTCGTCGGGGTTGAAGGGTGGACCGGAGGGGCTGCCCATCGGCGGTCAGGCGACGAGGCTGGTGAAGAAGTCGCCGAAGCCCTGGGCGATGTCCATGATGCCGCCGCCCAGCGACTTGAAGACATCCGCCGCGGAGTTCGGCCGGTAGGCGACGAAGAAGATCAAGAATGCGATTCCGGCCCAGGTGAGGACCTTCTTGACCATGGCGGGCCATCCTCTCGCGCGGCGCCGGGTCCCATTACCGCAGCGGCACCCAGAGTATCAGTGTGGTGTCGTACAGTGAATATCTGCGTCCGTTCTCCGTCATTCCGGGAGGCATGTCAAGCCCTCCCGTGCAGGTACGGAGACGGTGCGCCGTACACGAGTTCGGGTGGTGTCCACTCGGTCAGGTCGTGCAGCACGACGTCCTCCGCGAGCAGGTGCCCCGCACTCGCCGGCCAGGCTATCGCATGCAGCCACATTCCCCGAGCCTCGCCCGCGTACGCGCTTCGATCCGCCGGTGAATTCACCAGCCACAGTGGAGTGGGGTGACCGGCCACCTTGATCCGAGCCTGTCCGACGTGCTCGGGATGACCCGGACCGGGGTCGGTCAGCGCGTCCGCCAGTTGTGGACCCGGATCCGGGCCCGGCATGCCGGCGAGCCGGGTGCCCAGGCCGACGCCGGGCTCCTCGGCCACGAAGACCAGGTCGGCGGGACCGCCGGCGAGCGGCGACGGGCCCGCGCAGGCGACCGCGGTGGCGCGGACACCGGTGCGGTCGTCCCCGGCGTACGCCACGCCGGTCATCGTCCAGCCGGTCGGCAGCGGCCACGGGCACCAGAGCGGGGCGGCCGGCCGCTTCGGCGGCTCGGCGGCGGCGGTGATCCGGTCGACCACACTGGCCACGATCTCCGCTCCGATGTGCTCGGGCACGTGCAGCGGCGGGACCGGCCCGCAGTTCAGGCAGCGCGACTCGGTGTGCATCAGGTCCGGCGCCCGGACCGGACCACCGCACCTGGGACAACTCACCGCGACACTCACCTTTCCACCGTCGCCCCGCACCGCCGGTCCGTCAAGCGGAGCGCCGGTTTCGGTCGCCGATGATCGCCCAGGTGGTACGGCGCTCAGTCCGGCGGCGGGTCGGCGTGGGCGCGGATCCAGGCGTGCATCGCGATCCCGCTGGCCACCCCGGCGTTGATCGACCGGGTGGAGCCGTACTGCGAGATCGAGAAGAGCTGGGCGCAGGCGGCCCGCGCCGGGTCGGACAGGCCCGGCCCCTCCTGCCCGAAGAGCAGGACGCAGCGCCGCGGCAGGGTGGTGGTCTCCAGCGGCCGGGAGCCGGGCAGGTTGTCGATGCCGACCACCGGCAGTTCCCGCTCCGCCGCCCAGGCGACGAACTCCTCGATCGTCGGGTGGTGCCGGACGTGCTGGTAGCGGTCGGTCACCATGGCGCCCCGGCGGTTCCATCGGCGCCGGCCGACGATGTGCACCTCGGCGGCGAGGAAGGCGTTGGCGTTGCGGACCACAGTGCCGATGTTGAGGTCGTGCTGCCAGTTCTCGATGGCCACGTGGAAGTCGTGCCGGCGCCGGTCCAGGTCCGCCACCACCGCCTCGCGCCGCCAGTACCGGTAGCGGTCCACCACGTTGCGCCGGTCGCCCTCGGCGAGCAGTACGGGGTCGTAGCGCGGGTCGTCCGGCGGGTCTCCGGGCCACGGTCCCACGCCGACGTCGAGCTGCTCATCGGTCACGGTCTGGAGAGGGTACGGCCCGGGCGCCGTCGCACCGGCGGGACCCCGGGAACCGGTGCGGCTCAGCGCAGCCCCAGCGCGCCGCCGAGGCGTTCGAGGAACCGGCGGTCGGCGGGCGACTCGCCGGCGGGCGGCCCCGGCGTGCCGACCGGCGTCGCCCGGCACACCCGGGCGGCCACCGACTGCACCCACTGCCGGTACGCCGCCGAGTCGGCCGGGTCGGCGCGCCGGCGCAGCACCCGTGCCGCGGCGCGGCAGGCGGCGAGCAGGTCCACCAGGTCGGTGAGCCGGTCGGTGGGTTCGGGTGCGCCGTCGTGCCGGGCGTAGATCGCGGCCACCACGGCGCGGACCAGGTCGCTGTCGAAGGCCCGGCCGGCGGCGACGGCGTCCAGGCCGGCCAGCCCGGCGGCGACGCCCCGGCGGGGCCGCCCGGGACCGGGCGCGGCGGCGGCCACGACGACCCGGCCGGGCAGGTCGGTCAGCAGATCCCACTCGGCGGCGGAGTAGACGGCGGTGGTCAACGGTGCGGTACGGCGACCGGCAGAGGGCGGCTCTCCGGCGAGGGAGTGGCTCATGGGGACCTCCGGCGCCAGCATATGCCCCGGATCGGGAAAAGGGCCCCTTCCACCCGGAACCGGGGTGGAAGGGGCCCGTCGCGTCGGGGACGCGTCGACGTTCGACCGGGTCAGCGCGGCTCGGGGAAGCTCGGGCGCTCCGGGTCGACGCCCTCGGGCACCGCGCTGGCCGCGTACTCCCGCTTGGGGACCATCACCCGGCGGCGGAAGACACAGACCAGCGTGCCGTCCTGGTTGTAGCCCCGGGTCTCCACCGCGACCACCCCCCGGTCGGGCTTCGAGGAGGACTCCCGCTTGTCCAGCACGGTGGTCTCGCCGTAGATGGTGTCGCCGTGGAAGGTCGGCGCCACGTGCCGCAGCGACTCGACCTCGAGGTTGGCGATCGCCTTGCCGCTGACGTCCGGCACGGACATGCCGAGGAGCAGGGAGTAGATGTAGTTGCCCACCACGACGTTGCGCTTGAACTGGCTGGCCGTCTCGGCGTAGTGCGCGTCCATGTGCAGCGGGTGGTGGTTCATGGTGAGCAGACAGAAGAGGTGGTCGTCGTACTCGGTGACCGTCTTGCCCGGCCAGTGCCGGTAGACCGCGCCGACCTCGAACTCCTCGTAGTAGCGGCCGAACTGCATCCTTGTCCCCTTCGACGGGCGGCGATGGAGTTCGGCACAGCATGCCTTATCGAGGGTTAAGGAACTGAGCGGGGCGCGGGCCGTGGGGAAATGTCACACCGGCCGCCCCGGGGGGAGACGCAATGAGCGGCGGGGCCCTCCCCGGCACCCGCCGCCCACGCTCTGATGCGAAAGATTCTGCCGGACGCCCACCCGACACGGACAGAGACGGAGGTCACATTTATCTTTTTGTAACACTACTCTCTGTGAGGTTAGGTCGAGCCGTAAGCGATCTCCAGGGGGCGGATCCTCGCTTGTCAAGCGAGAAGTTACCGATCGGTGTTGCGGAATCGTGCCGATCTCCTTGGAAACGCTCCCATCACGTCCGGTCACGCAAATGCGTACTGCACTTGCGGACCGCACGACCCCGATTCGACAGACGGCGGTCGATGACGAGGATCACCTTCCAGAACACGTTTCCGCACCACCGAGGCGGGAATCCGACGGGGTACGTCCTCGTTCCACCAGACGTAGCTATTCCGCGGTGATCGGAGAGATTCCCATGGCAACCGTAGAGCTGACCACGGCAAACTTCGACGAGGTGACCAGCGGCGACGGCATCGTCCTGGTCGACTTCTGGGCCGACTGGTGCGGTCCCTGCAAGCGGTTCGCCCCGGTCTACGAGCGCTCGTCGGAGAAGCACCCGGGCATCGTCTTCGGCAAGGTGGACACCGAGGCGCAGCAGGAACTGGGCGCCAAGTTCGACATCCGGTCCATCCCGACGATCATGGCCATCCGTGACGGTGTGATCGTCTTCGCCCAGCCGGGCGCGCTGCCCGAGTCGGCGCTGGAGAACCTGATCGAGCAGGTCGAGGCCCTCGACATGGACGACGTCCGCAAGCAGTTGGCCGAGCACAAGCACTGATCGACCACCACGACGGCCGGGTCCCCATGGTGGGGGCCCGGCCGTCGTCGTGTCCGCCGCCGGAGAAGGCGGACGCCTCCGGACGCCCCCCGCGTGCCGTGGTCCGTCGCGTATCGTCACGACCCGATGGAGACTCTGACCACCCGCGGCCGCGCGGCCCGACTCGCCGCCACCGCGCTCGGGCTGGCGGTACTGGTGGCCGGCACCGTCTGGGGTACCGACGACCACTTCCCGTTCGGGCCGTTCCGGATGTACTCGACGTCCAACCCGCCGAGTGCCCCCGCCCCGGACACTCGCGTCGAGGGGGTCGACGTCACCGGCGCGGTGGTCGGCCTGGGCGAGCAGGCCACCGGGATCCGCCGCGCCGAGATCGAGGGCCAGCAGAGTCGCTACGCCGCCGACCCCGCGCTGCTCGCCGAGGTGGCCGACGCGTACGCCGAACGGAACCCGGACGCGGCGCGGCTGGTCGAGGTCCGCATCGTGATCCGCTGGCACGGCATCCGGGACGGCCGGCCCACCGGCCGGTGGACCGACGAGACAGTGGTGAGTTGGCAGGCGTCCCGATGACCCGCTGGCTGACCGAGCCGGTCCCCCGGGGGCGGGTGGCCGCCTTCCGTACGCTGATCTATCTCTTCGTCGCCGCCGACCTGGTGTTGTTCACCCCCTGGGTGCGCACCCGGGTCGCGGTGCCCGGCGAGCTCTACCAGCCGCTGCTGATCGGCCGGCTGCTGCCGCTGCCCACCCCGACCCCGGCGGTGGTGGGCGTCATCTTCTGGGCGCTGCTGCTGCTCGCCCTGCTCGCCGCGACCGGCCGGGCGCCCCGGCTGCTCGGCTGGGCGGTCTTCGCGCTCTACTTCGAGTGGATGATCGTCGCGATGAGCTACGGCAAGGTCGACCACGACCGGTTCGGCCTGCTGGTGGCGCTCGCGGTGCTGCCCACCGCCGGCCGGGCCCGGCACGGTGACCCGACCCGCACCGAGGCCGGTGGGTGGGCGTTGCGGGTCACCCAGATCGCGGTGGTCTGCACGTACTTCCTCGCCGCCTGGGCCAAGCTGCGGTTCGGCGGCCTGGACTGGCTGACCGGCTCGGTGCTGGCCCGGGCGATCATCCGCCGCGGCACCGAACTGGCCGACGTGATCGCCAGCGTGCCCTACCTGCTGATCGTCGCCCAGTTCGGGATCGTCGCGTTCGAACTCGCCAGCCCGGCGATCTTCCTGCTCCGGAAGCGCTGGCGGCTCTACACGGTCGGCTTCTTCTACTCGTTCCACCTGGTGACGTTCGCGACCATCACCATCTCGTTCGCCCCGCACCTGGCGGCGATGACCAGCTTCCTGCCGCTGGAGCGGGTCCGCCCGCTGGTCTGGGCCCGCCGGCTCGCCGGTCGCGGGCGCGGCCCGGCGGACGACGGACCCGTCGACGGGGCGGCGCCATCGGCGCCACCGGCACCGCTGCGCGGCGGACCGGCGGTCGCGGAGCCGGAGCCGGCTGGGCAGTAGGACGCGGTTTGGCGGTCACCGGCCGGGCGTTCAACCGTCGGCCGGGCGTCGGTCAGGCGCCGGGACGGCCGGCCGGGCCGTAGAGGCGCTCCCGCGCCTCCTGCGGCAGCGAGCAGGCGGCCGTACCGCCGGGCATCCGGTGCCGGTTGCGGGCCACCCAGCGGTACGCCGGCCAGGCGGCCGCCCGCACCGGCGGGAAGCGCAGGCCGGCGCCGGCCACCCGCCAGAGCGGCCCGCTGTCACCGAGCAACTTCGCTATCGCGTCCGGACCGGCGGCGCGGGAGCCGTCGGCGCCCACCCACTGCACCGCCTCCTCGCACTCGGCCTCGGTCAGGCCGAGCGCGGCCAGGTCGGCGAACTGCCAGGGCACCACCCGGACGCCGGTCGGGATCCGCCGGTCGATGAACTCGGCGCAGCGGGTGCAGAACGCGCAGTCCCCGTCGTAGACGAACGTCGACCTCTCCATGCCCCCATCCTCCACCCACCCCGGTCCGGGCCGGTGGTCGAGGTGGCCGGGAACACGGCGGGTCGCTTGCGCTCGACTCGTACGCGTGTTCGAATGGAGCCATGCGCTGGGACAACCTCTCCGCTCCCCCGGACGAGGGCGTTCCCGGGCGGGCAGCGCCAGCGACGCCACCCCTGCCGCTGGCGCTGCCCGGCGCGGTCGTCCGCACCTTCGACACCCCGGGCTTCGCCGGGATGACGTTCTACGAGGTGCGCGCCAAGTCCATCATCAACAAGGTTCCCGGCGCCTCCCGCGTCCCCTTCGAGTGGACCATCAACCCCTACCGTGGCTGCTCGCACGCGTGTGTGTACTGCGTCTCCGGCGACACTCCGGTGCTGCTGGCGGACGGGCGCACGAAGGCGATCCAGGACCTGGAGATCGGCGAGCGGATCTACGGCACGCAGCGCCGGGGCGCCCACCGCCGCTACGTGGTGACGACGGTGCTGGCCAAGTGGTCCACGGTGAAGCCGGCCCACCGGGTCACGCTGGACGACGGCACGACCCTGGTGGCCAGCGGCGACCACCGCTTCCTGTCCCGCGAGGGCTGGCGCTACGTCTCTCCGGAGCCGGGCCGGCGGAAGCGCCTGACCAGTGGCGAACGGCTGGTCGGGACCGGCCGCTTCCCCGAAGGGCACAAGGGCTCCACCGACTACCGGCGCGGCTATCGGCAGGCGACGACCCGCGACGACTCGTCTCCGGTCGCCGCTTCCGCCGGCGGGCCCGCCGACTCGTCCGAGCAGCACACCGACGACTGGTGGCTCGGTTTCCTGGCCGGCACCTTCGACCTCGCGGGCCGGTGCAGCAGCGACGCGCTGCGGATCATCGTCGCCGACGACGAGCGGCTCCACCAGGTCACCGCGGCGCTCGACCGGTTCGGCTTCGACTTCGTCCGGGAGGACCACAACCTCCCCGGCCGCCCCCGACAGCTCCGGTTGACCGGCGGGCTGCGCGAACGGCTGCGGTTCCTGCACCTGGCCGAACCGGCGAGCCTGCACGGACGGCTCGTCAACGGCGTACCGGTGCCCCACCTCACCGCGCCGCGCGTCACCGCGGTGGAGCCGCTCGGGTTGGAGCTGCCGCTGTGGGACATCACCACCGGCACCGGGGATTTCATCGCGAACGGCGTGGTGAGCCACAACTGCTTCGCCCGGAACACGCACACCTATCTGGACCTCGACGCGGGGGCGGACTTCGACCGGAAGGTGATCGTCAAGGTCAACGCCGGGGAGCTGGTCCGGCGGGAGCTGGCCGCGCCGCGCTGGCGGGGCGCACACATCGCGATGGGCACCAACGTCGACTGCTACCAGCGGGCCGAGGGGCGCTACCGGCTGATGCCGCAGATCATCGCGGCGCTGCGGGACTTCGCCAACCCGTTCTCCATCCTCACCAAAGGCACCCTGCTGCTGCGCGACCTGCCGCTGCTGCGGCAGGCCGCCGAGGTGACCCGGGTCGGCGTCTCCTACTCGGTCGGCTTCGTCGACGAGCGGCTCTGGCGGGCCGTCGAGCCCGGCACCCCCAGTCCGCGCCGGCGGCTGGACGCCGTCCGGGCGCTCACCGACGCGGGCTTCGAGGTGGGCGTGCTGATGGCGCCGATCCTGCCCGGCCTCAGCGACAGCGACGAGTCGATCGAGGCCACCGTGTCCGCGATCGCCGCGGCGGGCGCGTCCAGCGTCACCCCGCTGGCGCTGCACCTGCGCCCCGGCGCCCGCGAGTGGTACGCGCGCTGGCTCGGGCGGGAGTTCCCGCACCTGGTGCCCCGCTACCGCGAGCTCTACCGCTCCGGCGCCTACGCCCCGCAGGCGTACCAGCGGGAGCTGACCGCGCGGGTGCGGATCGCCGCCCGCCGGCACGGCCTGCCCCGGGCCGAGCGCGGCGGGAACCGTAACCTGCCCGAGCCACCGGCGCCCCCGGCCACCGAGCAGCTGACCCTGCTCTGAGGCGCCGACCGGAGCCGGCCGCTCGGCGACGGCGGGCCGCCTGGCGGAGCTAGAGTCGGCGGGTGCGCTCCGCTCAGCAGCTCCTCGCCGACTCCGCCGTGATCGCCGTCGTGGGCGCGTCCCGCGACCCCCGCAAGGCCGCGCACAGCGTGCCGTTGCAGATGCAGCGGTACGGCTGGCGGATCATCCCGGTCAACCCGACGGTGGACGAACTCTTCGGCGAGCGGGCCTACCGCTCGCTGGCCGACATCCCGCACCCGGTCGACCTGGTCGACATCTTCCGGCCGGCCGCGGACGCGGTCGAGGTGGTCCGCGAGGCGGTGGCGATCGGCGCGCCGGCCGTCTGGCTGCAACTCGGCATCGTCTCGCCCGAGGCACGGCGAATCGCCACCGAGGCGGGCATCGACTACGTCGAGGACCGCTGCCTGATCGTCGAGCGCGCCGCCGCCGGCCTCACCCGGCTGAGCTGACCGGGCGGGCCCGGTCGGACGACCGCCGCCCGGGTCAGAGCTTGTACTCCTTGAGCAGGCCCCGGGAGATGATCGTCTTCTGGATCTCCGAGGTGCCCTCGCCGATGAGCAGGAACGGGGCCTCCCGCATCAGCCGCTCGATCTCGTACTCCTTGGAGTAGCCGTAGCCGCCGTGGATGCGGAACGCCTCCTGCACCACCTCCGCGCAGTACTCGGAGGCGAGCAGCTTGGCCATCCCGGCCTCGACGTCGTTGCGCTGGCCGGCGTCCTTGAGCCGGGCGGCGTTCACCATCAGGGCGTGTGCCGCCTCGATCTTCGTGCCCATCTCGGCGAGCTTGAAGGCGACGGCCTGGTGCTTGGCGAGCGGCTGGCCGAAGGTGCGGCGCTGCTGGGCGTACGCGACGGCGAGCTCGAAGGCCCGGATGGAGATGCCGCAGGCGCGGGCGGCGACGTTGACCCGGCCGACCTCGATGCCGTCCATCATCTGGTAGAAGCCGCGGCCGACCTTCTCCTCGCCGCCGAGCACGGCGGTGGCGGGCACGGTCACCCCGTCGAGCACCATCTCGGTGGTCTCGACGCCCTTGTAGCCCATCTTGTCGATCTTGCCCGGGATGGTCAGGCCGGGCGCCGTCTCGCCGAAGCCGGGCTCCTTCTCCAGCAGGAAGGTGCTCATGTTGCCGTAGACCGAGTCGGCGCCGGTGTCGGTCTTGACCAGGGTGGCCACCACGGACGAGTAGGCGCCGTTGGTCAGCCACATCTTCTGGCCGTTGAGGACGTAGTTGTCGCCGTCCCGGACCGCCTTCGACTTGATCGCCGAGACGTCGGAGCCGCACTCCGGTTCCGACATCGAGAAGGCGCCGCGCACCTCGCCGGTGGCCATCTTCGGCAGCAGCCGGGCCTTCTGCTCGGCCGAGCCGTGCTGCGAGATCAGGTAGGCCACGATGAAGTGGGTGTTGACGATGCCGGAGATCGACATCCAGCCCCGGGAAAGCTCCTCCACCACCAGGGCGTAGGTCAGCAGGGACTCCCCCAGGCCGCCGTACTCCTCGTCGATGGTGAGGCCGAACAACCCCATCTCGCGCATCCCGTCGAGGATGTCGGTGGGGTACTCGTCGGCGTGCTCCAGCCGCTGGGCGTGCGGGATGATCTCCTTGTCGGCGAACTCCCGGACGGTTTCCAGGATCGACCGCTGCTCGTCGGTCAGGCCGGGCGTCTGGGCGAGTCGAGCCATCTCAGCCTCCGGGGGAATCGGGCGCCTTACTCATGGGTAACTGAACGCTCGGTCAGTATCGGCCGCGCGACCGGCGACGCCAAGGTGACCAGTCCACACAACCGCTGTGAAAAGGTTCACCGCTACCGGTAGCGTCCGGCAAGAGGGGCGTGATCCGCCACCGGCAGGAGGAGGACACCCGTGAGCCAGCCACCGCCGCCGGATCCGGACCGGCCGCCGTCACCTTGGGAACCACCGCCCCCGGGGCAGGAGCCCTTTCCGGCGCAGGAGCCCTCGTCGGGATACGGGCCGCCCGCGGGCCAGGAGCCGCCGCCCTCGGGGTACGGGCCGCCGTCCTACGAGCAGCAGCCGGCGTACGGACAGCCGTCGTACGAGCAGCCCGGCCAGCCCCCGCACGCCCCGCAATGGGGACACCAACCCCCGTACGCCCCACAGGGCCCCTACGGCCAGTACGGCCCGCCGTCGCCCGGGCCCACCCGGGGCACGAACGTGCTGGCCATCCTCTCGCTGGTCTTCGCGTTCGTGTTCTCGCCCGCCGGCATCGTCCTCGGCCACCTGGCCAAGCGGCAGCTGCGGACCAGCGGCGAGGAGGGCGACCAGCTGGCCACCTGGGGGCTGATCCTCAGCTACGTCTTCACCGGCCTGGGCCTGCTGATCTGCTGCGGCTGGATCGCGCTGGTCGCCTTCGCCGGCGTCGGCGACACCACCTACTGACGGAACTGCGCCTCGCGGACGCTGTTCCCGCCGTCCACCACCAGCATCTGGCCGGTGATGTAGGAGGCGGCCGGCGAGCAGAGGAAGGCGATGGCGGCGGCCACCTCGTCCGGCGTGCCCGGCCGGCCGACCGGCGTACCGAGGCCCTGCTTGATCTCGGCCATGGTGGACGCCGCGGTGTAGATGGTGCCGGGCGCCACCGAGTTCACGGTCACCCCGTCGGCGATCATCTCCATCGCCAGCGCCCGGGTCAGCCCGACCACGCCCGCCTTCGCCGCCGCGTACGCCGCCTCGGTGGGCAGCGCGTTGACCGGCCCGGCGGTCGCTGCCAGGTTCACGATCCGCCCCCAGCCGCGCTCGGCCATCCCGCCGATGAAGGCCCGGCTGCACAGGAACGCGGTGGTCAGGTTCCGGTCGATCTCGCCCCGCCACTCGTCGTAGCTGAGCTGGGCGACCGGGCGCAGCACCTCGGGGCTGGCCCGGCTGGCCAGCCCGGCGTTGTTGACCAGCACCTCCACGTCGCCGAGCTGCTCGGCCACGGCGTCGGCGAGCGCGCCGACCTCCGACTCGTCGGTGAGGTCGGCGACGAACCCGGTCACCCCCAGCTCGCTGGCCCGTTCGTGGATGCGCCGGGTGGTGGAGACGATGGCCACCCGGGCGCCCAGGTCGGCGAGCCGGCGCGCGGTCGCGTACCCGATGCCGTCCGGGCTACCCGCTCCGGTCACCAGGGCGACCTTCCCGTCGAGCCGCATGGTCACCGGCTCCGGCAGCGGCGCCGGCTCGTCCTGCCCGGGGGCGGGTGCGGCAACGGCCGCCCGGCTGCGCCGGGCCAGCCCGGGGCGGCTCGCGTCCCGTCTCGGTCGGCTGCCGGAGCGGTCCGCGGCTCGCGCGTCAAACACCATGCCAGGATCCTGCCCGGTTATCCCCGCCCGGGCAACGCGGCACCCGGTGGCGGGACGGCGCGGTTTGCGTGCCGCTGGCTACCCTGACCGCGCACCCGCACCCAACGGAGTAGACATGACCTATCCCCCGCCGTCCGGCGGCTGGAACGACCCGGCGTGGTCGGGCCAGCAGTCGAGCCCACCGGCCGACCCGACCCTGCCGATCAGCGGTCAGCCCGTGCCCACCCAGCCCACCGCCGCCGAGCCGCACCCCGCCGGCGACCCGTACGCCGGGATGAAGGCGCCCGGCCAGCCCGGTGACCCGTACGCCGCCGCCGGCTACCCGCCGCCCGCCTACCCGGGCTACGGCTACGGCTACCCGCCGCAGCAGAAGACCAACGGCCTGGCGATCGCCGCGCTGGTGCTCTCCCTGGTCGGCGTCGGGTCGTGCATCACCGCCCCGATCGGGGCCATCCTCGGGCACGTGGCCCAGAAGCAGATCCGGCAGACCGGTGAGGGCGGCGAGGGCATGGCGAAGGCCGCCATCATCGTCGGCTGGATCCTCACCGGCCTGCTGGTGCTGGTGATCCTCTTCTACGTGGCGGCCATCGTCTTCGCCATCACGCAGTCCGACAACACCAGCAGCAGCTACTGAAGACACTCGCGCCGCCCCGGTCCGGCCGGGGCGGCGCGAGGAGGAACCGGGCGTGCTACTCGGCGGGCGGGGTGAAGCTGGACGTCCGGCTCATCCCGGCCGCCCGCCCCTTGGCGGCGATCACCAGCGCCATCTTGCGGGACGCCTCGTCGATCATCTCGTCGCCGAGCATCACCGCGCCGAGCTTGCCGCCCGCCTCCGAGGTGTAGTGCTCGTACGCGTCGAGGATCAGCTCGGCGTGGTCGTAGTCGGCCTGGGCCGGCGAGTAGACCTCGTTGGCGGCGTCGATCTGGCCCGGATGCAGCACCCACTTGCCGTCGAAGCCCAGCGCGGCCGACCGCTTGGCCACCTCGCGGAACGCGTCCACGTCGCGGATCTGCAGGAACGGGCCGTCGATGGCCTGCTTGTCGTGCATCCGCGCGGCCATCAGGATCCGCATCAGGATGTAGTGGTACGGGTCGCCCGGGTAGTCCGGGATCAGCGCGCCGACCACCAGCGACTTCATGTTGATCGAGGCCATGAAGTCGGCCGGCCCGAAGATGATCGTCTCGACCCGGGGCGAGGCGGCGGCGATCGCGTCGACGTTGACCAGGCCGGCGGCGTTCTCGATCTGCGCCTCGATGCCGATCCGGCCGACCTCCAGGCCGAGGGTCTTCTCCAGCTGGGTGAGCGTCAGGTCGAGCCACTGCACCTGGGCCGCGTTCTGCACCTTCGGCAGCATGATGCAGTCGAGGTTGGCGCCGGCTCCCTCGACCACGTCGATGACGTCCCGGTAGGTCCACGGGGTGGTCAGGTCGTTCACCCGGACCACCCGGGTCTTGCCGGACCAGTCGCCCTCGTTGAGCGCGGCCACGATGTTCTTCCGGGCGTCCGGCTTGGCCAGCGGGGCGACCGCGTCCTCCAGGTCGAGGAAGACCTGGTCGGCCGGGAGGCCCTGGGCCTTGCCGAGCATCTTGACGCTGGAACCGGGTACCGCGAGGCAGGACCGGCGGGGGCGACCGACTGCGGCCATGGGTGCGCTCCTTCCAGCGTGCGGCGGGCACGCCGACGCCAGCTGACGAGAATCCGAGAACTTAACGATCCCAAAGGGCGTTGTGACGCCACGGTAACCTCGCGCCATGACCGGGGTGAATGGACCTGTGGAAGATGTCACTGGGCGCCGACTCGTGGTGGTGACCGGGGCCAGTTCGGGTATCGGCCTCGCGGCGGCGATGGATCTGGCGCGCCGCGGTGACCAGGTGGTACTGGTCGGGCGCGACCCGGCCCGGTTGCAGGCGGCGGCCGAGCAGGTGCGGGAGGCGTGCGGGGAGCGGCCCGAGTTGTTCCGCGCCGACTTCGCGGTGCTCGACGACGTACGCGGGCTGGCCGAGCGGCTGCGGGCCGCGTACGACCGGATCGACGTGCTGGCCAACAACGCCGGCGCGATCGTGCTCCAGCCGCTGACCACGGTGGACGGGTTCGAGCTGTCGATCCAGGCCAACCACCTGGCCCCGTTCCTGCTCAGCAATCTGCTGCGGGACCGGGTCGGCCGGATGGTGGTGACCGCCTCCGGCGCGCACCGCAGCGGCACCCTGGACCCGGACGACCTGAACGCGCCGCTGCGCCGCTACCGCTCGATGACCGCGTACGGCACCAGCAAGCAGGCGAACATCCTGTTCACCGCCGAGGCGGCCCGCCGCTGGCCGCAGGTGCGCTCGTACTGCTTCCACCCCGGCGTGGTGCGCACCCGGTTCGGCAATGACAGCCGGCTGGTCGCGCTCGGCATGCGGATGCTGCCGTTCCGCAGCCCGGAGAAGGGGGCCGAGACGCTGGTCTGGCTGGCCAACCAGGATCCCGCCCGGCTGATCGACGGCGGCTACTACTTCGACCGGCGGCCGCGCCGGCCGCTGCGCAAGGCCGCCGACCCGCAGCTGGCCGCCCGGCTCTGGACGGCCAGCGCCAAGGCGGTCGGCATCGGCGAATAGCGCCGCCTGCCATACTCCGCCGCATGACGACGGGGAACGACGCCACCACCACACCGCCGACCGACGCCACGCCGACCACCGACCCGGACCGGGCCGGCTCGGGTGACACGCTGACCGTGCTCGCGACGGCGGACCCGGAGTTGACCGCCCGGCTGGACCGGGAGCTGACCGCGTTCAACAACCGGGCCACCGGCGCCGACGACGAGGCGGAGCTCAACGTCCGGGTCACCGACGCCGACGGCGACCTGGTCGCCGGCCTGACCGGTTGGACGTGGGGCGGCTGCGCCGGAATCAACATGATCTGGGTGCGCGTGGACCGGCGGGCCGAGGGCTGGGGCGGCCGGCTGCTGCGGGCGTTCGAGGAGGAGGCCGGCCGGCGGGGGTGCACGGAGGTCTCGGTGTCGTCGTTCTCGTTCCAGGCGCCGGAGTTCTACCGCCGCCACGGCTACCTGGACACCGGCCGCCGGGAGGGCATCCCGGGCGGCCACGTCGACCACCACTTCTGGAAGTCGCTGCGCACCGACCCCGCCGCCGCGCTCCGCGTCGTCGCGCTGGTCGAGTTCCCGGACGGGGCGGTCGAGGCCGGCCAGGGCTACGAGGACGCGGTGCTCGGCCTGCTGGGCCGGCACGGCGGGCGGGTGGAGCGCCGGCTGCGCACCGGCGACGGGCGTACCGAGGTGCACCTGATCCGGTTCGACACCCGCGCCGGCTACGACGCCTTCCTGGTCGACCCGGAACGGGTGGCGCTGCGCGCCGCGCTCGGCGACGCCGCCCCGACCGCCCGGGTGCTGGAGGTGCACGAGGTCTGACCGGCGCTGCCGCGGCCGACGCTACTCGGTCAGGTGCACCGGGACGCTGGTGACCACCACGGCGGGCAGTGGCCGCAGCGCTGAGCGCAGTCGCTGCTCGGTGCGGCTGTGCAGCGGCCGGTGCCAGCGGCTGCGGACCACCACCTCGGGCACGATCACGGTCAGCACCAGGTCGGACCGGGCGGCGTGCAGGGCCTCCAGGTAGTGCGCGAGCGGCCCGATCACCGCCCGGTACGGCGAGACGATGGTCTCCAGCCGGACGTGGTCACCCCACGCCCGCCACTGCGCGCGGAACCGGTCCGCCTCCGGCTCCTCGGGGGCGATGTGCACGGCCAGGGTCGGCTGGCCGAGCGAGGCCGCGTACGCCAGCGCCCGCAGCGAGGCCCGGTTCAGCCGGGCGACCGGGACCACCACCAGGTGCCGTACCTGCTGGGGCAGTTCCTCGCCCTCGGGTGGCGCCGGGCCGGCCGCCGGTGGCGGCGCCGGCACCACCGGGGGCGGCGGCGCCCGGCCGGCCGGCGGCGGGTGCAGCGCCAGCGACCGGTGCAGCAGCGCGTAGTGCCGGTGGATCGCCGTGCCGAGCAGCACCAGCAGCGGCACCGCGAGCACCACCACCCAGGCGCCCTCGGTGAACTTGGTGGCCGCGGCGGTGACCAGCACCAGCCCGGAGAGCATCGCGCCGACCGCGTTGACCATCGCCCGCCGGTGCCAGCCCGGCTCGCGGTGGCGTCGCCAGTGGACCACCATCCCCGCCTGGGACAGGGTGAACGCCAGGAACACCCCGACCGCGTAGAGCGGAATCAGCGACTCGGTGTGCCCGCGGAAGGCCACCAGCACGGCCGCCGCGGCGACGGCCAGCGCGACCAGCCCGTCGCTGAACGCCAACCGGTCCCCCATGTGCAGGAACCGGCGAGGGGCGTGGTCCGCCCGGGCCATGAAGAACAGCAACCGGGGAAACCCGTTGAACGCGGTGTTCGCGGCCAGCAGCAGGATCAGCGCGGTGGCCGCCTGGACCAGCCCGTACCAGGGGCCGGTCGGAAAGGTGACCCGGGCGAGCTGGGAGAGCAGGGTCGCCTCCGGGGTCGGCACCACCCCGGTCAGGTGGACCAGCCCGGTCAGCCCGGCGAAGAGCAGCACCAGCATCGCCACCATCCAGCCGAGCGTGGTGCGGGCGTTGCGCCATTCCGGCGGCCGGAACACCGGGACCGCGTTCGACACCGCCTCGATGCCGGTCATCGACACCGCCCCGGAGGAGAACGCCCGCAGCACCAGCAGCAGCCCCAGCCCCTCGACCGCCGGCACCGGCGGCGGCGGGACCGGCGCGAACCCACCGGCGGCCGCGCGGGCGTAGCCGACCGCGAGCAGCGCCAGCAGCGCGACCACGAAGGCGTACGTGGGCAGCACGAACAGGTTCCCGGCGGTACGGACGCCGCGCAGGTTGCCGGCGAGCAGCAGGGCGATGGTGAGCACGCCGAGCGGCACGCTCCATCCGCCCAGTTCGGGTAGCGCCGAGGTGACCGCGTGCACCCCGGCGGCCACCGACACCGCCACGGTGAGCACGTAGTCGACCATCAGGCCGGCGGCGGCCGCGAGCCCGGCCCGGGGTCCCAGGTTGTCCCCGGCCACCACGTAGGAGCCGGCACCGTGCGGGTAGGCGACCACCGTCTGCCGGTACGACACGCCGACCGTCACCATCAGCACGGCCAGGCAGGCGGCCAGCGGCAGCGACAGTCCCAGCGCGCCGCTGCCGGCGAGCAGCAGCACGGCCAGCATCGCCTCCGGCCCGTACGCGACCGAACTGAGCAGGTCGGAGGAGAGCACCGGCAGGGCGACCAGCTTGCGCATCCGCTCGTAGAGGACCGCCGAGCTGCTCAGCGGCGGCCCGAGCAGGGCGCGCCGGAGCCGGGTGACGATCCGGCCGAACCGGGTTCCGGGCAGGTTGGCCGGCTCGGTGGCGACCAGTTCGTCCGGCTCGCCGACCCGGAACATCGCGATCGGGGCGAGCCGGCCGAACCGGCTCGGCCCGGGCTGGCCGCCGGCGCGGCGCAGGGTGGGGTCGACCGGTAGCGCTCCGGGCGGCTGGTCCCGCCGGGCCGCCCGCCACTGGTCGCCGATCCGGCGCAGCGCCGCCAGTTCCTCCGGCGCCAGCGGCGGAAACTCGGCCGAGGGCGTGACCAGGGTGGCCTCCGCGCCGTCGCTCTCGCCGGCTGCGGAGCCGTTCACCCCGCCTCCCGCCCTCGTCCCGCCCACCTCTCGCACTGTCACCGAAAGCGCGGCCCGCGGTGGCGGAATGCGGACTCTTCGCGGAAGGTGCGCGGATCGCGGCGGTCGGGGGGGCCGTCCGCGGCGGTGGCTCAGTCGGACAGCGGGGTGGCGTCGGCGGGGACGGTGGTCGGGACGGGTGGGGTGCGGCGGGCTCGGGCGCCGCCCAGCACCACCACGGCGACGCCGACCAGCAGCAGCGCCAGCCCGGGCAGCGCGGTGGCCCGGGGCAGTTGCCCCAGCCAGGCCCAGCCGATCAACGCGGCGCCGGGTGCCTCCAGCAGGACCAGCACGCTGATCGTGGTGGCCGAGACCCGCCGCAGCGCGTAGTTGAACATCGAGTGGCCGAGCAGTTGGGCGCCGGCCACCAGGGCCAGGATCGCCAGCCAGGTGCCAGTGTCGAAGCCGCCCAGCGGCAGCCCGCCGGCCAGGCAGAGCACCAGCAGGATCATCGTGCAGACCCCGTAGCAGACGGTGGTGTACGTGGTGGTGCTGACGGTGGCCCGGGCCCGCTCGCCGAACGCGGTGTACACGGCGGCGAACAGGCCGCCGGCCACCGCGAGCAGGTCACCGGCGAAGGCCCGGCCGGAGACGGCGAAGTCCGCCCCGCTGGCCAGCACCGCCCCGCCGACCGCCACCCCGATCCCGGCCCAGACCACCAGCGGCAGCCGTCTGCCCTGCCACCGGGCGATCAGCCCCTGCCAGACCGGCTGGGTGGCACCCAGCGCCGTCGCGGCGGCCACCGAGGTGAGCTGGGCGCTCGGCATCCAGGTGGCGAAGTGGGCGGCCAGCGCGACGCCGGAGAGCACGCAGGCCCAGCCCGCGCGCCGGCCCGCCCCGACGGTCAGCGACCGCAGTTCGGCCCGGCGGCGGGTCAGCGCGACCGGGCCGAGCACGGCGACCGAGAGCAGGTTGCGCCAGAACGCGACCGCCAGGGCGGGTGCGGCCGCGAACGCGATCAGCGGCGCGGACGACGACACGGCGACCACGGCCAGGGCGAGCGCCCCGGTGGTCAGCGGATCCAGCGGCGGGCGGATTTCGGACGGCACGGGGAGCAATCCTCACACGACTCGGGTCACCACGGACCGTCATCACTCGGTTACGATCATGCGGTCCACCGGCGACCCCCTCGACCGCCCGGAGGCGTTCCCCCATGCCCACCTACCAGGCGGTGCTCTTCGACTTCTTCGGCACGCTCACCCGCTCGGTGCAGCGCGGCGCGGCGCACCGGTGCATCGCCGAGCTGCTCGGCTGCCCGGCCGACACGCTGGTCGAGGTGCTCGACCGCAGCTACTACCAGCGGGCCAGCGGGCGGTTCGGCAACGCCGAGGCCACCCTGCGCTGGGTCTGTGAGCAGGCCGGCGTACACCCCTCGGACGGCGCGGTGCGGGCCGCGGTGGCCTCCCGGCACCGGGCGGTACGTGCGGACACCCGGCTGCGCGACGACGCGGCGGCGGTGCTCGTCGCACTGCGCGAGCGGGGGCTGCGGACCGGCCTGATCAGCGACTGCACCCACGAACTGCCGGCGTTCCTGCCGCAACTGGCCATCGCCCCGCTGCTCGACGTGCGGGTCTTCTCGGTGCAGGTCGGCCGCTGCAAGCCGGATCCGGCGCTCTACCTGGCGGCCTGCCACCGGCTCGGACTGGCCCCGGCGGACTGCCTCTACGTCGGCGACGGCGGCAGCCAGGAGCTGACCGGGGCGGAACGGGCCGGCATGACCGCGGTGCGGCTGGCCGCGCCGGATCTGGCCGAGCACATGGTGTTCAACGCCGACACCTGGGACGGGCCGGTGCTGCGCTCGCTGACCGAGGTGCTCGACCTGGTCGCCCCGGCGGCGGTGCCGGCGTGACGCGCCAGGGGCCGGTTCGGGTCGGGTCGTCGGGTCGGGGGGCCGGTCAGCGGCGGCGGACCCGGTGCAGCCGGAACGGCTTGCGGGTCGCCCGCACCACCGGCGCCTGCCGGGGCTCCTCGGCCAGTGAACCGTCGGGCAGCCCGGCCCCGGCCACCGGCTCCCCGGCCGGAGTCAGCCGGATCAGCGCGCAGCCCTCGGCGGCCCACCGGGCGATCTGGTCGGTGGCGCTGCCCCGGCCGTTCAGCCGCTTGCCGGCGACCAGCGGCGCCGCGGTCTCCCAGGTCTCGCTGCCCGGGGTCACCCGCTCCACCCGGGCCGGCCAGGTGACGATCCGGCCGCCGTGGTCGCCGCGCAGCGTCACCCGCACCTCGGTCGCCTCGGCCAGCCCGGGCGCGGCCTGCTCGCCCGGCCCGCTCACCACGAAGAGCGCGCCCTCCAGCGGTACGCACCAGAGCGCGAGCGCGGGGCCACCGGGCACGGCGACCCAGGCCACCGCGGCCTTCTTCATCGCCTCGTCGACCAGGGGCGTGCTGCTGCGCTCGGGCTCGTCGCTCACTCCGGCATCCTCCCGTACCCGGGCCGTCGGCGTCAGCCGAGGAACGGCGGCACCATGATCTCGCCTCGGGCCACCGGCATCACCTGGCCCGCGACGGTGGCGCCGACCGCCACGCCGCCGGCCGCCGTCACCGTGCAGGCCAACGAGGACGGACGGTTGATCTCGGCCCCCTGCACCACGTCGTACGACGAGCGGCCCTCGCCGGGCAGCAGGCCACTGGCGACCAGCCAGACCCCGAGGCCGAGCGCGGCCGACCCGGTGGCCGGGTCCTCCGGCACGCCGAGCCCCGGCACGAAGACCCGGGCGTGCGCGGTTTGCGAGTCGGCGTCCCAGGAGAAGACGCTGACGTGCTCCACGCCGTACCGCTGTGCCGCCGCCGCGTTCACCCGCGCCCGGGCCACCGCGTCCGGACGCACCGGCAGGTAGGGGAACTCCAGCCCGCAGCCGGCCACCCGGGGCGCCGGGCCGACGTGGTCGTCCGCGCTCAGCCCGGCCATCTCCAGCAGCGGCTCCGGGTCCAGCTCAGGGCCGAGGGTGGGGGTGCCGCCGGTCAGCGTGGCCCCGGTCGCCGTCACCTGGATCGGCAGCACCCCGGCGCCGCACTCCTGGGTGACCTGCCCCACACCGAACATGCCCCGGCGGCTGGCCGTGACCGCCGCTCCGACGCTGGGATGCCCGGCGAACGGCAGTTCCTCGGCCGGGGTGAAGATCCGCGCCCGGTAGGTGGCGCCGACCTGGGTGGGCGGCAGCACGAACACCGTCTCGGACAGGTTGAACTCCAGCGCGAGCGCCTGCATCTGTTCGGTGGCCAGCCCTTCGGCGCCGAACACCACGGCCAGCGGGTTGCCGGCGAACGGGCGGTCGGTGAAGACGTCCACGATCTCGTAGGCCAAGGTCGACATGTTGATAAACACTAGGCGCTTAGGCTGGTGCCCGTGAGCACGCCGACCCGGGTCTACCTCGCCCGTCTCGCCGGCGTCGCCGTCTTCGACCCCAACGGCGACCAGGTGGGCCGGGTACGCGACGCGGTGGCCCGGTTGCGGCCGACCCAGCGCCCGCCGGAGGTGGTGGGCCTGGTCGCCGAGATGCCCATGCGCCGGCGGATCTTCCTGTCGATCAACCGGATCACCTCGATCGATGCCGACGCGGTGGTGCTCGGCACCGGCACCCTCAACCTGCGCCGCTTCGAGAAGCGCCCGAACGAACTGCTGGTGCTCCAGGAACTGCTCGACCGGCGGGTGCAGGTCGACCCGGGCGGCCAGGCCGGCACGGTGGTCGACGTGGCGATGGAGTGCAGCCGCGGCGGCGAGTGGTCGCTGACCCGAGTGGCGGTACGCGAGCAGACCGGCCGGCTGAGCCGGCGCGGCAACCTGCAGCAGGTCGAGTGGGAGCGGGTCCGCGGGTTGAGCGGCATCGCCGACACCCGGGGCACCGCCAACCTGCTCGCCGTGCTCGAGGACATGCGCCCCGCCGACCTGGCCAACGCGTTGCAGGACCTGCCCGACGCGCGGCGCAACGAGGTCGCCGCCGCCCTCGACGACGAGCGGCTCGCCGACGTGCTCAGCGAACTGCCCGAGCACGACCAGGTGGAAATCCTGGCCGCGCTGGACCGGGAACGGGCCGCGGACGTGCTGGAGGAGATGGACCCGGACGACGCCGCCGACCTGCTCAGCGAGCTCACCCCGCCGGAACAGGACGTGCTGCTCGACCTGATGCAGCCGGACGAGGCCGACCCGGTACGCCAGCTGCTGAAGTACACGCCCGGCACGGCGGGCAGCGTGATGACCTCGGAGCCGGTGATCCTGCCCCCGGACGCGACGGTGGCGGAGGCGCTGGCCCGGATCCGCGAACCGCAGCTCTCCCCGGCGGTCGCCGCGCAGGTCTTCGTGACCCGCGCGCCGATGACCACCCCGACCGGCCGCTACCTCGGGATGGTGCACTTCCAACGGTTGCTCCGGGAACCGCCGGCCGACATGCTCGGCGGGGTGGTGGTCAACGACATCGACCCGCTCCGGCCGACCACCCCGCTGCCGGAGATCACCCGCCGGATGGCCACCTACGACCTGGTCGCCATGCCGGTGATCGACCGGAACAACCGGCTGGTCGGCGCGGTCACCGTCGACGACGTACTGGACCACTCGCTGCCGCGGGACTGGCGCGACCGGGACGCCATGACCGGCCCGACCAACCCGGACGCGGTGCTGGACGGTGCGGATGGTTGAGCGGCGGGCGGAACGGCTGGACCAGCCGCGCGAGCCCCGGAGCCTGAAGCTGCCCCGGTTCGACCCGGAGGCCTTCGGCCGGTGGTCGGAGGGCATCGCCCGGGGCATGGGCACGGCGAACTTCATCGTCTACATGACGGTGGTGATCCTGCTGTGGTTCGGCTGGAACACGCTGGCCCCGGCGCACCTGCGCTTCGACCCGTACACCTTCACGTTCCTCACCCTGATGCTGTCGTTGCAGGCCAGCTACGCGGCGCCGCTGATCCTGCTGGCGCAGAACCGGCAGGCGGACCGGGACCGGCTGGCGCTGGAGGAGGACCGGCGCCGGGCCACCATGCAGAAGGCCGACACCGAGTACCTGGCCCGGGAGATCGCTGCGCTGCGGATCGCGATGGGCGAGGTGGCCACCCGGGACTTCCTCCGTTCCGAGCTGGCCCGGCTGGCCGAGGAGCTGGACGAGGCGGGGCAGCGCCGGCAGCGGCTGGAACGCCGCCAGCAGGAGCGGGCCGCGCATCGGGCGGCCGGGGGTGGCGACGCGCTGGAGGAGCCCCGCGACGAACTGGACGGCGACTGGGCCCGGGACGGCCGCCCGGAGGGGTGAGCCGGCGTCGGACGGCCGCCGGGGTGAGCTCCGGCGTGGGGACGCCGGGGAGAGCGGTAGGGCTCGGCGCCCTGACCGGTGCATCAGAACGCCGCGCGCCTCAAGGGGCCAGGCGAGCGGCGTTCGCCTCGATCGTCCCACTTCGTGCGGTACGCGTCCAGACCCCTGCGGCCCTGGGCGGGCGTCATCGATTCGCTCACACCGACCCCCGCTGGCGGCGGTGCGGGACTGCCTCCGACGTAGCATTGCGGGCATGTCAGCACCCGTCAGCACCGTCTCCGACGCGATCCAGGCCGCGCTGGCCACCGTCAACGACCCGGAGATCCGCCGGCCGATCACCGAGCTCGGCATGGTCCGCGCCGCCACGGTCGGCGACGACGGTGTGGTCCGGGTAGAGCTGCTGCTCACCGTCGCCGGCTGCCCGCTGAAGGACAAGCTGCGCGCGGACATCACCGCGGCCGTCGGCGCGGTGCCCGGGGTGACCGGCGTCGAGATCGAGTTCGGCGTGATGAGCCCGGAGCAGCGCCAGCAGCTCCAGGCGAAGCTGCGTGGCGGCGGCGCCACCGAGGAGCCGGTCATCCCGTTCGCCCAGCCCGGCTCGCGCACCCGGGTGTACGCGGTCGCCAGCGGCAAGGGCGGCGTCGGCAAGTCCAGCGTGACCGTCAACCTGGCCGCGGCGCTGGCCGCCCGCGGGCTCTCCGTCGGCGTGGTCGACGCGGACATCTACGGTCACTCGGTGCCCCGGATGCTCGGCGCGGACGGCCGGCCCACCCGGGTCGAGGACATGATCATGCCGCCGCAGTCGCACGGCGTGAAGGTGATCTCGATCGGCATGTTCACCGCCGGCAACGCCGCCGTGGTGTGGCGCGGCCCGATGCTGCACCGGGCGCTGCAGCAGTTCCTCGCCGACGTCTACTGGGGCGACCTGGACGTGCTCCTGCTCGACCTGCCCCCGGGCACCGGCGACGTGGCCATCTCGCTGGCGCAGCTGCTGCCCAACTCGGAGATCCTGGTGGTCACCACGCCGCAGGCGGCGGCCGCCGAGGTGGCCGAGCGGGCCGGCGCGATCGCCCTGCAGACCCACCAGCGGGTGGTCGGCGTCATCGAGAACATGTCCTGGCTGGAGCTGCCGGACGGGTCCCGGATGGAGGTCTTCGGCGCCGGCGGCGGCGCGACGGTCGCCGAGTCGCTGACGAAGACGATCGGCGCCCAGGTGCCGCTGCTCGGCCAGATCCCGCTGGACACCCGCGTCCGGGAGGCCGGCGACGAAGGCAACCCGATCGTGCTGGCCGAGCCGGAGTCGCCGGCCGCGGTGGCGCTCGGCAAGGTCGCCGACCGGCTCGCCGTCCGCCGCGAGTCGCTGCTCGGCAAGCCGCTGGGCCTCAAGCCCGCCGGCCGCTGACCCGCACGGCCCTAACGCCCCGCTGCCGAGGCGCCGCGCCGCCCAGACGCTGCAGGCCGGGGTGGGGTGGTCTTGGACACGCACGGTGACGCAGGCGGGCCGGCAGCTCGCAGTCGGTCGTGATACCTGAGAGTCATCAGGATGACTCTCAGGTATCAGGTCTGCAGAGCAGAGTGGCCCTCCAGGGCGGCACGCCCAACGGTGGCATGGGCGGAGCCACAGCAGGCAGTACGCCCGTCAATGGCATGGGCGGAGTCACCGCAAGCGGCACACCCGGCGGCGTCACAGCAGGCAGCAGGGATGGCCGGCATCGGCCATCGGGCTGGTGGCGCGCGGTGAGGACGGCGGTGCGAGGGGTGCCCGGGCTCAGGTGGCGTCGTCGTAGCTGACCCGCGGGGCGGGCGCCGGGGCGCCGCCGGTGGCGGTGGCCGGCCGGCCCCCGTTCGACCGGGGGTCGGCGGCGTTGGCGACGTCCTTCAGCTCGTTGTGCACGCCGGTGACGTCGGCCCGCAGATTGTCGTAGACGCCCTGCAGCGGCTTCCGGATCGCCTGCTCGTCCTCCTCGCTGAGCAGGTGCTTGCGGATGAACGCCTTGGGGTGCAGATCCTCCAGCTGGATGTCGGTGCCCAGCTCCTTGCTCAGGTCAGTGGTGGCGTTGCGGGCCATGTTGCGCAGGTTGCGCACCATCCGCAGGCCGTCGTTGATCACCGCGGGCAGCCGGTCGCCGAAGATCAGCAGCGCCAGGAGCAGCAGCCCACCGATCTCCCACATGTTCAGGTTGTCGAGCACTGCGGGCCCCCTCTCGGCGTCAGCAGCAAGACTACGCACGTCGGGCGCCGGACCGGGAGGGGGTGACCGCCCGCTACTTCGCGTCTGCGGCGAGCGTCACCGACGCGTTCAGCCGGTCCGAGCCGCGGCGGTACTCCACGGTCACCACCGAGCCCGGGGCGAACTTTCGGACCAGGGCGATCAGATCGGTCGGTTCGGTCATCGGGCGCCCGTTCAACTTCAGGATCACGTCGCCGGCCTTGAGCCCGGCGTCGGCCGCCGGCCCGGACGGCTCCACCGTCACCAGCCGTACGCCGTTGCCGCTGGCCGCGCCGGGGCCGCCGACCTGAGCGCCGATCACGGTGCGCCGGGCCTTGCCGGTGCCGATGATGTCCTGGGTGATCCGCTTGGCCTGGTTGATCGGGATGGCGAAGGCGAGACCGATGTTGCCCGCCTCCTGCCCGTCGGCGACCAGCGACTTGATGGTCGAGTTCACCCCGATCACCCGGCCGGCGCCGTCCACCAGCGGACCGCCCGAGTTGCCGTGGTTGACCGCGGCGTCGGTCTGGATGGCCGCGTAGTAGCGCACCGGGCCGCCCGGCTCACCCGCCTGCATGGTCCGGTCGAGCGCGCTCACGATGCCCGCGGTGACCGTGTTGGCCAGCGAGAGCGGCGAGCCGATGGCCAGCACCGGGTCGCCCACGGCGAGCGCGTCGGAGTCGCCGAACTCCACCGGCCGCAGCCCGGTGCGGGCCACCTTGATCACCGCAATGTCGGATTCCGGGTCCTGCCCGACGAGGGTGGCCGCGGCCGAGCTGCCGTCGTTGAAGACCACCGAGGCCTTGCCGTTGCCGCCCGCGACCACGTGGTCGTTGGTGATCACGTGGCCGTCCGCGCTGGCGATGAAGCCGGAGCCCTCGCTCGTGCCGCCGAGGCTGCTCACCCGCACGGTCACCACGCTGGGCAGCACCCGTTCGGCGACGCCGGCCAGCGACTCCGGCTTGCGCTGGGCCAACCCCGGTGCCTGCGGGTCGGCGCCGAGGACCGTGCCGGCACCGGCACCGCCCCGCACCGCGAAGGCGTAGCCGAGCGCGCCACCGAGGCCACCGGCGAGCAGCGCGGTGATCAGCGGGATGAGCAGCAGTTGCCGCAGTGAGAGGCGACCCGGGGCGTCCGGGTCGGTGACGGGTTCCGGCTCCGTGCCGGGGCCGGGCGCGGCCGGGACCACCACCGCGGCCGGGGCGGCCGGATCGCGCCACGGGTCGGTGAGCGCGTCGGACCACCAGGGTGAGGTGGTGCCGGTGCCGTGCGGAGCCGTCGGCGCAGGCGGCGGGTACGCCGGCGTCGGCGGTCCCGCCGGCGTCGGGCTCCCACCGGGCTGGCGCCAGTCCCAGCCGTCGGTCACGTCGGTCCTCCCAGTCCGTCCCCGGATCCCGCCCGCGACGGCCCGGCGACAGGTCGGCCCGGTCGCGACCGGCGGGATCCCGTCTCCAGGATTGCACGGATGCCCCGGGTGGAGTCAGCGGTTGCCGCCCGTGATCGTCCGCGGCGGGACGCGCGGCTGCGAGCGTTGGGGGCCGCCTCTAGGCTCACAGTGCCAACCCGCCCCTCGCACCATTCGCGCCGCCCGGAGGTGTCCCATCGCCACGGTCGCCGGTTCCGGCAGTTCGACGGCCCAGGCTCTGCAGTTCGCCGAGTCGTACGCCGCTGAGGATCTCGTGCTGCGCACCGCCCGCAGCCTCGCCCGTGAGGTCGGTCTCGACGCGGTGACCCCCGGCGCGGGCGCCGCGCTGCGGCTGCTCGCCGCCGCCGGCAACGCCCGGGCGGTGGTGGAGATCGGCACCGGCACCGGCGTCAGCGGGGTGTGGCTGCTGCGCGGCATGCGGGCCGACGGCGTCCTCACCACCATCGACGTCGAGGTGGAGCACCAGCGGATCGCCCGGCGGATCTTCACCGAGGCCGGTTTCCCGGCGGGCCGCACCAGGATCATCACCGGCCGCGCGCTGGACGTGCTGCCCCGGCTCGCCGACGGCGCGTACGACCTGGTCTTCGTGGACGCCGAGTCGACCGGTTTCGCCGCCTGCGTGGACGCCGCGCTGCGGCTGCTGCGCCCGGGCGGGGTGCTCGCGCTCAACGGCACGCTGGCCGGCGGCCGGATCGGCGACCCGGCCGCCCGCGACGTGGAGACGGTGACCATCCGGGAGACGATCAAGGCGATCCGGGAGTCGGAGCACTGGATCCCGGCGCTGCTGCCGCTCGGGCACGGGCTGCTCGCCGCCGTGAAGTGCTGACCGGGGCACTCGACCGCGTCCGCCGGGGGCGGGCACCGTCGGTCAGCCGAGCGTGGCCAGCCAGCGCAGCAGCGAGCGTACGCCCCAGCCGGTCGCGCCCGTGGTCAGTTCCGCGTCGTCGGCGTCCGCCCAGGACGGCGCGGACATGTCCACGTGCAGCCAGCGGTCGCGCAGGTCGCCGGTGAACTCGCGCAGGTAGAGCGCGGCGACCACCGAGCCCGCGCCCTGGGTCGGCGCGCTGTACAGGTCGGCCAGCTCGCTGCCGAGATACTCGACGTAGTCGGTGGGCAGCGGCATCCGCCAGGCCGCCTCGCCGGCCTCGGCCACCGCGGCCAGTACGGCGGCGGCCAGCTCGTCGTTCTCGCTGTAGAGCGCGCCGGTGCGCTTGCCCAGCGCCACCGCGTTGGCGCCGGTCAGCGTGGCCAGGTCGACGAGCAGGTCCGGCCGCAGCTCCTGGACGGCGTAGGCGAGCGCGTCGGCGAGCACCAGCCGGCCCTCGGCGTCGGAGTTGGTGGTCTCGCTGGTGGTCCCGCCGTAGTGGCGGACGACGTCGCCCGGGCGGAACGCCGAGCCGCTGACCATGTTCTCGGCCAGCGGGGCGAGCGCGGTGACGCGTACCGGCAGCCGCAGCGCGGCGGCGCCGACGGTGGCCGCCACCACCGCGGCCGCCCCGGCCATGTCCTTGCGCATCAGCTTCATCGCCGGCACCGGCTTGATCGAGATGCCGCCGGTGTCGAAGGTGATGCCCTTGCCGACCAGCACCACGTGGGTGCGGGCTTCGGCCGGCCGCCAGTCCAGCTCGACCAGGCGCGGGCCGTGCGCCGAGCCGCCACCCACGGTCAGGATGCCGCCGAAGCCCTCGGCGGCCAGCTCGGCCGGCTCGCGTACCCGCAGGTGCAGGTCCGGCACTCCGGTGACCCGGTCGGCCACCTGCTCGGCGAACCACTCGGGGTTCTTCACCGAGGAGGGCATGTTCGTCAGGTCGCGGGCCCAGCGGGTCAGCCGGGCGGTGGTGCGGGCCGTCTCGACCACGGCCAGGTAGGGCTCCGGGTCGGCCACCAGCAGGTCGACCCCGGTGAGCGCGGGCGCGTCGCCGGCGTCGGTCAGCCGGAACCGGTACGACGCGAGCAGCAGCCCCTCGTAGAGCCCCCGGACGGCGGCCGGGGACGCGTCCGCCGGCACCGAGATCGTGATGTGCGTCTCATCGGCGACGGCACGGACCAGCGCCGCGCCGGCACGCCGCCAGCTCGCCTCGTCGCCGTCCCCCGTGCCGACCAGGACCAGCAGGCCCGGGGTCCGCCCCGGACGGAACTGGGTCCGCAGCTCACCGGCCCGGCCGGTGAGCCGGGCGGCCGGGGCCAGCGCGACGGCCTCGTCGACGACGCCGTCGGGCAGCGCCACCGCGGTCGGCGCGGGCACGGCCGGAGCGTCGCCGCCCGCCCCCTCCCCAGCCGGACGAAGGGGCAGGACGAGGGTGTCGAGCCGGTCGGGCTCGGCGACCAGACGGATGGCGAGCACGCGGGACCGTACCTCCAGGAAAGTGATCGCGGAGCGGGGATGACCCACGGCGCTCCGCGCCGGTGAAGCCCTGAGCCACCGGCGGGGCCGGTGGCTCAGGGTACGACGAACCGTCGGGGCGGCGGGCGCCGCCCAGACCGCTCCTCGCTCAGCCGGCGGCCGCCTTCAGCGCGTCACCGAGCGCGTTGGCCTCGTCGGGAGTCATCTCGACGACGAGCCGGCCACCGCCCTCCAGCGGGACCCGCATGACGATGCCCCGGCCCTCCTTGGTGACTTCCAGCGGACCGTCGCCCGTCCGCGGCTTCATCGCCGCCATGTTGTCTCCCCTCAGACCTACACCAGGGTCGGTGGGTTGCCCCACAGCCACTTCGTCACGACCACCCGCAACCTACGCGGGGGTGTCGACTGACGATTTTCCCTGATGAACACCGCCGGACCCAAACCGAAGCAGCATTGATGTAACAGCATCTAGCTTATCTTGAGAAGGCCTGTCACAATGTGCGGTCATGCAGGCACGGTCGGCACTCTTCGACCTGTACGGCGACCACCTCCGACCGCGGGGTGGCCGCGCGCCGGTCGCCGCCCTGGTCAAGCTGCTGGCACCGCTCGGGATCGCCCCGCCCGCCGTGCGTACGGCGGTGTCCCGGATGGTGCGTCAGGGGTGGCTCGACCCGTGCCGGCTCACCTCCGGGCCGGGATATTCGATCACACCGAAAGCCGCCCGCCGGCTCGACGAGGCGGCGGCCCGGATCTACCGCACCGGCCGGGTCAGCTGGGACGGCCGGTTCGACCTGCTCGTGCTGGAGGCGCCCGCCGGCCGCCGGGAACGACAGCGGCTCGCCGCCAACCTCCGCTTCCTCGGCTACGGCACGCTCGACGAGCAGACCTGGGTGGCCACCCGCCCGGCCGAGGACGTCGACCTGCTGCTCGCCGAGGCCGGCGTCCGGTTCGAGCGGTTCACCGCCGCGCACGCCTCGGGCACCCCGGGCGCGATGGGCGTGGTGCGCCGGGCCTGGGACCTGGCCGAGATCGGCCGGGCCTACGAGCAGTTCGTCGCCGAGCAGCGCCCGCTGCTGGCCGGGGTGACCGTGCGCAGCGGCGACGAGGAGGCGTACGCCGCCCGGTTCCGGCTGGTGCACGCGTGGCGTACCTTCCTGTTCCGGGATCCGCAACTGCCCCCGGCGCTGCTGCCCGAACGCTGGCCCGGCACTGCCGCGGCCAGCTTCTTCGACCGGCACGCCGCCCGGCTCCGGCCGGCCGCCGACCGGTACGTCGAGCAGTGCCTCGACGCCGGCAACCGCATCGTCCGACAGAAGGGTCGTTAGAGACGTGACCGAGCCGCTGCTGGTCGACCGCACCGACGCCGTCGTGACCCTCACCCTGAACCGCCCGACCGCGATGAACGCGCTCGACGTGGCGCTCAAGGAGGCCCTCCGGGACACCCTGGCCGAGCTGGAGACCGACCGGTCCTGCCGGGCGGTGGTGCTGGCCGGCGCGGGCGGGTCGTTCAGCGCCGGCCAGGACCTGCGCGAGCACGTCCAGACGCTGGAGTCCGGCGGCGGCGACGCGCTGGACACCGTCCGGGCGCACTACAACCCGATCGCCGCCCGGCTGGCCAACCTGCCGAAGCCGGTGGTCGCCGCGGTACGCGGGATGGCCGCCGGGGCGGGCGCCTCGATCGCCTTCCTGGCCGACATCCGGATCGGTGGACCGTCGACCAGCTTCCTGATGGCCTTCGCCAAGGTGGGGCTCGCCGCCGACACCGGCGCGTCCTGGACGCTGCCCCGGCTGGTCGGCCACGCCAAGGCGGTGGAGTTGCTGATGCTGGCCGAACCGGTCCGCGCCGAGGAGGCCTGCCGGCTCGGGCTGCTCAACCGGATGGTCGAGGACGACGAGCAGGTGCTGCCGGCCGCGCAGGAGCTGGCCGCCCGGCTCGCCGCCGGCCCGACCGTCGCGTACGGGGCGATCAAGCGGCAGCTCTCCATCGCCGACGCGGGCACCCTCGCCGACGCGCTGGCCGCCGAGGCGCAGGCCCAGTCGATCTGCGGGGCCACCGACGACCACCGCGCGGCCACCTTCGCCTTCGTCAAAAAGCAGAAGCCGGCGTTCGAGGGGCGCTGACCCGACCCGGTCGGGTCAGTCGTCCTCCTCCGGGTCCTGGTTGGCCTCCTCGCCGAGCACGAACGCCTGCATCGCCAGTTCGTCGCCGGACGGCGAGACGAAGGCCGGCAGCTCGCGCGGGCCCAGCTCCTGCACGTACGCCCAGAACAGCCGGACCGCCTCGGCCGGTGACTCGGCCTCGATCGGCAGGTCGAGGCTGACCAGCCAGGAGCGCCGCTCCTTCGGCGGGCCGAGCCGGTCGACCAGCCGCCGGAAGACGGCCGGGTCCAGCGGGCTCACCGGCCGGTCGAGGGTGACCGCGTCGGCCGGCACCGGCTCGTCGAAGGCGCGCCGGGTGTACGCCACCACCAGCTCGGCGGGACCCCGCTCGGACAGCGGATCGTCCGGGTCCTCCGGCGCCTCGCCGGTGGGCGCGACGACCCGGCCCAGCGCCACCAGCCGCGGCGGCTCGTCGGCCAGCACCGCCACCTGGTCGCCGGGGCGGGGGCGGGCGGTGCCGTCGAGGCCGGTCAGCTCCAGCGTGTCGTGGTGGACGAGCCGCTCGGCGTCGTAGCGCCCGGCCGGCAGCAGCACCGCCCAGACGCCGGTGCCGTCGGCGCGGCCCACCCCGTTCACCCGGTACGCGGTGTCGGTCGTCATGCCCTCATCCCATCACGCCGCCGCCGGGCGTCACGACGTGGCAGCCCGCCAGGTGGTCGTCGACCATGCCGGTGGCCTGCATCAGCGCGTACGCCGTGGTCGGGCCGACGAACCGGAAACCGCGCTTCTTGAGCGCCTTGGCCATCGCGGTGGACTCGGCGGTCAAGGCCGGCACCTGCGCGAACGACGTGGGCCGGCTGGCCCGGGGCGGCGGCGCGTACGACCAGAGCAGCTTGGAGAGCCCGTCGGGCAGGTCCAGCGCGGCCCGCGCGTTGGCGATCGCCGCCTCGATCTTGGCCCGGTTGCGCACGATGCCGGCGTCGGCCAGCAGCCGGTTCACCTCGGCCTCGCCGTAGCCGGCCACGGTGGAGATGTGGAAGTCGTCGAAGGCGAGCCGGAAGTTGGCCCGCTTGCGCAGGATGGTCAGCCAGGACAGGCCGGACTGGAACGCCTCCAGCGTCATCCGCTCGTAGAGCGCGTCGTCGCCGTGCAGCGGCCGACCCCACTCGGTGTCGTGGTAGACGGCGTAGTCGGGGGTGCTCGACCCCCAGGCGCAGCGCGGCAGCCCGTCGGCGCCGATCACCAGGTCACTCACGGCGTAAACGGTAGGCCAATCCCCCGACACACCCATTGCCTCCGGCCGGGGCGGCTGCCTATGGTGCTGGTTACCGGTCGGTAGGTGGGCGTCGTCACACCCGGCCGGCGCCCGGCGCACCGGCGGCACCGCAGCGGGAGGCGGCACCATGAAGGATTTCCCCGACATCATCGCCTGGTCGATCCCGGCCTTCCTGCTGCTCGTCGTGCTGGAACGGGTCTCCTACCTGCTGCACCGCGACGACGACGAGGTGGGCTACGGGGCGGCCGACACCGCCACGAGCCTGGCGATGGGGCTGGGCAGCGTCTTCACCGATCTGCTCTGGAAGATTCCGATCGCCGCCGCGTACGCGCTGCTCTACGCGGTCACCCCGCTGCGGGTCGCCGAGCTGTGGTGGACCTGGCCACTGATCGTGCTCGCCCAGGACTTCTGCTACTACTGGTCGCACCGGGGCCACCACGTGATCCGGATCCTCTGGGCCACCCACGTCGTGCACCACTCCTCGCAGCGGTTCAACCTCTCCACCGCGCTGCGCCAGCCGTGGACCAGCGTCACCGGCTGGGTGTTCTACATCCCGATGATCCTGCTCGGGGTGCATCCGGCGGTCGTGGCGTTCGCCGGCTCGGTCAACCTGCTCTACCAGTTCTGGATCCACACCGAGCGGATCGACAAGCTCCCCCGCTGGTACGAGGCGGTGTTCAACACCCCGTCACACCACCGGGTGCACCACGCCTCGCAGGGCGGCTACCTGGACCGCAACTTCGGCGGCATCCTGATCGTCTGGGACCGGCTGTTCGGCACCTTCGCGCCGGAGCGGGAGCGCTGCGTCTACGGGCTGACCAAGAACATCGAGACCCACAACCCGCTCCGGGTGGCCTTCCACGAGTACGTCTCGATCGCCCGCGACCTGCGTACCGCGGCGGGCTGGCGGCACCGGGCGGGGGTGCTGCTCCGCTCGCCCGGCTGGCAGCCGGAGGCCGTCCCCGCGCCGGCCACCCCGGCACCGGCCGCCTCCGCACCGGCCACCCCGGTCACCACCCGCTGACCGGGGTCAGGGCAGGCGGCCCTGCTCGACCAGCCGGGCGAACTTCTTCAGCGCCTGGGTGAGGCCGAACTTGGAGCCGGGCCAGAGCACCGGCCAGGCCACCCGGCCGGCGGTGCCGCCCGGCAGGTGGAACCACTCGTGCCAGACCACCTGGGTGCGGTCCCGCTCCAGCTGCGTGCAGCGCAGCACGCCGGGACCGCGCAGCAGCCGGCCGCAGTGCACCACCCGCACCTCGTACGGCGGGTCCACCTGGACGACCCGCATCTCGTCCCGGAGCACGGCCGGCCCCACCGTGGTGACCGCCTCGACCAGACTGCCCTCGCCGCCGTCGCCCTCGATCACCCGCACCGTGGTGAACGGGATCCACTCGGACTGCCGCTCCCACGCGGTCAGCGCCGCGAAGACCCGCCCGGCCGGGGCGTTCACGATCACCGTGGCGGTCACCTCGCCGGCACCTGGGTGGGCGGCCTCGCGCAGGTCGTCCGCTCCCTCCGGTCCGGTCACACCGGCTCCGACCGGGCCACCGGCCCGCGCCGGCCGTCCTCCGGCTCACCCGGCGAGTCCGGCGCGTCGTCGCTTCCGGCGGGTGCCGGCCGGGCCCCGTTCCCGGTCGCCGGCGCGGCCTCGGCGCCCGGCGTGCCGGTGGCCGCCGTGCCGGATGTGGTGGCGGCCCCGGCCGGCCCGGCGGCCGGCTCGCCGGCCGTCGTCGGCCGGGCAAAATCCGATTCGGTCACGGGCCGGTCGGTGGCGGCCCCGGCCGGTCCGCCAGCCGTCCCGGTGGCCGTCGTGGGCCGGGCGAAGGCGTCGGACCCGCTCGTCGGCCGGGCGAAGGCGTCCCGCCCGGTCGGTGCCGGCTCGGCGTACACGACGGGTTCGGAGACCGCGGGCCCGGTGGGCTCGGCGACCGGGGGCCCGCCGGGCCCGATCGGCCCGGTGGCGCCGGCGGCCGGGGGCTCGGGCTGGGCGGCGCTGCCGGCGGCCTGCTCGCGGGCCCGGCGCAGGGCGTCGGCGTCCGCGATCCGCCCCTCGCGCAGCGCGGTGACCTCGGCCTCCAGCACCCCGATCAGCTCGGACTTGTAGCCGATGTCGTACGCCGCCCGCCGCATCGCCTGGTCGACCTGAGCCATCCGGTAGCCGCGCAGGGCGGTGTCGAACCGGACCTCGCCGACGTCCGACTCGCGCAGCGGGCGGGCGCCCGGCAGCGGCACCGCCCGGCCGTCCGGCTCGACCGGCACCAGGCCGGGATCCCGGCCGCTGACCAGCACCGTCACCCCGAACACCACCGCCGCGACGGTCAGCGCCACGACCAGTAGGAGCAGAACCTGACCCATGCACAGATCGTGGCATGTCGAACGGGCCGGAGCGACCCCACCACCCACCCCGCCGCCAGATCCGCCCGGTTCCGGCGCGGCCGGCCGGTGTCCCTGGACCCGCCGCCCGCACTCTCGATGCCGACGGGTCCGCCGGCAGGCGACGCCGGGCTGCAGGCCGGGACCCTCATCGGGCCGGCGCGCCGGCCGCGGTCCCTGACCCCCCGCCCGCACTCGCGGTGCCGACCGGTCCGCCGGCAGGCGACGCCGGACTGGGGGCAGGGACCCGCATCAGGCCGGCGGGCCTGAGCGGCGAGGTCGACCGGGTGAGCGCGGGCCGTACCGGGCCGACCGGCGGCGCGGGGACAGCGTCCGGCGGGCGGGCGGAGGCGGCGGCCGGCGACCGGATAGCGTCGGGATCGGCCGGCGACGGGCGGTCGGCGGCGCGGAACTCGGGAGGCGGCATGGCCGGAGCGCTTCGGCTCGGTGCGCGGACGTTCGACGCCGGCGACCTGGTGGTGATGGCGATCGTCAACCGCACGCCGGACTCGTTCTTCGACCGGGGCGCGACCTTCGCCGCCGACAGCGCACTGCGGGCGGTGGAGCGGGCGGTCGAGGAGGGCGCCGAGATCATCGACATCGGCGGGGTCAAGGCCGGCCCGGGAGCCGAGGTCGACGTGGCCGAGGAGATCCGCCGGACGGTGGACACCATCGCCGCCGTCCGGGCCGCGTTCCCGGAGGTGGTCATCTCGATCGACACCTGGCGGGCCGAGGTGGCGGTGGAGGCGGTGGCCGCCGGCGCCGACCTGCTCAACGACACCTGGTCCGGCGCCGACCCGGCACTGGCCCAGGTGGCCGCCGACACCGGCGCCGGGCTGGTCTGCTCGCACGCCGGCGGGCTGGCGCCGCGGACCCGGCCGCACCGCGCGGCCTTCGACGACGTGGTGGCCGACGTGCTCGCCACGGTGACGAAGCTGGCCGACCGCGCGGTCGCGCTCGGCGTACGTCGGGACGGCATCCTGATCGATCCGGCGCACGACTTCGGCAAGAACACCCGCCACTCGCTGGAGATCACCCGCCGGCTGGACGAGCTCACCCGCACCGGCTGGCCGTTGCTGGTCGCCCTGTCCAACAAGGACTTCGTCGGCGAGACGCTGGACCTGCCGGTGGCCGAGCGGCTGGAGGGCACCCTGGCGGCGACCGCCGTCTCCGCCTGGCTGGGCGCTCGGGTGTTCCGGGCCCACCAGGTACGCCAGACCCGCCGGGTGCTCGACATGGTCGCCTCGATCCGGGGCGACCGGCCGCCCACGGCGACCCGCCGCGGCCTCGCCTGACCGCGCCGGGCGGTCAGGCGCCCGCCGCCCGAGCGAGGCTCCGCCGGACGGGTCGGATCCCGGGCGGGCGGGTCAGGTCCAGCGCAGGATGTTGCGGCGCCACGCGTAGAGGATGCCGAGCGCCAGCACCGCCACGAAGATCGCCATCTCGACCACGGTGACCATCCCGAACCCCGGCCGGTCGAAGACCACCGCCCAGGGGAAGAGGAAGACCGACTCCACCGCGAACAGCACGTACAGGTACGCGTACACGTAGTACCGGATCTGCATCTGCGCCCAGTCGGCGCCGACCGGATCGAGGCCACACTCGTAGCTGGCCCGCTTCCCCGGCGGATCGGCCGGACGGGCAGGACGTAACACCCGGTTGGCCGAGAACGCCATGACAAAGAAGAGGACGCTGGCGAGCAGCAGCAGCCCGAGCGTCGCGTACGAGCCCAGGTAACCGGTCACGCCGGCAGCCTACCTCCCGGTCCGGGACTGTCGGTCCGGACAAGTTACGAATTTGTTTTCCGGTGCGACTAGTGCTCTGGGGCAAATGTCACGAATATGGAGTGGCTCCCACCCCTGGTCACCCGGAGGACAGATGGCCCCCGCAGACGTATCGCCCGCTCGGTGGGCGCGCAGCCGGCGGGTCGTGCCGCTGCTGGCGGTCCCCCTCGTGCTCGGGCTGGCGCTCACCGCGGTGCCCGGATGGGCGGCCGCCGCGCCGTCCGCCGCCCTGGTGACCACTCCCGGCACCGGGCCCGCGGACGAGCCGGACGAGCAGACGCCGACCGCTGATCCGACGGACACCGGACCGGTGCCGACGACCGCACCACCGACCAGCCCGGAGACCACCCCACCGGCGACGCCGACCGCCGATCCGGACCCCACCGCCACCGAGACCGGCGCTCCGGCCCCGACCACCGGGGCGCCGGCCACCACGCCCGCCAGCCCGGTGCCGGTGCCGCCGTCGGTCCGGCCGTCCGCGCCCGGTCCGGGCGCCCCGCCGGCCAGCCCGCTCGGCGTCCGGGTCAGCACCGGCGACATCCAGCTCTCCGGCCGCTACTGGAACGCCGCCAGCACGGTGGCCACGCTCCGGGTCAGCATCACCAACACCGGCACGGCGCGGGCCCGGATCCGGCTCCGCTACACCCTGCCCGGCGGACTGACCGACGCGGGCACCCCGGGTTGCGTCGGGACCGGGGGCGGCGAGCACCGGTGCGGCGAGTGGAGCACCGCGCCGGGCGCGCGGTTCAGCACCCGACTGAAGATCCGGATCAGCGGCACCGCCTGGCGGAACATGCCGCTCAGCGGCTCGGTCCGGGTCACCGCGACCGCGCCCGGCACGGTCGGCTCGGTCACCGACAACGAGGGCTTCGCGGTGCTCTTCCCGCCCGGCCCGCCGGTGCCCGGCATCACGCTGCAGGCCGACGAGGTCGCCTTCGACATCAGCGGCGGGGCGAGCCAACTCGCGGTCCGGCTGGGCAACACCGGCCGGGTGGACGCCACCGGCCGGATCGAGGTGGTCCTGCCGGACGGGGTGAGCGTGCCGACGCCCCCGGCGGGATGCGCGCCGACGACGGCGGGCCGGACCCGGTGCGCGGTCGGTGCGGTGCCGGCCGGGCGGACCGCCGAGCTGCGCCTGCCGGTGGTCGCGACGCCGGAGGCCCAGCGCGCCGCGCCACTCTCCGGTGCGGTGGTCGGGCAGCTCGACCCGCGCCAGGGGCGGACCCGGCGGGTGCAGATGAGCTTCCGGATCACCGCGGCGGCCGCCCTGACCACCCAGGTCGCCGCGGCGCCCGCGCCGACCGGCTCGCAGGGGGTGCTGGCGGCCACCGCACCGGCGCTCGACCGCGCCGGCGGCGGGTCGAGTTCGGTGCAGCGCACCGCGATCCTGCTGATCGCGGTCTCCGCGCTGCTGGTGGTGCTCGCCCTGACGCTGGCCACCGTCTCCCTGCGCCGTCGGATGACGGCACCGGCGACCAAGCCGACGGCGACGCCCGCGGCGCTGGAGTGACCCGCCCGACGGCCCGAGGCCGCCTCGACGGCCGCGAGGGGACGGCGCGCGACCGGTGATCTGAATTACGGCGGGCACGACAAAACGCCTTAGTACCGGACAAAAGGCGGCCATTTCCGGTCCCAGTCGGCGGACCTCCCGGGAGGTTGGCCGGTCGATCCGACGTAGGCTCTCAGATGAGGAACGACAGCGGGCCGGACCAGTCACGGACGGCCGGTGCGGCGGTGCGTCAAGGAGGTCACGTGGCCGGGCAAGGCGAGGTCACCATCAGTTTCAGCCGCCCGCGCGACCGCGCTGAGCGAAGCGAGGTGCAGGCGTGACCAAGCAGATCCGTCAGCTCGACCGGGTGGTCATCCGGTTCGCCGGCGACTCCGGCGACGGCATGCAGTTGACCGGCGACCGGTTCACCTCCGAGACGGCACAGCTCGGCAACGACATCTCCACCCTGCCGAACTTCCCGGCGGAGATCCGGGCGCCTGCCGGGACCCTGCCCGGTGTGTCGAGCTTCCAGGTGCACTTCGCCGACTACGACATCCTCACCCCCGGCGACGCGCCGAACGTGCTGGTGGCGATGAACCCGGCCGCGCTGAAGGCGAACCTGGCCGACCTGCCCCGCGGCGCGGACATCATCGTGAACACCGACGAGTTCACCAAGCGGAACCTGGCCAAGGTGGGCTACCAGGCGAACCCGCTGGACGACGATTCGCTGGCCGGCTACGTGGTGCACCCGGTCGCGCTGACGTCGATGACCATCGGCGCCCTCGCCGACCAGGCGGTGTCCAAGAAGGACGCCGAGCGGGCCAAGAACATGTTCGCCCTCGGCCTGCTCTCCTGGATGTACTCCCGGCCGTACGAGTCGACGCTGCGGTTCCTGGAGCGCAAATTCGCGGCCCGGCCAGAGCTGGTGGCCGCGAATGTCGCCGCCTTCCGGGCCGGGTGGAACTTCGGTGAGACGACCGAGGACTTCGCGGTCCGCTACGAGGTCAAGCCGGCGAAGATGCAGCCCGGCACGTACCGCAACATCACCGGCAACGCGGCCCTGTCGCTCGGCCTGGTGGCCGCGGGCGTCCGCTCCGGGCTGCCGGTCTTCCTGGGCGCCTACCCGATCACGCCGGCCTCGGACATCCTGCACGAGCTGAGCAAGCACAAGAAGTTCGGTGTGCTCACCATGCAGGCCGAGGACGAGATCGCGGCGGTCGGCGCGGCGCTGGGCGCGTCGTACGGCGGCTCGCTGGGCGTGACCACCACCTCCGGTCCCGGTGTCGCACTGAAGAGCGAGACCATCTCGCTGGCGGTGGCGCTGGAGCTGCCGCTGGTCATCGTCGACGTGCAGCGGGCCGGGCCGTCGACCGGCATGCCGACCAAGACCGAGCAGGCCGACCTCAACATGGCGCTCTACGGGCGGCACGGCGAGGCGCCGGTCGCGGTGATCGCGCCGAAGTCGCCGTCCGACTGCTTCTACGCGGCTCTGGAGGCGGCCCGGATCGCGCTCACCTACCGCACGCCGGTGATCCTGCTGTCGGACAACTACGTGGCCAACGGCTCCGAGCCGTGGCTGCTGCCCGACGTGGAGTCCCTGCCCGACCTGCGGGTCGAGTTCGCCACCAAGCCCAACGGCGAGGACGGCACGACCTTCCTGCCGTACCTGCGTGATCCGCAGACCCTGGCCCGGCCGTGGGCGATCCCGGGCACGCCCGGCCTGGAGCACCGGATCGGCGGGCTGGAGAAGGCCGACAAGACCGGCGACATCTCCTACGACCCGGCCAACCACGATTTCATGGTCCGCACCCGGGCCGCCCGGATCGAGGCGATCCCGGTGCCGGACGTCGAGGTCGAGGACCCCGACGGCGACGCCCGCGTCCTGGTGCTCGGCTGGGGTTCGACGTACGGGCCGATCGGTGCGGCCTGCCGGGCGCTGCGCCAGCGCGGGCTGCCGGTCGCGCAGGCGCACCTGCGGCACCTGGCTCCCATGCCCGCCAACCTCGGTGAGGTGCTGCGCTCCTACGACCGGGTGGTCATCCCCGAGATGAACCTCGGCCAGCTGGCGCACGTGATCCGGGCGAAGTACCTGGTCGACGCGATCGGCTACAACCAGGTCCGCGGCCTGCCGTTCACCGCCGCGGAGCTGGAGACGATGCTGGAAGAGGTCCTGAAGAATGTCTGAGCCCATCGCGCTGAAGCTCACCGCCAAGGACTTCAAGTCCGACCAGGAGGTGCGTTGGTGCCCCGGCTGCGGCGACTACGCCATCCTCGCGGCCGTGCAGCAGTTCATGCCCGAGCTGAACATCCCGCGCGAGCGCATCGTGTTCGTCTCCGGCATCGGCTGCTCGTCCCGCTTCCCGTACTACATGAACACCTACGGGATGCACTCCATCCACGGCCGCGCCCCGGCGATCGCCACCGGCCTGTCCGCCACCCGGCCCGACCTGTCCGTCTGGGTGGTCACCGGTGACGGCGACGCCCTCTCCATCGGCGGCAACCACCTGATCCACGCGCTGCGCCGCAACGTCAACCTGAAGATCCTGCTGTTCAACAACCGGATCTACGGGCTGACCAAGGGGCAGTACTCCCCCACCTCAGAGGTCGGCAAGATCACCAAGTCGACGCCGGTCGGGTCGGCGGACGCGCCGTTCAACCCGATCTCTCTGGCGCTCGGCGCCGAGGCGACCTTCGTCGGCCGCACCATCGACTCCGACCGCAAGCACCTGCAGTCCGTGCTGCGGGCGGCGGCGGAGCACCAGGGCTCGGCGTTCGTGGAGATCTACCAGAACTGCAACATCTTCAACGACGGCGCCTTCGACCAGCTCAAGGAGCCGGCCACCCGGGACGACTACCTGATCCGCCTGGAGCACGGGCAGCCGATCACCTTCGGCAAGGACGGCCAGTTCTGCGTCGTCCACCCGCCCGGCGGGTTCGGCCTGGAGGTACGGGAGACCGCGGCCACCAGCCCCGACGAGATCGTCGTGCACGACGCCACGGTCACCGACCCGGCCTACGCGTTCGCGCTGTCCCGGCTGCCCGGCCTCGACCTGCGCAACACCCCGATCGGCGTGTTCCGCTCGGTCGAGCGGCCGTCCTACGACAGCGTCGTGCAGGAGCAGCTCGCGACCGCCCGCGCGAAGGTCACCGACACCCCGGAACGGCAGCTCGCCGGCCTGCTCAACAGCGGCGACACCTGGACGATCATCTGAGCCGGCGCTGAGCCCACGGAAAGGGTGGCCGTCCCCGCGCGGGGACGGCCACCCTTTCCGTTGTCCGGGCGGCACCTCAGCCGACTCGGGCCGGCACCCAGAGCTCGTCGATGGCGCGCTCGGCCGCCGCGAGGCTCTGCTCGTGCAGCGGGATCAGCTCGGCCATGGCCGGTACCACCGGGGCGAGGGTGAGCTCGGCGGTGATGAAGCGCGGCTCCATCCCGGTCTGGGAGATGCCGTGCGGCAGCCAGGGCTCGGCGTGGTCCCAGCCCTCCCGCGGGGTGCCCGCTCCGTAGCCGCCGCCGCGGCTGGTCAGCACGATGAACTCCCGGTCGCCCAGCAGGCCGGTGCCGGTCTCCGGGTCGTACGCGATGCCGGGCGCGATGAGGTGGTCGACCCAGGTCTTCACGCTGCTCGGCGCGCCGTAGTTGTAGAGCGGCAGCCCGAGCAGGACGGTGTCGGCCCGCTTGACCTCGGCCACCAGCCGCTCGGTCAGCTCCCAGGACGCCCGCTGCTCCGGGGTGTGCTGGTCGACCGGCACGATCCGGGCCAGGCCGCCGGCCTCGTCCAGGTGCGGCAGCGGCTCCCGGCCGAGGTCCCGGTAGGTCACCGTGCCGTCCGGATGGGCGGCCCGCCAGGCGGCGGCTGCCCGGGCGGTGAGCCGACGGCTGACCGACTGCTCGCCGCGGATGCTCGAGTCGATGTGCAACAGGTGTGACATTTGGCCAACCCTCCACAGATCGTTTGTGTAGCGCCAACCATTTATAGCAGGCCGATGTTCCCTCGGTGGGTAGACTGGGTCACATGTCTGCCCCGTCGGTCGGCCAGTCGGAGCGCCGGTCGGGGGCGCTCCTGGAATACCTGGCCCGGCGGATGCGGCTGCGCTCGGAATCGGTGCTCGCGCCGCTCGGCCTGCGCCCCCGGCATCTGGTCGCGCTCACCGTGCTGCGCGACGCGGGCGGCATCAGTCAGCAGGCGCTGGCCAGCACCCTGCAGATCGACAGCACCAACGTGGTGGGGCTGCTCAACGACCTGGAGGCGGCACACCTGGTGGAGCGGCGACGCTCACCGGAGGATCGCCGCCGGCACGACGTGTTCCTCACCGAGACCGGGGCGAGCCGGCTCGGCGAGGCCGAGTGCGCCCTGGCCAGCGCCGAGGAGGAGGTGCTCGGCGCGCTGGATCCGGCGGAGCGCGACCAGCTCTACGAGCTGCTCCGGCGGGCGACCAGCGGAGCGCCGGCCAACTGCGCCGCGGCCGTCACCGACGAGGCGGAGCTGGACGCCAGCTGCTGAGCCGGCCCGCCAGCAGGCCGAGCCCGACCAGCCCGACCGGGTGGCCCGGACCGGCGCGTCACCGCCCGGGCCAGCCGGCCCGGTGCCGGCCGGCACCGGATGACACCGGTTCTGGCCGTCCGGGTGGTCAGCTCGTCGGAGCCGCCTGCGGCCGGTCGTCGCGGACGTGCACGAGCATGTCGCCGGTCTCGATGACCGCGCCGGCCCGGTCGGCCAGGGTGACCACCTTGCCCCGCCGGACCAGCGCGATGACCAGCGAGTCCAGCTCGCGGGGCGAGCGGCCGACCTCATGGCGCTCGGCCGAGCGCATCGCCAGCGCCATTCCCTGCCCGGGCGTGAGCAGATCCTCCACCACGTCGATCAGCGGCGGGGCGGAGGTGGAGAGCCCCAGCAGCCGCCCGGCGGTCGCCGACGAGACGATCACGTGGTGTGCGCCGCTCTGCTTGAGCAACGGGGCGTTCTCGGCCTCCCGGGCGGCGGCGATGATCCGCACCTGTCCCGCGGTGAGCTGGCGTGCGGTCAGCGCCACCAGGACGGAGGCGTCGTCGCTGTCGGTCGCGATGATCACCGCCTTGGCGTGCCGGACGTGCGCCTCGTTGAGCACCGAGGAACGGGTCGCCGAGCCCTCGATCGCCACCAGCCCGGCCGAGGTGGCCTGCCGCAGCGCCGGGCCGTTGCGCTCCACCACCACGATCCGCGACTTCTCCAGACCGTTCTCCAGCAGAGCGGAGACCGCGCTCCGGCCCTTGGTGCCGTAGCCGCAGATGATGACGTGGTCCTTCACGGTTCTCCTCCACCGCGACAGGCGACGGCCGGTGCGGTACTGCTCGGTCAGGACTTCCAGCGTGGTGCCGACCAGGATGATCAGGAAGAGCACCCGGGCGGGGGTGATGTACAGGACGTTGACCAGCCGGGCGCTCTGGCTGACCGGGGTGATGTCGCCGTAGCCGGTGGTGGAGAGCGACACCACCACGTAGTAGAAGCAGTCGAGGAGGGTCAGCCCGTCCTCGTTGACGTCCCGGTAGCCGTCCCGGTCGAGGTAGACCACCGCGACGGTGGCGAGGACCAGCCCGACCGCGGCGGCCAGGCGCAGGCTCAGCGCGCTCAGCGGTCCGCGCCGCTGTGCGGGAAAATGGATCACCGAGGGACCTGCTCCACCGACGCCTGCACGCCCACAACATAGCGGTTTCCCGGGGGGCCGCACGCCCGGGTGGAGATCGCGGGCGACCGGAGGAGACCGGGCCGACCGGGACGGCGGTGAGCGGGCATGATGGAGGGGTCCCCGGACGACCGCGAGAGTGAGGCCCGCATGTCGTTGCTGCGACGAGTGATCGGCGGCGTGCTGCGCCGGCTCCGGCTGCGCCAGGGCCGCACGCTGCGCGAGGTGGCGGTGGCCGCCGGGGTGTCGGTGCCCTACCTGTCCGAGATCGAGCGGGGCCGCAAGGAGGCCTCGTCGGAGGTGCTCGCGGCGATCTGCCGGGCGCTCGGCATCCGCCTCTCCGACCTGCTGGAGGAGGCGCGGGACGACCTGCGCCGGGTGGAGCCGCGCATCCCCACCGCACCGCGGGCCGCCCTGGCCCGGTTGGAGCGGGTGCCGGTCACCCGCCACGAGGAGAGCGGCCCACGCGTCACGGTCGCACCGCGCGCCGGCCGTACCCGGGTCGGCTTCGGCCCCGGCGCCGGCGACCCGAGGCCGCATCTCGGCGAGCCGAGGCCGTACACCGGCGGGTCGGTGGTGCTCACCGTCGGCGTGCCGGCGTACGTGGGCGGCGGGATGCCGGGGCTCGGCTCGACCGTCGGCGGGGCGGGGCTGCGGGTGCGGCTGATTCCCTCCGCTCCAGCCGGGCGCCCGCGCCCGCGTACCGCCAAGGTGCTGGCCCGGCGGCGGGTCCGGGCGGGCCGGCGGCGGCTGACCCCGGCGTAGCCCGGCCCGGTTCTGCCCACGGCGGATCTGCCGCGGGCAGAAATCCTGGGGTTCCGCCCGCGTCGCGCCGGAGGCTGGAAGCGCCGGTCCCCCGGGCGGTTCCGCCGCCCGCCGGCACGGTGGAAGGCGGACACGATGATCTCCAACGGCGTACGGATGCTGGACAGCGGGCAGCCGACCTTCGGTGACCAGGTCTACGAACGGCTGCTCAAGGAGCGGATCGTCTTCCTCGGCACCGAGGTGACCGACGCGACGGCCAACCAGATCTGCGCCCAGATCCTGCTGCTCGCCGCCGAGGACGCCGAGCGGGACATCTTCCTCTACATCAACTCGCCGGGCGGCTCGGTGAGCGCCGGCATGGCCGTCTACGACACCATGCGGTACGTCCGCAACGACGTGGCCACCCTGGCGCTCGGCTTCGCCGGCTCGATGGGGCAGTTCCTGCTCTGCGCGGGCGCCGCCGGGAAGCGCTACGCGCTGCCGCACTCGCGGATCATGATGCACCAGCCGTCCGGCGGGATGGGCGGCACCGCCGCGGACGTCACCATCCAGGCCGAGAACATGCTGCACGTGAAGCGGACCATGCAGGAGCTGATCGCCCAGCACAGCGGGCGCACCCTGGAGGAGATCCAGCGCGACTGGGACCGGGACCGCTGGTTCACCGCCGAGCAGGCCCGCGAGTACGGCCTGGTCGACCGGGTGCTCACCACCGTCGACCAGCTGCCGGTGGGTTGACGGCCCGGGCCGCGACGGGGGCGGCCCCGGGCGGGGACGCGCGACGGCGGCCGGCGATGGTCCCGCCGGCCGCCGTCGCGTGCCCGGTAGGCGACCGCCGGCCGCCGGTTCATCCGTCAGAGCAGGTGGACGAGGTGCGCGGTACGACGCACGCGGTCCATCGTCGGATGGTGCGAACCGGCGGGAGCCGGCACGGCGCCGGACGCGCCCCCTCGATCGCGTCCGACACCCAACGTGGGAATGTCGTCACGTGCCGATCCCCCCATAGGGCGGAGCCTATGCGCGGTGGGAACGGCGCGCGCGGGCTCATGGCGCAGCGTCTTGCCGGCAATCTTCGTTACATCGATGACCGCCTCTGACTGAGGTCGGATCGTCACCGGGCGTCGTAGCGGGACCGGGCCGCCTCCACCTCGGCCAGGTGGTTGGTGGCCCACGACTCCAGCCCGGCGACCAGGTCGAGCAGGCTGCGGCCGAGGTCGGTCAGCGCGTAGTCGACCCGGGGCGGCACGCTGGCGTGCACCGTCCGGGTGACCAGCCCGTCGCGCTCCAGCCCGCGCAGCGTCTGGGTGAGCATCTTCTGGCTGATCCCCTCGATCCGCTGGGCCAGCTCGCCGTAGCGCTTGGTGCCCTCGGCGAGGATGAGCACCACCAGGACGCTCCACCGGTCGCCGATCCGGTCCAGCACCTGCCGGCTGCCGCAGTCACGGGCGTAGACGTTCGGCTGCACGCCACCACTCTCCATCGGTAAGTCACGCACTTCAAGGTGCCTACTCTCCAACGGGAAGTGTCTGCTCGGTGTTCCCGTTGACGCTGACGACCGACACCGTTCTCGCAAGGGAGTGCTCCATGTCCATCGTCGTCACCGGCGCCACCGGCCACCTCGGCCGCCTGATCGTCGAGTCGCTGCTGCGCCGGGGCGTACCGGCCGGGGAGATCGTGGCGCTCGGCCGCGACACCGACCGGCTGGCCGACCTGGCCGACCGGGGGGTGACCGTGCGGCGGGCCGACTACGACGACCTCGCGTCGCTGCGCGCCGCGTTCGCCGGTGCGGAGCAGCTGGCGTTCGTCTCCGGCACCGACATCGGCCGCCGGGTCGAGCAGGCCCGCAACGTGGTGACCGCCGCGCAGGAGGCCGGTGTCCGGCTGATCGCCTACACCAGCGCTCCCAAGGCGGACACGTCCAGCCTGATCCTCGCCGTCGACCACCGGGGCACCGAGCAGGTGATCGCGGACTCCGGCCTGCCGTACGTGTTCCTGCGCAACAGCTGGTACTTCGAGAACTACCTCCCGCAGATCCCGACGTACCTGGGGCACGGGATCGCCGGCGCGGCCGGGGACGGCCGGATCAGCGGCGCCGCGCGCGCCGACTACGCCGAGGCCGTCGCCGCCGTGCTCACCACCGAGGGCCACGCCGGCCGGGTGTACGAGCTGGGCGGCGCGGGCTTCACGATGACCGAGCTGGCCGAGGAGCTGTCCCGGCAGACCGGCCGGCAGGTGGGCTACACCGACCTGCCGGTGGAGAAGTACGTCGAGGTGCTCGTCGGCGCCGGCCTGCCCCGGGCGTACGCCGAGGTCCTCGCCGACGGGGACCGGGCGGCCGCCCAGGGCGAGCTGCACGTCGACGGCGACGACCTGGCCAAGCTGATCGGCCGGGAGCCGACCTCGCTGGCCGAGGCGATCCGCGCCGCGCTCTGACGATCCCGCCCGCGACGCCGGGTGGGGGGCGCACCCGCCCCCCACCCGGCGTCGCTCAGGTCGTCAGCACCACCTTGCCCAGCGCCCGGCGCCCCTCCAGGTCGGCGTGCGCGGTGGCCGCGTCCGCCAGCGGGTACGTCGACACCCGCGGCCGCCACCAGCCCCGGCCGGCGAGTTCCAGCGACCGGCCGGCCAGGCCCGGGATACCGCCGGGCAGGGCGCGCATCCGCTGGCCCAGCCACCCCACGGTGAGGCCCCGCTCCACCAGGTCCGCCGTCTCGACCCGGGTCGCCGTACCCGACGACCAGCCGAACATCATGAACCGGCCGCCCGGCCGCAGCAGCTCCAGCGCGGCCCGGCCGACCGCGCCACCCACCCCGTCCCAGACCAGCGTCGCGCCGCCGACCCGCTCCCGGACCCGGTCGGCCCAGTCGGGCAGCCCGTAGTCGACCACGAGGTCCGCGCCCAGGTCGTGCAGCGCCGCCGTCCGGTCGCTGCCCCGCGCCGCCCCGACCACGGTGGCCCCCGTCGACCGGGCGGCCTGGACCAGCAGCCAGCCCATGCCGCCGGCCGCCGAGGGCACCAGGACCACGTCGTCAGCGGTCGGGCGTTCCAGCTCGAAGACGCCGAGGGCGGTCCGGCCGGTGCCGACCGCGGCCACCGCCTCGGGAAAGTTCAACGCCTCCGGTACGGCGAACAGCGACTCGACAGCGGTGACCGCCTGCTCGGCGTACCCGCCCGGCACCAGGCCGAGATGGGCGACGACCCGCTTGCCGAGCCAGGACCGGTCGACATCGGCACCCACCTGGTCGACCACCCCGGCGACCTCCCGACCGGGAATCGTGGGCAGTTCGGGCAGCGGCAGCGGGCCGCCGGCCTCGCCCCGGCGCAGGGTCGTGTCGAGCAGGTGCACCCCGCTGGCACGGACGGCGATCCGCACCTGACCGGGGGCGGGTGAGAGGTCCGGCAGCTCGTCGAGGACGAGGTTGCCGGGCGGACCGAACTCGTGAAGCTGAATCGCACGCATGAGACGATCCGACAACTTCAAGGCCGGTTGAGGTCAATTCCTGGCGACTGACCTCACAGCTGTTCGGCGTGCCCGCCGCCGGCACCGCACGCCGTCTTCCTACTGGAAGCGCCGACCGGGCCTCCTGTTACTGGAAGCGCCTACCGGGCCGCCTGGCCGCGGTCGGCCGGCTGATGAGGGAATCCCTTCGCCTGCGGCGTACCACGATCGAGTTTGCCTTCCTCTTCAAGCCTTGCAGGATTCTGTCCTTCATCGCAGGGCCTCCCCTCGCGCGTTCGGGCAGAGCGACGCCACACGACGGGCGGGCGGCCCGAGTGACAGCGGCGCGCGGCATTCGCGGACCGCGTACCCGCCGAGCCGTCGGTCATTCACCGAGCCGCCCCTCAGCTGGTACGCCCCGAGGGGGGCTACTACAGCACCACCGGGAGGGGCTCGATCCAGCAGGTCGCGACGTGCGGCTCGACCAGTCGCCTCGCCTCCGCGACCTCCTGCGGTGAGGCGATGTCGAGGTCACCGCCGACCCCGAACAGCGGCTTGACCGGCCACATCGGGTCGTACGGCCTGAACGGGTTGAAGAACGAGGGTTGCAGGTCCGACAACTCGCCCTCGCACCACCCCACGCCGCGGAGTACGCCGGCCTCAGGTTCACGGGCCAGCCAGTCGAAAACACATTGCCTGGTCCCTCAACCCGCGACAGCCTTCACGAGTGATCGAAACGCGTGCGCTCACCGAGGGCGATTGGAAGGTTTGGCGGGAACTCCGGCTCGCTGCGCTGACGGAGGCGCCGTACGCCTTCGGTTCGCAGCTGGCGGACTGGCAGGGCGACGGCGACCGTGAGGAACGCTGGCGCGGTCGACTGGCCATCCCCGGCTCGTACAACGTGGTGGCGATGCTCGACGGGCAGCCCGTCGGGATGGCCAGCGGAGTGCCGACGGATCAGGACGGCGTCGTCGAGCTGATTTCCATGTACGTGGCGCCGGTCGGACGTGGCCGAGGCGTGGGCGACCACCTCCTGCATGCGGTCGAGCAGTGGGCTCGGCAAGTCGGCGCAGGGACAGTACGGCTGACCGTGGTGGAGGACAACAAGAACGCCTGGGCGCTCTACCAGCGGAACGGCTTCCAGGCCACGGGCGAGCTCGGCGACCTCATGCCCGACGGTGTGCGCAGGGAGCACGTCATGGTCAAGAGTCTCGCTCCTTGACGTGTCGCTGCCGATCGAGCGTGGCGTGGGAACTGCTTCAGTTGGGAAGCTGGCGAGGCGATCGGGCAGGCAGCGGGCACGGAAGGCCCGGAGCAAGTCAGTAAGCGTTGATCCACGGTGTGACCAGGTGCCCCCGGCAGGATTCGAACCTGCGACACACGGTTTAGGAAACCGTTGCTCTATCCCCTGAGCTACGAGGGCGCGAGGGCCCAGTCTAGCGACCTGGGGTTCACCCGGAGTGGCAGGGAGTGGCCCACGTTCACCCTCGTCACCTACACCACGGTTGCCCCAGCCCAGGGCCACACCCGGAGCACACGAACCTCGATGTGCGACCGGGGGTCGACGCGGTGAGCCGCGTTGGCATCGGTTTACCGGGGCTGGCAGCGGTCCGCCAAGCGTCCGCACGTGGCCGATGAGCGGACACGTCGCGCCGCCGCTGCGGAGGTTCAGGGGCGTGCGTCGAATTGGGCGCGGGCTTCGAAGACCCGCTCCATGTGCGTCTCTGCCCAGTTCTTGATCGCGATCATGACCGGGAACAGTTCATGGCCGAGTGGAGTGAGTTCGTAGTCGACGCGGACCGGTACCGAGGCCGTGACCGTGCGGGTGACCAGGCCGTCGCGCTCCAGCGTGCGCAGGGTCTGGGTGAGCATCTTCTGGCTGACGCCGGCGATGCGGGCGGCGAGTTCGCTGTGCCGCTGCGGACCGTCGGCGAGGGCTGGGATCACCAGTGCGACCCACTTGTCGGTGAGCCTGCTCAACAGCTGGCGGGTCGGGCACTGTTCCAGGAACGCGTCGTAGTCACGTTTGGCCTGGTCGCGGCGTTGCGCCGCGGTCGTCGTCGCCATCCTGTCCTCCACCGGTGCCCTAGGCACTTCACGGTACCTACTTCCTGGCACCGCCCGCTGATTCCTACGGTCTTGGTGATCACCAGAGCCCACTAGGGAGACAGCGATGCGCGCAGTCAGCTATGCACAGTTCGGCGGGCCGGAGGTCCTGCACGTGGCCGACGTGCCGATTCCCGAGCCGGGGCCGGGGCAGGTACGGGTGCGGGTCGCTGCGTCCGTCGTCCACCCGGTCGACCTGATGATCCGCTCCGGTCGGTTCCCGGCTCCGCTGCCGACCGGTCTGCCGTACACGCCCGGCTGGGATGTCGCCGGCACCGTCGACGCGGTCGGCCCGGCGGTCGAGCAGTTCACGATCGGTGACAAGGTCATCGGCTTCTCGCCATGGCTACGAACCACGGTCGGTGCCCACGCGGAGTACGTGGTGCTCGACGCGGCCTGGCTGACCGCCGCACCCGCCGGCGTTCCCGCCACCGAGGCGGCGACCCTGCCGACCAACGGCCTCGCCGCCGCCCAGGCCCTCGACCTGCTCGCGGTCCCGGCGGGTTCGACCGTGCTCGTCACCGGCGCAGCCGGGCAGGTCGGCGGGTTCGTCCTGGCGCTGGCCCGTGCGGCCGGTCTGCATGCCACGGGACTCGCCGGAACCGACGACCGTGCGTTCGTGGAGTCGCTGGGCGCGGCATTCCTGTCGCGTTCCGACGACCCGGCGGGGACGTTCGATGCGGTCATCGACCTGGCGGTGATCGGCCCCTCGCTGCTGGGCCTCGTCCGCGACGGCGGCGGCTACGTGGCCGCGTCGCCTCCGCTTCGCCCGGAACCGGTGCGGAACATCCGGACCTTCGCGCTGGAGGTGCAACCGGACGGATCGCGGCTGGGTGAACTGGTCGAACTCGTTACCAGCGGCGACCTCCCGCTTCGGGTCGCCGGCGTGTATCCCTTCGCCGACGCCGCGGCCGCGCACGACCGGCTGGCCCAGGGCGGCGTCCGCGGCGGCGTGGTGATCGTCCCATGACACCCAGCCAGACCTCCGCCGTCACGATCAACTGACGCGCCCCACGCTGCGTACGCCGCTCGCGCCACGCCTGCTGCATGGTGATCAACGTGCTCCTCCTCGTCACGTGACCACGAGCCACGCCGCTTCTGTCGAAGATCGCATCCACTGAAGGGAAATCCCTCTCCATGATCAGCTTCGAGATCAACCCGATCGGTACGGTCCGGAACGACAGAACGGATGTCCAGCACAGCGACCACTGGGGCGCCGTCCGCAGCACGATCACCATCGACGAACGCATCGGCGACGCGTGCCTGCAAGGGCTGGAGGGCTTCTCCCACGTCGAAGTCCTCTTCATCTTCGACCAGTTCCCAGAGCACGACGACTACCGCGAACCCCGCCCGAACCGCGGCCGCACCGACCTCCCGCCCGTCGGCATCCTCGCTGGCCGCGGTCCCTGCCGGCCGAACCGCATCGGGGTGACGTGCTGCGCCATCGAATCCGTACGCGGCCGTGAACTGACGGTGGTCGGCCTCGACGCGGTCTCGGGCACCCCCGTCATCGACCTGAAGCCAACGATGACCGAGTTCCTGCCGGTGAACGTCCGGCAGCCGGAATGGGTCGGCCACCTGATGTCGGAGTACTTCCAGCCTTAGGGCTTTCAACTGACAGGCCGGGTTGTGGCGGGCGTCGATCGCGGCGCGATCGTAGCGGCGCACGTCCAGTTCGGTTGTCGTCAGGGACAGGTGGGCGACCTCGTACTTGTGGCGGCGCGTCCTTGGGATGTCGATGGTGACGTCGAACTCCGTGTGGTCGCTCCGCTCTTCGGACCTTTCGTCGGTGACGGCTTCGGGGTCCGGGACCTCGAACCGAGGTCCCGGACCCCGCGCCTCCCGCCCGGACCGGATGGCCGTTCAGGTCCTGACCGGTGCTGTGGGGTGTCGATCGAACCGCAGGTGTCCGCCTTCGCTTTCCCAGGCGTCTACGTCGTCTTCGGGTCGCGCCAACCGTGGGGAGGGAGGACTCTGCGGAGTAGGCGGGATGCCGGCGGCGCGGGTGGTGCTGGCGGGACTGGAAGCGGCGAGCATGGCCGCCATCGCCACGTCGTGTGTGGTCTCCGGCGCTGTCACGGTCAGGTCGATCCGCAGATCCCGCCGGCCGGTGACGATCACGAGCCCGGTGCCGAGGGTGGTGAACCATCCCACCCGCACCACGGCGCCGCCGACACCGATGCGACGAGGATGTCGGTCCCAGGCCGCCGGGTCCAGCATGATCCGTTCGATCACGCCGCCTCGCTGGGCGGTGAGCGCGGTGACCAAGCTGCACAGTTCGACGACCGGGTCGCGTGAGGTCGGCCACCAACCGCCGTCGAGCATCGCCCGGCTGGACGGCGGATCGGCCAGCCGCAGGCGTGCGGTCGGCGGCTCACCGGTGCAGACCCACGTCATGCGGTCCGAGGTGGAGCGGATCATCGTTTCCTTCCCTTCGGTGCACCAGCACCAGGTCGCTCTCGGCGGGGCACGAGGGTCGCAGTCGGGACGGAGGGACTGTCTCCCATCGGAGTCCTCTCATGATCGTTCGATGCGCTCCTCCGGGCGGCTGGTCGGGCCGGGATTTGGCCCCTCAGCTCGGCATTCCGGCTCTGAGCTGGGCCAGGGAACGCCTCAGCAATCGGGACACATGCATCTGGGATATTCCGACCTCGGTGGCGATCCTCGCCTGGGTCATGTGGCGGTAGAAGCGCATTGCGAGGATTTGACGCTCGCGCGGGGGAAGCTTGGCGAGCAGCGGCAGCAGCGTCAGGTGATCGTCGACGCCTGCGTAACCGGGATCGACGGCGCCGGTGAGCTCCATGGCCTCGGTGTCGTTGGCCTTCTGCTGGGGCGCGTTCAGCGACATCAGGCGGTATGCCTGCGATGCGGCGAGGGCGATCAGGACGTCGTTGACGCTCACGTCCAGGTGGTCGGCGAGTTCGACGATGGTCGGGTGGTGGTCCTGTCGCTGCGTGAGTTCGGTTGTGGCGGCTCGCACCATGCTGTTCAGTTCCTGGGCACGCCGCGGGACCCGCATCGCCCACGTCGTGTCGCGGAAGTGGCGGCGGAGGGCACCGACAATGGTCGGGACCGCATAGCTGGAGAACTTGGTGCCTCGGCGGGCGTCGAATCCGTCGACGGCTCTGACCAGGGCGAGGGCTGCCACCTGGGCCAGGTCGTCGTAGGGCTCTCCGCGGCCGGTGTATCGACGGGCCAGGCGGCTGGCCAGCGGCAGATTGCCTTCGATGATCCGGGTCCGCAGTCTCGTGCGATCGGGATCGTCGCAGCTCAGGGCGGCGTGTCGACGCAGCAACTGTTCGCTCGTCGCCGGCAGTTCACCAAATGGCGGAAGTGGGAAAGCGGCAGTCGCGGTCGCGGTGGGGATGACCATTGCTCAACGCCCCTTACGGCTGGTGGCGGCGGAACTGGCGGCCACCGGGGGCCCGGGCGACAACCTAACCGTACGCCTCATGGCGCCGGTTCGCACCGCTGGGCGCTGGCCGGGCGGGACAGCGCAGGCCCCGCCGGTGACCGCGCAGTCAGGCGGACAGGTCGGCTGCCGTGCCTGGCGCGAACTGCTCGGAGCCGTCGACGATGGCCTGAGCCAGGTCGGCCAGCCTCCGGTTACGGCTGCGGGCGCCCTCGCGCAACAGCGCGAAAGCCTCACCCACGTCCACCTGGAGGCGCTCGGCGAGGACACCCTTGGCCTGCTCGATCAGAACTCGGCTGTTGAGTGCTGTCTGCAGTTGCTCGGTGAGGACGTCGCGGCGGTGGATGGCGCGTTGCTGGAGCAGCCCGATGGTGGCCACGTCCGCCAGGGCCTGCCCGATCCGAACCTTGCCTTCGTCGAGCGCGCCCGGGCGGGTGTCGAAGAGGTTCAGCGCCCCGATGACCTCGGAGCGTAGGCGCATGGGCAGCGCGTGTACCGCGGCGAAGCCGACCTCGGCTGCGGCGGCGGCGAACCGGGGCCAGCGGTGGCCGGCGGCCCGCAGGTCGATGGCCGACACGGGTTGGCCGGTGCGGAAGCAGTCCACGCAGGGCCCCTGGTCGGTCTGCAGCTGGAACAACTCCAGCAGCCGGGTGCGCTCGGATGAGGCCGCCACCACCTGAAGGTTGCCCTGCTGGTCGGTCACCAACAGCCCGGCCGCCGAGACGCCCAGCAGTTCCACACACCGGTCGGCGAGCACATGCAGGAATTCGATCACGTCGAAGTCGTCGACGAGTGTGTCAGCCATTTCCACGAACACGTCGGACAGCTGGATCTCGGCCATGTCGCTCACCCTCGGCACACGATAGCCCCTCCTCGATGTCAAGTAGCGGACTGTCCGGGCGGCTCAGCGGCTCAGCGCGGGGTGACGCCGGTCGGAGTTGCCGGGGATCCGATGTCGTTCAAGTGGCGCAGTGCCTCGGCCCAGGAGCGGCCCAATGTTGTCTCGTGGTAGTCGATGTCGTGCTCGGCGCAGAACCGCCGGATCAGTGGTCTTGCGCGGCGCAGGTTGGGACACGGCATGCTCGGGAACAGGTGGTGTTCGATCTGGTAGTTCAGCCCGCCGAGCACGGTGTCAAGGAGCACCCCGCCGCGGACGTTGCGGGAGGTGAGAACCTGTCGCCGCAGGTAGTTGAGGTTGTCGTCGCCGCCGAGGATCGGCATGCCCTTGTGGTTCGGAGCGAAGGAGCAGCCGAGGTAGACGCCGAGAACACCTTGGTTGACAAGGATGAACGCGATCGCCTGCGCCGGGCTCAGGAGCAGGAACACGGCGGCGAGGTAACCGCCCAGGTGCAGGGCCAGCAGTCCCGCTTCGACGGGTCGGCGGGCGATGCGGCGCGGGCCGAGGATCGCCTTCACGCTGTTGGCGTGCAGGTGCAGGCCTTCCAGCAGGAGCAACGGGAAGAACAGATACGCCTGGTAGCGCACGACCAGTGCGCCGAGGCCACGCTGTCGCCCGGCCTGGTCTGCGGTGAAGGACAATGGCGCCACGGTGATGTCGGGGTCCTTGCCTACCGTGTTGGGGTGGGCATGATGCCGGTTGTGCTTGTCCACCCACCAGCCGTAGCTGATCCCGGTCAAGAGATTGCCGTGCACGATGCCGATCAGGTCGTTCGCCCGCCGCGTGCGGGCGATCTGCCGGTGCCCTGCGTCGTGGCCGATGAACCCGGCCTGCGCGAAGACCACCGCCAGGGCCACCGCGACGCCGAGCTGCCACCACGATTCACCGAGCAGGAAGACCAGCGCCCACAGTCCGGCGAAGCATCCGACGACCAGACCGATACGCACCGCGTAGTAGCCCCGCCGCCGCTCCAGTAGACCCACGGTGCGGACCAGCCGGGACAGGTCCGCGTAGTCGCTGCCCCGCTGCCGCTCGGCGCCGAGGCTGGTATCGCTCATAAAGTTGCTCCCCCGCTGATCCTTCTCCGCCGGCTGGTCGCAGTGGCGGTGGCTCCGGCAGCCGGCGCCTCCCACCTTGGATCTTCGGCGATTGGTTCCACCCGCTGCAGCGGATTGGCGTCATTCGCGCCGGAGCACAGGGCGCCGCGCGCGAGGTGTGCGCCTGGCAGACGCTCCGAGCAGAGCGACCGTCACGGGGACGGCGCGTCGGCGAGATCGGCCAGATCAACATGAAGGATGGCGAGCAGTCCGGTGTGCTTTTCGGGGTCCACCCGCTCCGGTAGCTCGCGCTCGACCCAGTCGGCCCTGACCTGCTGGCCGCGGTCGCGAAGAATGCTGACGATCCGGTGCCTGGCGATCATCATCGGGTGCTCCCTTGGGAAGGCGTCCGCAACGATCATGCTCGCGGACGGTGGTGCGGACGCTGGTCGGATCCGCCACCGTCGGGGGCACGGCTTGCCGCAGCCGGCGACCGGGACGTGATTGACGCTCAGCCGGCACGACGAGCGGCTGGCACGACGGGAATGACCATCGCCAAACGCGCGGCTGGTGGCGACGGCACCTGGCGATCACCGGGGACCCGGGTGACATGCTCACCGTACGCCTCACGGCGCGGATCCGCACTCGTGCCAGACGCCGCTTCCGCAGCGAGTGATACGCCCCCATCAAGTGCGATATCTCCTAGAATCGAGCAAGGTTTCCCTGCCACCCGCCTCGGCCGGTTCCCCACAGCAGGCCTCGCTTCAGTCATGAAAGACCCGGAGTCAGTAGCCGGGAACCTGATGACGACCGACCAAGCAGTAGGGCTGGGCCGGGGGCGCGAGGGGCCTCAGCGACCGTGCACAGGCTCGTCGATCGGGCTCGGGACGACGGCGCCGTGCGGGCCGACGTCACCGGCGCCGACGTCATCCTGCTGATGTGCGCGCCCAGCTACGTCACCAGCTACCTGCCGGACGCCGCACCCGACCCGTGGCAGCGATACCTCGCCATCATCGTCGACGGTCTACGCCCGGAAGGCGCCCACCCGCTGCCCCACCCACCGCCAGCCGCTCCTTGACGCCGCCCGGCAGGGGCTGACCATGTCTCAGGACGAGCCGGACCCGACGCCTCGTACCGCTTCGATGATGGACTGGGCGACCTCGCCGGGCTGGGACACCGCCATCGCGTGGGAGGCGCCGACGACCTCCCGGACGCCGCGGGGACCGGCGCGTTCGGCCATGAACCGGTGCGCGGCGACCGGGATGTTGCGGTCCGCGTCACCGAACACGAACCAGGTAGGCAACGACCGCCACGGCGGCCTGGGCGTCCCCAGGCCGTCACCGAGCGCCTGCTCGGTCACCGGCCGCTGCGTCCGGGCCATCAGCGCCGCCAGGTCGCCGGGTACGTCGGCGGCGAACTGCGCGTGATAGGCGTCCTGGCCGATCGCCACCTCGTTGCCGCCGGTGGCCACCGGATAGGAGACGAGGGTCTCGGCGAGCGTGCTGCCGGGGAACTTGCCGGACAGCGTCAGCGCCGACTCACCGGTGTCCGGGCAGAACGCGTTGACGTAGACCAGGGCACGCACCGCCGGGTCGTCCGCTGCCGCCTCCGTGATCACCATGCCGCCGTAGGAATGGCCGACGAGCACGACCGGACCGCCGATCCCTCGTACCACGTCCCGCACGTAGGCAGCGTCCCCGGCGACGCCGCGTAGCGGGTTGGCGGCGGCCACGACGGAGTAGGCGGAGCCGAGCCGCTCGGTCACACCGTTCCAGCTCGCCGACTCGGCGAACGCGCCGTGGACGAGGACGAGAGTGAGCTCCTGATCCGACACGACGACCAACTCCTTGGCTTCGGGCGACGGTTGTGTGCGTACCGCGCTCGACCTGTACCGGGTGGGCTGATTACCCACGGTGCGCCGGTGAAACGGCTGGTTGCCCCCGGCTTCTCGGTGAGTGGCCCTTGCCCGGCCTCAGCCCTGGGCGTCGATGTTGATGACGACCTTGCCCTCGGCGGTGGACGCAGCCGCGCGGCCGGATCCTGCGGTGGTGGGTGACATCGGGCGTTGCGTCATCCTCCGGAGCCACCCGACCGGTGCTACTGCGGGGTGACGCGGACGCCGGGCGGTCAGCCCTACCGTGGCGCTCATGAAGAAGGTTCTCGGCGTCATCGGCACCGTGTTCGGTCTCTACCTCATCGCACGGGCGCTCGCCGAGCCGTTCGTGATCGACTTCAGCGACCCGGCCAGCTATCGCGACGACTGGGGTGGGCCCAGCCTGAGCGGCGTGCTGGCCGTCCATTGCGGACCGGGCGTGGTCTCCGCCGTGCTGATCGGCCGGGCCGTCCGGTCCCGCGTGCGGGCACGGCGCGGCCGGGCCGACGCGTGAGCGGCAGCTCGCCGCAACTGGCCCGGCGGCGCCACGCTCACCGGGCGGCCGCGGTTCTGCTGCGCTGACGGTACGAGGTCGCGTCTCAAGGACTAGCCAGTGCCGCCACGATCGCGTTGACCACGCCCTGCCAGTTCCGGCGCTGCCGCTCGCGTTCGGTGGCGTCGGCCAGCCGTTCCTGGTGGACCGTCAACCGCGCCCGCCCCTCGCCGACGGACGTCACCGCCAGTTGCAGCGTCGTGTCGTGTGTCCAGTCGGGCGGCCGCCAGGTGATCCGGATCCGGTCCAAGTCGCGGAAGCTGCGGGTCTCGCCCCGCACACCGGCCGCGGTCTGGTAGCCCGCGCCGCGCTCCGACAGCACCGTGACGCCGTCGCCCAACCAGATCGCGATGCCCGTCGGCGAGGTGACGAAGGTCCAGACGTCCTCGACCGGGCGGTCGATCGTCTTGGACACCCCGATCTGCCAGCCGGCGTCGCGGGTGCGTCCGACCTCGGCCCGCCGCCACCCGGCGCTCACGGGGTCACCGCCGCGACCGCGCTGACCTCGACCAGCGCTCCCGGCACGGCCAGCCCGGCCACCCGCGCGAGCACGACCGGCGGCGCGGCGTCCGCCAGTTCGGCGGCCGCCACCGGATAGGCCGTGGCGAGGTCGACGCCGTCGACCAGCAGGATCGTCATCATCACCAGATCGTGGGACCGTCGCGCCGGCGGCGGCCAGCGCGACGTGCAGGTTGGTCATCGTCTGGCGGACCTGAGCGGCGACGTCGCCATCGACGAGCCTGCCGTCGCCGTCGGCGCCGTTCTGGCCGCCGACGTAGACCGTCGTCGCGCCCGGCGGTACGACCGCGACGTGGCTGAAGGCGGGCGATTGGACCAGTCCGGCGCCATCCGGCCGACCGGCGACCACGAGGGCGCGGGCGCCGGCCTGGCCACTATGCCCGATCATGTACGGATGTTCAGGCGTATCCGGGAGCAGGCCCGGGAGAACCGCAGGCAGTCGGCGAAGTTCTCGAAGTCGAAGAACCCCGACGGCTGCTGCGACTGCTGCGACCTGGGACTGTTCTCCACGCTGCTGACCGTCGGCTCGCTCGCCGCGGCGGCGACCCGGGCACCGGTGCTGGACCGGGCGGGTGTGGCGGCGATCCAGGGCTACCGGAGGTGGCTGTCGCCGCACTGGCCCGGGCAGTGCCGGTTCACGCCGACCTGCGGGGCGTACGGGTTGACGGCGGTGCAGCGGTACGGGTTGGCGGTGGGTGGCCGGCTGGCCGCCGACCGGGTCCGCCGGTGCCGGCCCGGGGTGCCGCGCGGCACCCAAGACCCGGTGCGCTGAGGCCGCGCGAGGCCGGGCCACGGGCCCTGACCCGGGTGGTCACTCGGCGACCACGAGCGCCTGCGGGGCGGCCTGCTTCATCCGGGTACGCAGCCACTTCAGCTGGAGCGCGGTCTCCCCCTCGCACCGCTTGACCACTGCGAGCAGGTCCTCGTCCCGGGCGCCGTAGGCGGCCTGACCGACGACCGTCCAGCAGATGTCGCACTGGGCGGCCAGCAGGTAGAGGTCCTGGAGATCCCGCAGCAGGCCGATGCCGCCGGTACGGGTGCCGGTGAACAACTCGGAGTGCAGCCGGTCCGGCTCCGCCGGCGCCTCCTCCGAGTAGCGCTCGGCGAACGGCTTCAGGCGTTCGGCGTGCTCGTCGCAGCGCTTCGCCTGCTGCTGGCACAGGTGCTGTACGTCAGGCTCGTCGGAGTGCGCGGCGGCGACCTGGCGGAACGCGTCCGCGAGGTTGGTCTGGGCGCGGTGCAGCAGCCCGAGGTAGTGGGCGAGGTGCACGGTCACTCCTTCCCGCTGGTGGCCTCGGCGGCCGGCCCGCCGACGGTCGCCGGCACGTCGGCGCCGGGCACCGGCTCGCTGCCGCCGATCGTGGGCGCCGGTGACGGTACGCCGTCGCCGTCGGCCAGCTTGGCCACCGCGATCGCGGCGACCTTGAACAGCGGCTGCTTGGAGATCGGATCCCAGGCGGTGATGGTCAGCTCGTTCGCGGCGCGCGGGGTGCGCTCGCCCGGATCCTGGTCGAAGTATCCGTAGTGGAACGGCAGGAACACCACCCCGGGCCGGATGCCACAGAGCCGGGCCCGGGCCTGCACGGCGCCCCGCGGCGAGGAGATGCCGACCAGGTCACCTTCGGCGATGCCGAGCCGCTCGGCGTCGGTCGGGTTGAGTTCCACCCACACCTCCGGCGCGGCGGCGTCGAGCTGCGCGGCCCGGCCGGTCTTGGTCCGGGTGTGGAACTGGTAGACCGTCCGGCCGGTGGTGAGCAGCAGCGGGTGCTCGTCGTCGGGCACCTCGGGCGAGGGCTGGTAGTCGACGGCGGGCAGGAACGCCCGCCCGTTCGGCTCCTTGGCCCGGTACTCCGACTCGGTGAACTCGGCGCCGGTGGACAGGTCCTGCCCGAAGGTCTCGCAGTAGTCGGGATCGGTGTTGAACACCCCGTCGGCGTAGAGCCGCTCGGTGCCGTCGGGGTGCTCCTCGGTGCACGGCCACTGGACGCCGGACCCGCCGCGCAGCTTGTCGTAGCTGATGCCGGTGTAGTCGCACGGCCGCCCGCGGGAGCACTCCTTCCAGGCCTCGAAGACCTCCTCCGGCCCGGTCCACGGGATCAGCGGACCCCCGTTGCGGTTGCGGAAGTCCATCCGGCGGGCGTAGTCGAGGAAGATGTCCAGGTCCGGGCGGGCCTCGCCGGGCGGGTCGACCGCCTTCTCGCTGAGGTGCACGGTCCGGTCGACGCTGGTGAACGTGCCGGTCTTCTCCCCCCACGTCGCGGCGGGCAGCACCACGTCGGCGAGTTCCGCGGTCTCGGTCAGGAAGAGGTCCTGCACCACCACGAACAGCTCGGGCCGGGCCAGGATGCGCCGGATCCGCGACAGGTCGGGCAGGGAGACCGCCGGGTTGGTGGCGCTGATCCAGAGCAGCTTGATCGAGCCCTGCTCGGCGTACCGGAAGATCTGCATAGCGTGCGTCGGCGGCGCCCAGTGCGGGATGGTGTCGACGTCGACGTTCCACAGCCGGGCCAGCTCCGCGATGTGCTGTTCGTTGTTCCAGTTGCGCAGGCCGGGCAGGTCGCCGTCGGCGCCGGTCTCCCGGGTGTTCTGCGCGGTCGGCTGGCCGTTCATCTGGTAGATCCCGGCCCCCGGCCGGCCGATCATGCCCCGGATCAGGTGCAGGTTGTTCACCTGGCAGGCCGCGGCGGTGGCCTGGTTGGACTGGTAGAGGCCCTGCAGCACGGTGGAGAGCAGCCGCTGCGCCGAGCCGAGCAGTTCCGCGGCGCGTTCCACGTCGGCGGCCGGCACGTCACAGATCTCCGCCACCCGGCGGGGCGGGTAGCCGTCGACGATCCGGCACAGCTCGTCGAAGCCGAGGGTGTGTGCGTCGACGTACTCCCGGTCGTACCAGCCGCGCCGGATGATCTCGCGGAGCAGGCCGTTCATCAGGGCCATGTTGGTGCCGTTGCGGACGGCCAGGTGCAGGTCGGCCTCCCGGGCCACCGGGGTGGCGCGGGGATCGACCGCGAGCATCGCCGGCGGGTTGGGCCCGCGCCGCCGGTCGAGCATTCGCATCCAGAGCACCGTCTGGGTCTCCGCGACGTTGTGCCCCCAGAGCGCGATCGCGTCGCAGTGGTCCACGTCGGTGTACGAGCCGGGCTGCCCGTCGGTGCCGAAACTGGCCTTCAGCGCGGCCGCGGCCGTTGCGGTGCACAGCCGGGTGTTGCCGTCCATGTGCGGGGTGCCGAGGCCCGCCTTGCCGATCACGCCGAGCGCGTAGTACTCCTCCAGGAACAGCTGGCCTGAGGTGTAGAAGCCGAAGTGCCCCCAGCCGCCGGGGCCGTCGAGGAGTTCCTTCGAGTGGGCGACGATCCGGCCCATCGCGGTGTCCCAGTCGGTCTCCACCAGCCGGTCCCCGTCGCGCACCAGCGGCCGGGTGAGCCGGTCGGGGCTGTTGTTCGCCTGCCAGCCGTAGAGGTCCTTCGGGTCCAGCCGGCCCCGGTTGACCCGGTCCACCGCCCGGCCGCGTACCCCGACGATCCGGCCGTCGGCGACCGCGATGTCCAGCGCGTCGCCGTTGGAGTGCAGCACCGACGCCGACTGGACCCACCGGTCCACGTCCGCGTCGGTCAGGTCACCGTCGAGGAACCGGTCCACCCGCACCGGCCACGGCTCTGCCGGCCCGTACGGGGTCCTCGGCCCCCACGGATCGGCGATCCGGTCAACCACTGTCCGCTCCCTCCCGCCGGGCCGCCCAGATCGGCATGCCCCGGCCCGTCGCCCGGTTGTACGCCCAGTCCACGGCGGTCACCAGCACCACCGCCGCCGCGGCGACCAGCAGTTGGGTGGGGGTGCGCAGCAGGCCCAGACTCACGATCAACGTGGTCGCGCCGGCCGGCGGGTGCGGGGAGCGCAGCAGCAGCAACACGGCCGCCGTCACCGCCAGCGACCCGGCCGCCGCGACGATCCGCGGGCCGGTCACCCCCTCCTGCAACACCGACGGGCGGTCGGCCAACCCGCAGGACCCGAGCGACCCGTACCCGGCCAGCAGCGCCACCAGGTGCCCGATCAGGGTGTTGCGCGGTGACGACTCCGGTGCCGCCGGCTTCTCCACGTGCAGCATGACCGCCGGACCGAGGCTCGGGAACAGCCACGGCTGGTGCGTGGCCATGGCCACCGCACCGGCCACCACCAGGGCGACGGCGCTGCCCGCGAAGGCGTGGGCAGGTTCCCTTCCCGTCATCGGCGGAGGTCCTCCCGTCCGGTCGGCGGCGCCCGCGTCATGAACCCGATCGTCACACCCTGCCCCGCCCACCGGGTCTGAAACCGGTGGTACCCGCCGGAACAGGACGCCCCGCCCGGCCGGCCGCGCCGCGACCGGTCGGGCCGCGACCGGTCGGGTCGGCCCCGGTTTGTGCCGGCCGGACCCGGGAAGGCAGCGGGTTCGGACGGCGCGAGGACCCCTCTCGCGCCGGGTTCACAGGGAGGTTGACATGGCTGACCGGAGTCGGCTCCACGACCTGCGCCAGCAGGCCCACGACAAGGGCATCCAGGGCAACTCGAAGATGACCGAGGGCCAGTTGCGTCAGGCCATGAAGAAGGTCGACAAGGGCGCCTCGCCGCAGGCCGCCAAGCGCGAGGCCCGCGGCTGACCCCAGTCGCACCGGCGCCAGCACTCGACCCGGGTGCTGGCGCCGCGTCGTGCCGGAGGTGGCCGAGCGGGCGCTCAGCTCATGGTGGCGAGCAGATCCCGGCACGCCCGCTCGCAGGCGCGGCAGGCGTCCGCGCAGACACGGCAGTGCTCGTGCATGTCCGCGTGCCGGGCGCACTCGTCCGTACAGGACCTGCACGCGGTGGCGCAGGCCTCCAGCAGGCTGCGGCTGAGGTTCGCGTCGTAGCCGGTGTGCCGGGACAGCACCCGGGACGTGGTGGTGCAGATGTCGGCGCAGTCCAGGTTCGTCCGTACGCACTTGGCCAGTTCGGCGACCATGTCCTCGCTCAGGCAGGCGTCGGCGCAGGCGGTGCACGCCTGGGCGCAGGCGTTGAGCGTGTCGATGGCGGCGGCCAGCTTGGCCCGGTCCAGGTTGATCGACTTTGGGTACGTCTCCAGCATCAGCATGGTGGTCGTGGACACGATCGGCTCCTCTCGGATGGTCGTACCCCTGGGCCCCTACCCGCCGGGCCGGCCGGCATGCCCCGCCGGCGTCCCGATCCGGGCGCGACCCGGCCACCGGATACCGTCCGCGCTACTTGCAGTCGCGCAACGGTCGCGCCCGCGGAGAACCCCCGTATCCTGCCCGTATGCGGCCTGGGCAGGCAGACGGCGCCGAGCTAGCGGACGGCGCGCCGGTGGGGGATCGGTCGGTGCCGCTGTGGGCGCACGCGTTCACCGCCGCGACGGCGACCGAGGTACGCCACGCGCTGGTCCGCCACGTCGCGGCCGCCGGTCTCGCCGGTGACGACGCCGAGGACTTCGTCCTGGCCGTGCACGAGCTGGTGACCAACGCGGTGCGGCACGGCGGCGGAGCGGGCCGGGTCGAGCTGCTCCGTCAGGCGGACGTGCTGGTGTGCGAGGTGCACGACCACGGCACCGGCACGGACGCCGACGCGGTGCGGCTGCCCGCGGCGGACGTTCCCGGCGGGCGCGGCCTGTGGCTGGCCCGTGAGCTGACCGGCGGGCTGATGCTGACCCGCCGCCCGGACGGCCTGACCGCCACCGTGAGCGTCTGCCTGACCGACAGCTCCGCGCATCCGGCCGCACCGGCCGGCGCCGACCCGGCGGACCCGGCGCAGCCCTGACCGTACGGCCCGAGGATTGGCGTACCGGCCGGCGGGTAGGCGCCGCCGTGACCGACTGGGGAAGCGTGTTCCGCCCGGACACGCCGCTGCTGGAGATCGTCGCCCGGGGCAGCGTCATGTACCTGTCGCTGTTCGTCCTGCTCCGGGTGATCCTGAAGCGGGAGAGCGGCACCACCGGTGTCACCAACCTGCTGGTCATCGTGCTGCTCGCCGACGCCGCCCAGAACGGCATGGCGGACGACTACCGGTCGGTCACCGACGGGGTGCTCCTGGTGGCGGTGATCATCGGCTGGTCGTACCTGCTGGACGTGCTGGCCTACTGGTGGCCGGCCGCGGCCCGGGTGATCCGGCCGAACTCGCTGGTGCTCGTCCAGGACGGCCGGATCCTGCGCCGCAACCTGCGCCGGGAGTTCATCACCGACGAGGAACTCCACTCCGAGTTGCGGGAGCAGGGCATCGCCGACCTCAGCGAGGTACGCGAGGTCCGGATGGAACCGGACGGCCAGTTCAGCGTCATCCCGGCCGGCGGGGACAAGCCGCGGAAGAAGTCCCGCCGGGGCCCGGCGGGGTGAGGCGGGGCTCGGGCGCCCCGGACCGCCGCGCCGGAGCCGACGCGGGTCGGACGCCGGGTCAACCCGCGCGGCGGGCGCGCTCCTCGGCCACCAGTTCCCGGGTGGCCGGCACCACCTCGGCCGCGAACCGCTCGGTGGTGGCGGGGTCGTCGGTGGCGAGGATGAAGGCGCTGACGCCGTGGTCGAGGGTCAGTCCGGCGAGGTCCTCCGCCCACTGCTCGGGCGGTCCGTCCAGCAGGGCCCGGCCGGTGTCGGTGAACCGCCCGGCGATGTTCAGCAGCCGGCGCACCGCGGTGGGCTGGCGGCCGGCGGCGAGGGCGGCCTCGTCGATGACCCGGTTCGACTCGGCCAGGTCGGCCACCCCACCCGGCAGGTACGCCAGGGTCGGCAGCCAGCCGTCCGCCACCCGCCCGGTCAGCCGCAGCATCCGCGGCTTGTACGCGCCCAGCCAGACGTCGATCCGGTGGGCCGGCGCCGGGCCCCGCTTGGCGCCGTTGACCTGGTAGTACTCCCCCTTGACCCGGACCGCGCCGGGCTGCTCGGCCGCCCACGTCGCGCGGATGACCTCGATCGCCTCGGTCAGCGCGCCGATCGCTTCGCCGGGGGCGAGTCGACGGCCGCCCATGGCCTCGATGGCCTCCCAGAACGCGCCCGCCCCGATGCCGAGCTCGAACCGGCCGCCGCTGAGCAGGTCGAGGCTCGCCGCGCTGCGGGCGAGCACCGCCGGCTGGCGCAGCGGCAGGTTGATCACGTTGCCGCTGAGGCGGACCCGCTCGGTCCGCGCGGCCACGTAGCTGAGCAGGGTCCAGGTGTCGTGGAACCGGGGCTGGTACGGGTGGTCCTGGAAGGTGACCAGGTCGAGCCCGACGCGGTCCGCCAGCACGGCGAGGTCGACGGCCTGCTGGGCGGGCTGTGCGGTGGGCGTGACGAAGGTGCCGAACATCAACTCGTGCCCGTAGTCGGTCATGACGCCATCCTTGCTCGCGGCCCGGGCCGCCGGGTCGGCATGCCGGCCCCCGACGACGGGTTCGTCGACCAGCGGTGGAACAGCCCGAGCGGGAACGCCGACGCCGAGGCGTTCGTATCGGTGCAGAGCGTCGTGGTCGACCCGGCCGACCGGCTCTGGGTGCTCGACACCGGTAGCCCGATGTTCCAGCCGACCGAACCGGGCGGGCCGAAGCTGGTCCGGGTGGACCTGGACACCGACACGGTCGCCCAGGTGATCACGTTCCCGACGGATGTGGCGCTGACCACCACCTACCTCAACGACGTGCGGTTCGACCTGCGCCGCGGCGACGGCGGCGTCGCGTACATCACCGACTCGTCGGACTCCGGTCCGAACGGGATCATCGTGGTGGACCTGGCCAGCGGCGCGTCCTGGCGGCGGCTGCACGACCACCCCTCCACCAAGGCCGAACCGCTGGCCACGTTCCGCCCGGTGGTCGAGGGCCGGCCCTTCCTGCAGCGGCCGCCGAACGGCCCGCCCAGGCCGGTGGCGATGGGCTCGGACGGGATCGCCATCTCGGCCGACGGCACCCGGCGTGCTACTGCCCGCTGGCGTCGCGCCGCTGGTACAGCGTGGCGACGGACGCCCTGGCCGACCGGACGGTGGCCGAGGCCGACGTGGCCGCGACGGTGGTCGACGAGGGGGACAAGGGCGGCGGGTCGGACGGCCTGGAGACCGACGACGCCGGCCGGTTCTACCTCACCTCGTACGAGCACAACGCCGTGCTGCGCCGCCACCCGGACGGCGAGTTCGAGACCCTGGTGCACGATCCCCGGCTGCTCTGGCCGGACACCATGTCGGTGGCCGGCGACGGGTACCTGTACGTGACCGCCAACCAACTGCACCGCCAGCCGACCTACCAGCGGGGCCAGGACCTGCGCCGCAGGCCGTACGCGCTGTTCCGCACCCGGATCGACGCCGGACCGGTCCGGCTGCGGTGACCATCACGGCGCGGCCCAGGCCGGCCACCCGTGCGCCCCCGCCCGCGCCCCGGTGGCGATCGCCGCCGGCCGGCCTACACTGGGCCGCGTGGGACGACCAGCATGATCGATGAGCAGCAGCCGGACGGGCCGTACGGTCACCTGTGCTGGGCCTACGACGATCCGATCACCTTCCGCAGGCACGCCGAGGCGTACCTCACCGCGGGCCTGGCGGCCGGCGAACGGGTCTGGTACGTCACCCCGGACGAGCCGGAGTCGGTCCTGGCCCGGCTGCGCCGGGTCGGCGTGCTCGCCGACGCGCTGCGCCGCGGCGCCGCCGAGGTGGTCCCGCTCGACTCGACCTACGCCGGCGACCGGACCGTGGACCCGGCGGCGCAGGTGGCCGCCTACGCCGCCGCCACCGACCGGGCCCTGGCCGCCGGTCACACCGGGTTGCGCGTCGTCGCCGAGGCCACCGACCTGGTGCGCACCCCGGCCCAGCTCGACGCGTTCGCCCGCTACGAGCACCAGGTCGACCGCTACATGCGGGCCCGGCCGTTCCGCGCGATGTGCGCGTACCACCGGCCCGAGCTGGGCGCCCGGACGGTCGCCGAGCTGGCCAGCCTGCACCCGGAGAGCAACGTCGAGGACCTGCTGTTCCGGCTGTACGCGGTCGCCCCGGGCGAGGGGCACGCCGCGCTCGCCGGTGAGCTGGACCCGTCCCAGCACAAGCTGTTCGGCGCCGCCCTGGCGCGGGCCGATCTGCGCCCGACCGAGGGGGAGCTGGTGCTGCGCGCGACCGGCCTGCGGTTCCTCGACCACCGCTCGCTGGTGCACCTCGACGAGTACGCGCACCGCCGCTCCGCGACCGCGGTGCTGCGGACCGGCCGCCCCGCCGTGGCCCGGCTGGTCGGCCTGCTGGACCTGCCTAGCCTGCGGGTGGAGGTGACCCGGTGAGGACCGGAGCCGCGGCCGGCCACCAGGGCTACTACCACGAGGCCGTCCGCTACGACAGCGACGACGAGCTGCTCGCCGTTCTGCTGCCCTTCCTGATCGGCGGCGCCGAGGCGGGCGAGCCGACCTTCGTCGCGCTGGGCGAGCGCACCGGCGGGCTGGTCCGGTCGGCGTTGCCTCCGGGGCTGAAGGTGGAGTTCCTGCCCGGCGGCGACGTGTACGGCCGACCGACCGCCGCGATCCGGTCCTACCGGCGGTTGCTGGCCGAGCAGGTGGCCGACGGCGCCAACCAGATCCGGATCGTCGGCGAGCTGCCGCCGGTGGCGTTCGGCCCGACCTGGGACTGGTGGGCCCGGTACGAGGCGGCGATCAACCACGCGTACGACGAGTTCCCGCTGTGGAGCATGTGCGCGTACGACAGCCGGATCACCCCGGCGGCGGTGCTGGCCGACGTGGCCCGGACCCACCCCCGGTTCGCCACGCCGGACGGTCGGCACGTGCCCAGTCCGACGTACGCCCCACCGGCCAGCTACCTGCTGGAGAACCACCCGGTGGTGCCGGATCCGCTCCAGGCGGCACCACCGGCGGTCGAGCTGACCGACCCGACGGCGGCCCAGGCCCGCGCCGCCGTGCACGCCGTCGACCGGGGCCTGCTGCCGGTCGACGACGTCGAGGACCTGGTGGTCGCGGTGAGCGAGACGGTCACCAACGCGCAGCGGTACGGCGTCCCCCCGGTCCGGGTCCGCCTCTGGCCCGGCGACGACCGGATCGTGGTGACGGTCAACGACGGCGGTGTCGGGCCCCGGGACCCCTTCGCCGGCCTGCTACCGGCCGGCGACGGCGACCCGGGCGGCCTCGGCCTGTGGATCACCTACCAGTCCTGCAACCACGTGACGATGCGGCGTGACGCGGACGGCTTCACGCTGCGGCTGACCGCCGGCAACCCGCATCACGGCTGCTGACCGCCGCCGGGGCACGCTGACCGCCGCGCGGCACCGGGGCGCGGTCAGTTGCCCTGGCGGGACTGGCAGGGCACGCAGAACCGGGCCCAGGGCAGGATCTCCAGGCGGGCCACCGGGATCTCGCCCCCGCACCGCTCGCAGAGGCCGTAGCTGCCCTCGGACATCCGCTGCAGCGCCTGCGCCGTGTCCGCGACCCCCTGCCGGGCGGTCTCCATCAGGCCGCGCAGCGTGTCGGGGTCGTGGCCGCCCTGTTCCGGCTGCCGGCTGTGGATGGTGAGTTCCGCGAGCTGGTCGGTGTAGCTCTGGAACTGCCGCTCCAGGAGGTCACGCAGGGCCTCGGTGCGGTTGCTGACGGTGTCCGTCATGGTCGTGTCTTCCTTTCGGTGGTGCACGGGATCCCCGGGATCGCCGGGGTGGATGCGGGGCGGCCGCCGCGTCGGCGGCCTGCGGGGTGAGATCGGATGCGACGGGACCGGCGACGTCGGGCCGGGGACGAAACTGCGCGTCGGCCGCCGCGGCTACAGCGCGGCGGCCGGGAAGGGCTGGTCGGTCCGGCGGAGCGTCAGGTCCCGGATCGGCGAGGCGATCCCGTGAGCCTGGTCGGCGGACAACCGCCCGGACCGGCGATCACGCGCTTCCGGCGGCCGGCGGCCGGGACCGACGGCCGACCGGGTGGCGAAGGTGGCACAGCCACCACGCTGGTCGTCATCACCGCCTCCTCGCCGGTCGGGAACACCTCGGACCTCCAGAGTCGGCCGAAATCGACGGCCGGACAGTGCCCACCGCCGGCCAACAACCGGCCCCCAGATTGCCGGCCGTCGGACAGGTCGTCGCCCGATGAACCACCGGCCACCGATGGTCATCGGCGCCGGCCCGGCGGCGACCCGGCCCGAGCGTGCCCGGCCGGCTCAGGACGCGGGGCCCGGCAGCGGCTGCGCCGGCCAGTCCAGCGCCCGGGCGCCGAAGACCGCCGCCTGGAGGGTGAACCGGTCGCCGGGGTCGGTCGGGTCGTGCCCGGTGAGCGACCGGACCCGGGCCAGCCGGTAGGTCACCGTACGGACCGACACGTGCAGGCGGCGGGCCGCCTCGGTGGACACCCCACCGGTGGCGAAGTACGCGTCGAGGGTGTCCAGCAGCGGCTCCGCCCCACCCCGGCTGCGGCTCAGCGGGCTGAGCACCGCCCGTACCAGATCGACCATGGCCGGCTGGTCGCGCAGCAGGACCCGGTAGATGAGCAGGTCGTGGGCGTCGACGACGGCGGTGTCGGCGTGCAGCCGCTGCGCCATGGTCAGCGCCTCCCGGGCCTCCTCGTAGGAGCGGGCGATGCCGTACAGCCCGGGGTGCGGGCGGCCGACCGCCACCTGCCAGGGCCGGCCACGCGGCAGTCGGTCCAGTTCGGCGTGCATCAACCGGCCGAGATCGGCGACCGGAGCGCCCCCGGCCGCCCGATCGGCGGCCACCGCGTCGGCCGGGGCGATCACCACGAGCAGCCCCTCCTTGGTGGCGACCAGCACGTCCCGGTCGCCCAACCGGTCGAAGATGACCGCCTCCAGGGCGCTGATCGCCGCGTCCGTGTCGGGCAGCCGGCGGCGCGGCGCGGCCAGCGCCACCTGGTGCACCCGCGCCAGGTCCAGCCCGAACGGCTCGGCGCGCTCCACCAGCCCGCCGAGGTCGGAGTCGCCGCGCAGCAGGTCGTCGACGAGTTCCCGGCGCAGCGCCTCCTCCCGGCGGACCAGTTCCCGGCGGGCCACCGCGAAGCCCTCGGCCAGGGTGGCCACCGCGGCGTCGACGACGTGCAGCACCGCCTCGGCCGCCGCCCGTACCACCTCGCTGTCGGTGGCGCGCGCCAACTGCGGCGACTGCTGCCACAGCCGGCGCGCCGCGGACAGGTACAGCTGCACCGCGCGGCCCGCCGACACGCCCTGTTCGGCGGCCCGCCGGCCCAGCGCGCCGACCGCGTCGAGTTCACCGCGCCGGGGCCGGCGCCCGGTCACCGCGGCCTCGGCCAGCAGCGGCAGGTAGTCGCCGAGCAGCTCCACCGGCACCCCGCCGGCGTCCGCGCTGGCACCCCGCGCGACCTCCGCCAGCCAGGCGTCGTCGTGACCCGCGCCGGTCCACCGTCCCGGGCCGGGCCGCCGGACTGCGCCGGTCATCCACCGACTCCCTCGGACCTGGTCTCGGCGCCCACCGCCGATCCGGGACACCCTAACCCGACGGCCACCCCGCCCGGGCTCAGCGCCGGGACAGCCGGCCGGCCAGCGTGGCCCGCAGCTCGTCCATCCCCGCGCCGGTGAGCGCGGAAACCGCTACCGCGCCCTGGTGCACCCGCAGCAACGCGTCCAGCCACTCGACCGGCGTCACGTCGATCTTGTTGAGCACCAGCAGCTCCGGCACGTCACCGGCGCCGATCTCGTAGAGCACCCCGTGCACGGTGGTGATCTGGTCCAGCGCGTCCGGCGCCGACGCGTCCACCACGTGCATGGCCAGGTCGGCCTGGCTGACTTCGTCCAGCGTCGAGCGGAACGCGTCGACCAGCTGGTGCGGCAGGTGCCGGACGAAACCGACCGTGTCGGTGGCGGTGAACAGCACGTCGTCGGCGCGTACCCGGCGCACCGTCGGGTCGAGGGTGGCGAAGAGCACGTCCTGCACCTGGGCGTCGGCGCCGGTGAGCCGGTTGAGCAGGGCCGACTTGCCGGCGTTGGTGTAGCCGGTGATGGCCACCGAAGGCACCTGGTTGCGGGCCCGCCGCTCCCGGTTGCGCTCCCGGCGACGGGTCAGCTCCGAGGCGCTGCGGCGCAGCCGGGTGGCGCGCTGACGCAGCCGGCGCCGCTGGGTCTCCAGCCGCATCTCACCGGGACCGCGCACACCCATGCCCGCGCCGCCGGCCATCCGGCCACCACCGACCCGGGACATCGAACGCCCGTCGCCGCGCAGCCGGGGCAGCTGGTACGCGATCTGCGCCAGCTCGACCTGCAACCGGCCCTCGCTGGTGCGGGCGTGCTCGGCGAAGATGTCCAGGATCAGCGCGGTCCGGTCGACCACCCGCACCCCGACCCGCTCCTCCAGGTTGCGCACCTGGCCGGGGGTCAGCTCGCCGTCGGCGATCACCAGCTCGGCCCCGGTCCGCTCGGCCAGGGCGGCCAGCTCGTCGACCTTGCCGGAACCGACGAAGGTGGCCGGATCGGGGCGTGGCCGGTTCTGCACCACCTCGTCGACCACGGCCAGCCCGTCGGTGTCGGCCAACCGCCGCAGCTCGGTCAACGACACCTCGGTACCGGGGCCGGTGTCGCCCGCCTCGTCCGCCCGGTGCACCGCGACGAGCAGCGCCGTCGGCCGCCGCGCCGTCGTGCCGGCGCCGTTGCCCAGCAGCCACGATCCCGCCATCGCGCACCTCGCCTCGCTTCCGTCGGCCACCGATCTACCCGGGAGCGGGCGAAGCATGCCGGGACCGGCCGAGCGCCGGTGTCGCCGGTCACGACCGACGGACGGCGGCCCCGCGCGGCGGTACGTTCGGCGGGGCGGGCGACGATCACTTCCACCGCACCCGGACCACAGCGACGAGGAGGGGCGCGGCCGTGCCGGACACCGAGGAACTGATCACCGACGCGGTGGCGGCGGCGCGCGGCACCGACGTACGCCTCGCCGAACGGCAGCTGGACCGGCTGGTGGTCGGCACCGGCGCCCCGGACGCCGACGCGGTGCTGCTGCGCCGCCTGGTCCGCCGGTTCGGGCTGCTCGCGGCGCGCGGCTGGCAGCCGGTCGACCTGGCCCGGATCGCCGCCCGCCGGCTCGGTGCCCGGCCGGCCCGGCTGGCGGTGGACGTGCTCGCCGCCCACCGGCGCGACCAGACCGGTCCGGTACCCGGCTGGTGGGACGCCCAGCTCGCCGAGCTGGGGGCGCGGGTGTGGTGGCCGGAGGACGGCCGTTACCTGCCCGACTGGGCCGGCCGGGAGGGGCTGGACCGGATCACCGCGCTCCGCGAGGCGGTGGACGTGCTGGCGATGGCCGAGGGGCTGCCACCGATCGCGGTGCTCCGCCCGCCACCCGGGGTGGCCACCGCCCCGGCCCCGGCCCGCGGTCGCGGCGACGCCGCCTCCCGGATGCTGGAGCGGGTCCGCGCGCTGCTGGCCAAGGCCGAGTCGACCACCTTCCCGGCGGAGGCCGAGGCGTTGACCGGCAAGGCCCAGGAGCTGATCGCCCGGCACAGCGTCGACCAGGCGCTGCTCGCCGCCGACGGGAACCGCGACGACCTGCCCGGTGGCGTACGGCTGAGCACCGACCCCCCGTACGCGGGCGCGAAGGCGCTGCTGGTACAGGAGGTGGCGGCGGCCAACCGGTGCGAGGCGGTCTGGTCCGACGATCTGGGCTTCACCACCGTGCTGGGCTGGCCGGCCGACCTGGAGGCGGTCGAGCTGCTCTACACCTCGCTGCTCGTCCAGGCCACCGCCGCGATGCTGCGGGGCCGGGGTGAGCGCCGGACGCACACCGCCGGCCGGCGAACCCGCGGCTACGACGAGTCCTTTCTGAACGCCTTCGCCCTGCGGATCGGCGAGCGGCTGCGGGCCGCCACCGAGGACTCGGACCGGCGGGCCGCCGAGACGGCCGGGCCGGACCGGCTGCTGCCGGTGCTCGCCGCCCGCTCCGAGGCGGTCCGGGAACGCCTCGACACCCTCTTCCCCGGGGTCACCCGGCACCGGCTCACCGTCCGCGACGCCGAGGGCTGGAACTCGGGCACCTCCGCCGCCGACCGGGCGTCGCTCGACCCGGGCCGGCCGGCCGGGCCCACCCGGCAGGTACGCGGCCGCCGCCGCTGACGCCGGAAAAATTTCCTTCCCGCGGCTGTCGGGTACGGGGGGTCGGCTCCGACCTACCCGCGAGAAGCGCCACGATGGGCGCGACATCGACGCGAGGAGCACCCGATGAAGTACATGCTGCTGATCTGGAACCGCCCCGGGTTCGCCGAGTCGCTCTCCGAGTCGGAGCGCACCGCGCTCTTCGGCGAGGTCGACGAGATCATGAAGGAGCTGACCGAGTCCGGCGAGCTGGTCGGCGGCCAGGCGTTGGCCGACCCGTCGCAGACCCGTACCGTCCGGCTCGGCGGCGGCCAGCCGGAGGTCACCGACGGCCCGTTCATGGAGAGCAAGGAGCAGTTCGCCGGCTACCTGATGGTGGACTGCGACAGCTTCGAGCGGGCCGTCGAGATCGCCCGGCGCTGGCCGGACGTGCGGTTGGGCGGCGCGCTGGAGGTCCGGCCGGTGATGGACGAGGCCGGGACGGAGATGTGACGGACCGCGCCGTCGAGGACCTGCTGCGCACCGTCGCGCCGCAGGTCCTCGGCCTGCTCGTGCGCCGGCACGGCCAGTTCGACCGGTGCGAGGACGCCGTCCAGGAGGCCCTGCTGGCCGCCGCCACCCAGTGGCCCGAGCAGGGTGTGCCGGACAATCCGCGGGCCTGGTTGCTGACCGTCGCCACCCGGCGGCTCACCGACGAGTGGCGCAGCGAGCGGGCCCGCCGGGAGCGCGAGGTCGCGGTGGCGATCCGCGAGCCGGCGTACGCGGCGGTGGCCCCGCCGGCCGACGCGGAGCCGCCGGCCGAGGACGACACGCTGACGCTGCTCTTCCTCTGCTGCCACCCGGCGCTGGCCCGCTCGGCCCAGGTGGCGTTGACGCTACGCGCCGTCGGCGGCCTGACCACTGCGCAGATCGCCCGGGCCCACCTGGTGCCCGAGGCGACCATGAGCCAGCGCATCCGGCGGGCCAAGCAGCGGGTCGAGGCCGCCGGGGCCACGTTCGCCATGCCGTCGGCGGCCGAGCGGGACGAGCGGCTGCGCACCGTGCTCCAGGTGCTCTACCTGATCTTCAACGAGGGCTACACCGCCTCCAGCGGCCCGGGCCTGCACCGAGCCGAGCTGACCAGCGAGGCGATCCGGCTGACCCGCATCCTGCACCGGCTGCTGCCCGACGACGGCGAGGTGGCCGGGTTGCTGGCGCTGATGCTGCTCACCGACGCGCACCGGGCGGCGCGTACCGGGCCGGACGGGGAACTGGTCCCGCTCGCCGAGCAGGACCGCAGCCGGTGGGACCGGGCGGCCATCGAGGAGGGGATCGCCCTGGTCACCGCGGCGCTGACCTGGTCACCGCCGGGGCCGTACCAGGTGCAGGCGGCGATCGCCGCGGTGCACGCCGAGGCGCCGTCGGCCGAGCGGACCGACTGGCCGCAGATCCTGGCGCTCTACCGGCTGCTGGCCCGGCTGGCGCCGAACCCGATGATCACCCTGAACCAGGCGGTGGCGGTGGCCATGGTGGACGGTCCCCGGGCCGGCCTGGCGCTGCTCGCCCCGCTGGACGCCGACGAGCGCACCGCCGGGCACCACCGGCTCGCCGCCGTCCGCGCCCACCTGCTGGAACTGGCCGGCGAGCCGGCCGCCGCGCGGGAGGCGTACCGGGCGGCGGCGCGGGCGACCACCAGCCGCCCGGAACAGCGCTACCTGGAACTGCGCGCGGCCCGCCTGGCCGCGCCACCCACCCCGAGCACGAAGGAGCGACGGTGAGCCCCACCGTCACCACATCCGCTACCACCTGCTGCGCTGACCGCGCCGCCTGATTCCACGAAGATCTTGGTGGCGAATGGCCCCTGGAGGGGCCGTTTCTACCAAGATCTCGAAGTGCTGGGGCTCTGCCGCGCGAAGCGCGGACCGCCGGGCCGGCGGGAGCCGGCCCGGCGGTCCCGGGCGTACGCGAACTCAGCTCTTGAAGGCGTCCTTGACCTTCTCGCCGGCCTGCTTCAGGTTGGCGGACGTCTGGTCGTTGCGGCCCTCGGCCTCGAGCCGCTCGTTGTCGGTGGCCCGGCCGGCGCCCTCCTTCAGCTTGCCGGCGGCGTCCTCGGTCGCGTTGTTGATCTTGTCCTCGACACCCATGTCAAACCTCCGCTCAGCGTTCCGGTACGTCCCGGATGTACCCCGTGACCCGGTCCGCCAACCGCCGGTGCCGGGTCAGCCGACCGGCCGGAAGCCGCGCAGCCGGAGGCTGTTGGCCACCACGAAGACCGAGGAGAAGGCCATCGCGGCGCCGGCGATCATCGGGTTGAGCAGCCCGGCGGCGGCCAGCGGCAGGGCTGCCACGTTGTAGGCGAAGGCCCAGAACAGGTTGCCCTTGATGATGCCGAGGGTGCGCCGGGAGAGCCGGATCGCGTCGACCGCGGCGGTCAGGTCGCCGCGCACCAGGGTCAGTTCGCTCGCCTCGATCGCCACGTCCGTGCCGGTCCCCATGGCCAGTCCGAGGTCGGCCCGGGCCAGCGCGGCGGCGTCGTTGACCCCGTCGCCGACCATCGCCACGACCTTCCCCTCGCCCTGGAGCCGGGCGACCACGTCCACCTTGTCGGCCGGCAGCACCTCGGCGATCACCTCGTCGATGCCCACCTCGGCGGCCACCGCCCGGGCCACCGTGGCGTTGTCGCCGGTCAGCAGCACCGGGGTCAGGCCGAGCGCGCGCAGCCCGGCGACGGCCGCCCGGCTGGTCGGCTTGACCACGTCGGCCACCGCGAGGACGCCGCGGGCCCGCCCGTCCCAGCCGGCCAGCACGGCCGTCCGGCCGGCGGCCTCCGCCGTGGTCGCCGTCCGCTCGACCTCCTCCGGTACGTCGTACCCGCGCTCGCGCAGCAGCCGCAGCCGGCCGACCAGCAGCTCGCGGCCCTCGACCGTGCCGGTCACGCCGAGCCCCTCGACGTTGACGAAGCCGGTCACCGGGGGCAGCGCACCGGCCTCGGCGGCACCGGTGGCGACCGCCCGGGCGATCGGGTGCTCGGAGGCGGCCTCCAGGGCGCCGGCCAGCCGGAGCAGTTCCGCCCGCTCCTCGCCGGCCGCCGGCAGCACGTCGACCAGGGTCATCCGGCCGGTGGTGACCGTGCCGGTCTTGTCCAGCACCACGGTGTCCACCTGCCGGGTGGACTCCAGCACCTCCGGCCCCTTGATCAGGATGCCGAGCTGGGCACCCCGGCCGGTGCCGACCAGCAGCGCGGTCGGGGTGGCCAGGCCGAGCGCGCACGGGCAGGCGATGATGAGCACGGCCACCGCCGCGGTGAACGCCGCGGTCGGGCCGGCTCCGGTGCCGAGCCACCAGCCCAGCGTGCCGGCGGCCAGCGCGATCACCACCGGGACGAAGAACCCGGAGATCCGGTCGGCCAGCCGCTGCACCGCCGCCTTGCCGGTCTGCGCCTCCTCCACCAGCCGGGCCATCTGCGCCAGCTGGGTGTCGCCGCCGATCCGGGTGGCGGTGACCACCAGTCGTCCGCCCGCGTTGATGGTGGCGCCGACCACGGTGTCGCCCGGGCCGACCTCGACCGGCACCGACTCGCCGGTCAGCATGCTGGCGTCGACGGCCGAGGTGCCCTCGTCGACCACGCCGTCGGTGGCGATCTTCTCGCCGGGGCGGACCACGAACCGGTCCCCCACCGCGAGCTGGTCGACCGGGATCCGGGTCTCGGTGCCGCCGCGCAGCACCGCGACGTCCCGGGCGCCGAGTTCCAGCAGGGCGCGCAGGGCGGCGCCGGCGGTCCGCTTGGAGCGGGCCTCGAAGTAGCGGCCGGCGAGGATGAACACGGTCACCCCGGCCGCCGCCTCCAGGTAGATGTTGCCGGCGCCGTCGGTGCGGCTGATGTCGAAGCTGAACGGGTGGGTCATCCCCGGCGTGCCGGCGGTGCCGAGGAAGAGCGCCCAGACCGACCAGCCGAACGCGGCCAGGGTGCCGAGCGAGACCAGGGTGTCCATGGTCGCCGCGCCGTGCCGCAGGTTGATCCAGGCCGCCCGGTGGAACGGCAGACCGCCGTAGACCACGACCGGGGCGGCCAGGGTCAGCGACAGCCACTGCCAGTAGTCGAACTGCCAGGCCGGCACCATGGCCAGCACGATCACCGGGACGGTCAGCACGACCGAGACCCAGAGCCGGGTACGCAGGGGGCGCAGTTCGTCCACCGGCTCGGCGGCCGGTTCCGTACCCGCCGGTGCGGGCGGGGGCGGCACGACGGCGGTGTAGCCGGTCTTCTCCACCGTGGCGATCAGGTCCGCCGGGCTGACCTCGTCCACGTACTGGACGGTGGCCTTCTCGGTGGCGTAGTTGACCGTGGCGGTGACGCCGCCCATCCGGTTCAGCTTCTTCTCGATGCGGGCGGCGCAGGAGGCGCAGGTCATCCCGCCGATCGCCAGTTCGATCCGGTTCGGTGCCATCGGTAGCGGCTTGCTCGTGGTGGTCATCACGGTCCCGTCAGTCGTGCCCGTGGCCGGGGGTGCCGTGGTCGGCACCGGCGGTCGGTGCGGGGGTGCTCGTGCCGGCGGGCGCCGGGACGGCCGGCGGGTCGCCGGCCGGGGCGCCGGGGTTCCCGGCGACGACGGTGAACTCGGCGGTGTGCACCGTCCCGCCGTGCTTGAAGTCCAGGTAGAGCCGGTAGGCGCCGGCCGAGGGCACCTCGGCGAAGAAGGTCACCTCGGGGCCGGGCCGGGTCCGCCCGTCGCCGGGCGCGCCGTCCGGGTGCACGTGCAGGTACGCCAGGTCGCCCTGGCGCAGCGCCACCAGGTGCCCGTACGCGCCCAGGTAGGGCTCCAGGTCGGTGACCGGGGCGCCGTCGCGGCTCACGGTCAGGGTCAGCTCGGCGGTGCGGCCGGGCTGCGGGGTGCCGGCGAGGGTGACGGTGTAGCCGTCGACCGTGGTGCTGGTCGCCGGCGCCGGCAGCGGCACCTCGGTCAGCGCGCCGGGGACGGTCACGTCCACGCCGAGCGTCAGCGGCTCGGCGCCGGTGGGCGTGAAGTCGGCGAACGCCCGCCAGACGCCCGGGCCGGCCAGCGGCGAGGCGACCCGCCAGGTGCCGTCCGGGGCCATCTCGGGGTGCACGTGCCGGAAGCCGGAGAGGTCGCGGCGGGCCACGATCAGGTGCATCCGCTTGTCGTGCGCCACGTCGTACGCGGTGACCGGCGAGCCGTCCGGGCCGGTGACCCGGAAGGCGAACTCGTCCGCCGGGGCGGCCACCCGTTGCAGGGTGTAGCCGCGGTCGGAGACCAGCAGGCCACCGGGGAGGTGCTCCGCCGGCCCGGCCGGGTCGGCGTGGCCGCCCCCGTCGGTGGCCGCGTGGCCACCGCCGCTGTCGTCGTGACTGGTCTCGGCGGCGGGGGCGACGGGACCGGCCACCTGGCCGATCCCGTACGCCGCGCCGAACACCGCCGCGAGGCCGAGGGCGAAGCCGCTCAGCTTCGTCGCCGTATTCATCGTGGTTACCTCGGTTTCCTGGGCCGGCGACCGGTCACGCGTCCACGAGGTCGTAACCGGCCTCGTCGACCGCGGCGCGCACGGTGTCGGTGTCCAACGGCTGCTCACTGGTGACGGTGACCTGGCCGGTGGCCAGGTCGACCTGGACGTCGGTGACGCCCGGCACGGCGCCCACCTCGGCGCTGACCGAGCTGACGCAGTGCCCGCAGGTCATGCCCTGCACCTGGTACGTCGTGGTGACCATCGCTGTTCTCCTTCCGCCACCTCCACCATATACCCCTGGGGGGTAAGACGGAGGCAGACTGCTGCCGTCGCTCTGTTACCGGTACCCGGTGGGGGTACCCGGACAACAGGGACCGTACCATACCCCCCAGGGGTACGCTATCCTTGTCCCCATGACCTCACCCACGCCCGTCCGGGGCTACACCGCCAGCAAGGACCAGCTCCTCGCCCGGCTCCGCCGCGTCGAGGGGCAGGTGCGCGGCATCGAGAAGATGGTCGACGAGGACCGCTACTGCATCGACGTGCTCACCCAGATCTCCGCCATCCAGGCGGCCCTGGACAAGGTCGCCCTCGGCCTGCTCGACGGGCACGCCCGGCACTGCATGCACGAGGGCGCCGCCGAGGGCCGCGCCGACGAGATGGCCACCGAGATGATGGCCGCCGTCGGCCGCCTCATGAAGCGCGGCTGACTCACCCGTCGGCCGCCTCATCAAGCGCGGCTGGCCCACCCGTCGCCGGTTCACCGGAGCCCGGGCCCCGCCACCGGAACGGCGCGCGGGCCCGGGCGTCGGCGTCAGAGCCGGGCCAGGATCTCCCGCATCGTGGCGATCTCGGCCCGCTGAGCAGTGATGATCTCCTGGGCAAGCTTCTTCGCGTCCGAGTTCGCGCCGTCGGCGAGCTCGTCCTCGGCCATGGTGATCGCACCCTCGTGGTGGGCGATCATCATGGTCAGGAACTGCCGGTCGAACTCACGACCGGACGCGGCCGCCAACCGCGCCATGTCGGCCGCGGACATCATCCCGGGCATGCCGTGGTCCATGTGCGGCATCTCCCCACCCGGGGACGGCATCGGCCGGCCCCAGGCGGCCAGCCACCCCCTCATGGTGGCGATCTCCGGCGCCTGCGCCGCCTTGATCTGCCCGGCGAGCCGCTTGACCTCCGGATCGGCGGCCCGGGTGGCGGCCAGGTCGGCCATCTCCACGGCCTGCTGGTGGTGCGGGATCATCATCTGGGCGAACATGACGTCGGCCGGGCCGAACGCGGCCGCGCTGGCGGACGCGCCGGTGGTGGTGGACCGGGGCTGGTCGTGCCCCATCCCGGAGGGTGAGTGGTCCCCGGCACAGCCGGCCAGGGCGAGTACGACGACGGTGCCGGCGCCGGCCAGGGCGGCCCGGCGCGCGATGGTACGAGTGAACACGGTTCGACCTTTCGGATTCGGTGGCTACGCGGCAGAGCGGGGACGCGGAACCGGAACCGTTCCGCGCCGGGTCGCCTATCTGCGCAGCACCGCGACCGTGGTGAGTCGTAGCCCGATCGGGCCGGGCGGCGGGGCCCGGGGTGGCGAGGTGGAGCGGCCCACTCGCCGGGCACCCGGCGCCGCGGACCGCCGGAGCGTCAGCAGCAGCCACGCGACCAGCACCGACACCGCGAGCACGCCGAGCACGGCCAGGCAGACCGCCCACCCGGGCAGGTCCCCGCTCCCGGTGCCGCCGGACGGCAGCAGCCGGTCGGTCGGGCAGCCGGCCGGACAGCCACCGGGAACCGTGGCGTCGACGGCCGTACGCACCCCGGTCGCGTGGGCCGCGCCGAGCCCGACCGTGGCGGTCCCGCCCGCTACGGCGGCGACGGCCGCGTGGCCGGCGGCGGCCTCGGGCACGTCGGCCAGGGGGCCGATGCGGGCGGCTGAGCCGTGGTCAGCGGCGGCTGAGCCGTGGCCGGCGGCACCGAAGCCGTGGTCGGCGTGCGTGTCGTGGCCGAGGGTGTGCATGGCGGCGAGCCCGAAGAGCGTCACGAACAGCAGGAGCCGGGCCCACCGCCCGAGCGACACCGCCGCCGTCGTCCGCACGGCTACCACGCTAGCCCGCCGCGCGGTCCGCCGCGGCGGCACCGGCCGGTTCGCTTCCGGGGCCGACCGGCCCCGTCGGGCCGAGGCGTACCCGGCGCAACAGTTGGGCGTTGAGCGCCACCACGATGGTCGAGGCGGACATCAGCACGGCGGCGAGCGCCGGGCTCAGCGCCAGCCCCGCCCAGGCCAGCACACCGGCGGCCAGCGGCAGCGCCACCACGTTGTAGCCGGCCGCCCAGGCCAGGTTCTGCAGCATCTTCCGGTACGACGCGCGGGAGAGCCGGATCACGGCGGTCACCCCGCGCGGGTCGGACGAGGCGAGCACCACCCCGGCCGACTCGATCGCCACGTCGGTGCCCGCACCGATCGCGATCCCGACGTCGGCCCGGGCCAGCGCCGGGGCGTCGTTCACCCCGTCACCGACCATTGCCACGGTCAGCCCGCGCCGCTGCAGCTCGGTCACCTTGCCGTCCTTGTCGGCCGGCAGCACCTCGGCGAAGACCTCGTCGACGCCGGGAGTGAAGCCGAGATCGGCGGCGACCGCCTCGGCGACCGGCCGGGCGTCCCCGGTGATCATGGCGATGGTCCGGACGCCCTGGGCGCGCAGCTCGGCGATCGCCTCCCGCGCCTCGGGGCGCACCTCGTCGGTGAGGGCGAAGGCGCCGAGCGCGGCGTCCGGCAGCCGCACCAGGTAGAGCACCGCCGCGCCCCGGGCCGACCACCGGTCGGTCGCCGTCGTCAGCTCGTCCGGCAGCCGTACGCCCAGCTCGCGCAGCAGTGCCGGGCCGCCCACGGCGTACTCCCGCCCGGCGACGGTGGCCTGGACGCCGCGGCCCGGCAGGGAGCGGAAGCCGGTGGCCGGGGCCGGACCGCCGCGTGGGCCGGCGGCGGCGACGATCGCCCGGGCCAGCGGGTGCTCGCTGTCGGACTCCACCCCGGCGGCGATCCGCAGCAGGTCGTCGGGGTCGGAGCCGGCCGCCGCCGCCCGGTCGGTGACCGCGTGTTCGCCCCGGGTCAGCGTGCCGGTCTTGTCGAACAGCACCGCGTCGACGGTGCGCATCCGCTCCAGCGCCAGCCGGTCCTTGACCAGGATGCCGGAGCTCGCGGCGAGCCCGGTGGAGAGCGCGATCACCAGCGGGATGGCCAGGCCCAGTGCGTGCGGGCAGGCGATCACCAGCACCGTGACGGTCCGGACCACCGCCTCGTCCCGGTCGCCGAGCGTGGTCCAGGCCAGCACGGTGAGCACGGCGGTGGCGGTGGCGACGTAGAACAGCCCGGCGGCGAACCGGTCGGCCAGCACCTGGGCCCGCCCGCTGGACTGCTGGGCCTGGGCGACCATGCGCTGGATGCCGGCGAGCGTGGTCTCCTCGCCGAGCGCCTCGACCCGGACCCGCACCGCCGAGTCGGTGGCCACCGTGCCGGCCACCACCCGGTCGCCGACCGAGTGTGGCACCGGCCGGGACTCCCCGGTGATCATCGACTCGTCCAGCTCGGCGGCGCCGTCCACCACCCGACCGTCCGCCGGCACCCGGCCGCCGGGCCGGACCAGCACCACGTCGCCGACCCGCAACTCGGCCACCGCAACCCGCTCCAGCCCGCCGTCCCCGGTGACCCGCTCGGCGTCGTCGGGCAGCAGCGCGGCCAGCGCGGCGAGGGCGCCGCGGGCCTGCCCGATCGCCTTCATCTCCTGCCAGTGCCCGAGCAGCATGATGGTGACCAGGGCGGCCAGCTCCCACCAGAAGTCCAGGTCGAAGGCGCCCAGACTGGTGGCCAGCGAGGCGGCGTAGGCGACCGTGATCGCCATGGCGACCAGCAGCATCATCCCCGGCGCCCGGTCGCGCACCTCGCGGACGGCGCCGACCAGGAACGGCCAGCCGCCCCACCAGAAGACCACCGAGCCGAGCACCGGCCCCACCCAGGACCGGCCCGGGAACTCCAGCGAGTAGCCCAGCCAGTCCATCACCATGTGGCTGGTGGCCACCACCGGCAGGGTGAGCAGCAGGCAGAGCCAGAACCGGCGGCGGAACATCTCCGGGTCGTGCCCGGCGTGCTTGTCGTGCCCACCGTGCCCACCGTGCCCGGCGTGGTCGCCGCCGGCCTGTCCAGCGGGTCTGCCGTGGCCGGCGCGCGGCGCGCCGTCGTGCGGCGGGGTCTGCTCAGCCATGCCTCCAACATCCCCGACCGGGGCCGCCCGCGCGGGCCAACCGCCGGGTCCGGCCCCCTGCCACCACCCCACCCGCGCACGGGCGTACGCCGGGGTCCGGTGCCCGACACCACCCCGCGCGACCAGCGACCGGATGCCGGGATGGCTACGATTCGGCACGATGGCCCTTCGGATCTCGCACCATCCGACCCGCCGCCGGGCATCGGCGCCGCCGACCGCACGGGGCCGGCCGGCCGCCGGGCCGACGGTACGTGGTCGCGTCGCCACCCTCAGGCGATCCCACCCACGATTCCGGCCGGCCCGACGGCGGCACTGAACCGACCGGCCCGCCGACACGTACCACGCCCCGGATTCGTTGGGAGACACTCAATGGGCGCCGACCACAACCGTCCCGCTCCGTCCGCCCCGCCCGGGGTGCGGCGGATCCTCGTCGCGACGGTGGTCCCGCTAGTCGTGGTCACGGTGGTCGCCGCCCTGCTGCTGTGGCCCCGCGACTCCTCCGGGGTCGACCAGGGCACCGATCCGCCCCGCTACCACGGCACCGTCACCCGCGTGCTGACCGAGGCCTGCCCGCCGACCCCGGAGACGCCGGAGGGCGGCAGCGCCGCGGGACCGTGTGGCACGGTCACCGTCAAGGTGGCCGACGGTCCGGACGCCGGCCAGGAGGTGCAGACGCCGGTGCCGAGCGGCCCCGGCGCCCCGACCGTCGCCGTGGGTGACGAGATCATCCTGGTCAAGCTGACCGACCCGGCCGACCCGACGGCGAGCAGCTACAACATCGCCGAGCACCAGCGCGGCAAGCCGCTGGTCTGGCTGGTGCTGCTCTTCGCCGCCGCCATCGTGGCGTTCGGCCGGTGGCGTGGGCTGGCCGCGCTGGCGGGCCTGGCGGCCAGCTTCGCCATCCTGCTCGCCTTCGTGCTGCCCGGGATCAGCGCCGGTGGGTCGCCGCTGCTGATCGCGATCGTCGGCGCCGCGCTCATCATGTTCGTGGTGCTGTACCTGACCCACGGGGTGACCGCGCAGACCTCGGTGGCGGTGCTCGGGACGCTCGGCAGCCTGGTGCTCACCGGGGTCCTGGGCACCCTCGCCACCGCCGCCACCCACCTCACCGGGTACGGCTCCGAGGACGCCACCACGCTGTCGATGTTCCAGGCCGACGTGGACCTGCACGGGCTGCTGCTGGCCGGGATCATCATCGGCTCGCTCGGCGTGCTCGACGACGTCACGGTGACCCAGGCCGCCACGGTCACCGAACTGGCGCACGCCAACCCAGGCCTGTCCCGGCTCCAGCTCTACCGCGCGGCGACCCGGGTCGGCCGGGCGCACATCGCCTCGACGGTGAACACCATCGTGCTGGCGTACGCGGGCGCGTCGCTGCCGCTGCTGCTCCTGCTCACCGCGGACTCCCGGTCGGTGACCCAGATCCTGACCAGCGAGTTCCTCGCCCAGGAGATCGTCCGCAGCGCGGTCGCCACGCTCGGGCTGATCGCCGCCGTGCCGCTGACCACCGCGCTCGCCGCGCTGGTGACCACGGCCGGCCGCGCCGCCGCGCGTACCGCCGACGGCGACGGCGACGGCGGTGCCGGCGACGAGCCGTCGCGTACCCCGGAAGGTTCCCGGCCGGTCCCGGACCGGGCCGAGGCGCTGCGGGCGCTGACCGCGCCGCGTGCCGGAAACACGTCCTCCGCCACCTCCAGCGGGTGGCCCGATCCGGACAGGAGCACGGACGCCACATGGTGAGACTCCGTAGCGTGACCGTCCAGGCCGGCGAGCTTGATAAACGCGTCACTGGTCACCGTCCGCCGTTACGAAATAACGCATTTAGTCGGCTTCGGGACGTAGATCCACCGGTGGACTCTCGGGTAACCTCGCTGCCGGTCACCGCCGAAGGCGCGCAGCGGCGCCTGCGGTGCCGCCGCCCAATCGCCGCCAGGCGAGCCGGGGACCCAGGTACGTGGGGTGAGTCCGCGACAGCGGTAGGGGCCACTTCCGCCCCGAACCCGTCAGCTAACCCGGTCGGCGGTCGACGGAAGGGAACACTGTGACGGCACCCCTACGCCGCTGGTTGACACCTGTGGTGGCCGTGTTCGCCGCCTTGGCCGTCCTTGCCGGGCCCCTCCCGGCGTCGGCCGCACCCAGCACCCCCAAGCCCTCGGGACACGAGGACGGCGACTCGAAGTTGATCACGGACGTGATCGAGTCGACCAACCGGAACTACTCCCAGGCGAAGTCCCGGCTGGAGAAGTCCAAGAAGCGCCAGCTGGAACTCGCGCTCGAGGTCGACCGGGCCCAGGCCGAGCTGAACGCACTCGCCCCGCAGGTCAGCCAGCTCGCCACCCAGTCGTACCGGACGGGACGCATCGGGGCCGTGGCCCTGCTGCTGGAGGCCAACAGCCCCGACACGTTCGTCGAGCGAGCCACCGCCCTGGACGAGCTGAACATGGTCAACGCCAAGAAGCTCGCCGAGATCAACGAGGTGAAGACCCGCGCCGAGCAGGCGAAGCTGGCGCTCGAGGCGGAGATCCGCGAGCAGCAGAAGCAGACCAACCTGATGGCCAAGAACAAGCGCGACGCGGAGAAGGCGCTGGCCCTGGTGGGTGGGTTGGGCTTCACCGGCGGCCTGGTGTCGGCCACCTCGCCGGTCGCCCGGATCGCCCCAGGCCGCACCGCCGACGGCGACTGGAAGGCCGAGTCGTGCAGCCAGAACGACCCGACCACCTCCGGCTGCATCACGCCCCGGACGCTGCACATGTACAAGGAGGTCAAGCGGGCCGGGTTCAACCGGTTCGTCGGCTGCTACCGCCCCGGTGGCCCCTGGGAGCACCCGAAGGGCCGGGCCTGCGACTGGTCGCTGCAGCGGAGCGGCTTCTCCCCCTGGCACAACAAGGACACCCGAATGTACGGCAACAACCTCGCCGCGTTCCTGATCCGGAACGCGGACCGGCTGGGCGTCTACTACGTGATCTGGAACCGGCAGATCTGGTTCCCGGCGACCGGCTGGAAGTCGTACAGCGGGCCGTCGAACCACACCGACCACGTGCACGTCTCGCTGCTGTAGCGACAGCCTGAGACCGCGCGACGCGAGGGCCGTTCCCGGTGGGACGGCCCTCGCACCGTCTTCGGCGACGGCGTGCGGTCAGGCGGCGGCCGGGGTCGGGTCCGCCGCCGGGTCGGGCAGGTCGCCGGCGGCGGTCACCGTCCGCACCTCACCGGCGGCCAGCCGGTACGACATCCCGACCACCGCGCAGCGCCCGGCGGCCACCTCGGCGGCCAGTACGGCCGAGCTGCCCAGCATCGCCTCGACGGTGTGCGCGATGTGGATGTCGACGATCCCGTCCACGTCGGTCACCCCGGCGGCCTCGGCCCGGCGCAGGCTGGGCATCATGGCGTCCACCACCGCCCGCAGGTGACCGGCCGGGGAGGTGTCCGTCTCCGCCGCCGTCTTCGCCGCCTGCACCGCGCCGCACGAGTCGTGCCCGAGCACGACCACCAGCGGCGTGCCGAGGACGGTCACCGCGTACTCGACGCTGCCGAGCACCTCGGGGCCGGTGGTGTGCCCGGCGGTCCGGACCACGAAGAGGTCACCGAGACCACGGTCGAAGATGATCTCGGCGGCCAGCCGGGAGTCGGAGCAGCCCACGATCACCGCGAACGGGTGCTGCCCGTCGGCGACCGCGGCACGGTGCCCGGCGTCCTGATTGGGATGGCGCGGGATTCCGGTGACGAATCTCCGGTTGCCGGCGGACAACTCGGCCAGCGCCTGCGCCGGGGTGATCGACGTGACCGCCGGCCCCGTCGACTCCCGTGGCGGACCCGGCTGGGCGCCGGGCGAACCGAGACGGCTCATCCCCTCACCTCGTCCCTCGACGTACGTGACCTGGGCAATCCCGGCCGACGTCGGACGCGGGCTGCCACCACGGTCACACTCTGCGCAAGATACGTCAAGATATGCGTGATATGCATTTCATGTATTCCAGAACGCTTGCGCGTCGGCGACGATCCGTCCGAGCGCCCGCGGAAGTCGCCAGCGCCGGTCGGCGGCCGGGCGAGGGCGTGCCGGTGGATCGGCGCGGCGGGCCATACGATGGCGGACATGGCGACGACGAGCGGCGAGAACGGGAGCAACCGGAACTGGACGTTCCTCACCAATCACGGGCACGTGCTGCTCGCCATCGCCCGCAATCCCACCGCCCGGCTGCGTGACGTCGCCGACGAGGTGGGCGTCACCGAACGGGCCGCCCAGGCGATCGTCGCCGACCTGGAGGCGGGCGGCTACCTGCGCCGCACCCGGGTGGGCCGGCGCAACGAGTACACCCTCAACCCGGCCGGCCGGTTCCGCCACCCCGCCGAGAACGATCGCCAGGTCGGCGCCCTGCTGGCGCTCTTCACCGAGGAACCGGTGGCCGGCGGCGCCAACCCGTCCTGACCGGTCGGGGTGGTGGGGCCGCGGCGGGGCCGACTCGGCGGGCCGGCCGCCCGGGGACCGGCACCGCCGTTTCCGGGTCGGTGCGAGCGGGTGCTCCCGTCACCGCACGGCGGGCGGCGCGGCGGTAGTCTCAGCGCGTGCGCGAGAGCTTCCGACCGGATGGGACAGCGCCGGTCCGCAGTGCCGGGCGCGCGGCCCGCGCCCTCCTCAGTGGAGCGGCCGCGGTGCTGCTCGCCACCCTGGTCGTACCGCCGGCTCCGGCCGCCGCGGCGCCCCGCTGCGGCCCGGCCGGCCAGGCCGCCCCCGCCGAGCTGCCCTGGCCGTTGCGCCGGCTGGAGCCGTCGTCGGCCTGGCGGCTCTCCCGCGGCGCCGGCGTCACGGTCGCGGTGATCGACTCGGGCGTCTCGGCCATCCACCCCGTCCTCAGGGGACAGGTCCGCCAGGGCCGCGACTTCAACGGGCTGACGCAGCAGCAGGGTCAGTGCGACCTGGCCGGACACGGCACCATGGTGGCCGGCATCATCGCCGGCCGGGAGGGCACCGGGCAGCCGTTCAGCGGCATCGCGCCGCAGGCCCGGATCCTTCCGGTACGGGTGCTGCCGGACACCCGGCGCACCAACGACGAGGCCCTGCCCGGGCAGATCGCCCAGGCGATCCGGTGGGCGGTGGACAACGGCGCCGACGTGCTGAACCTGTCGCTGGTGACGCTGCCCCGGCCCGAACTCGCCGACGCCATCGAGTACGCGCTGGACAAGAAGGTGGTCGTGGTGGCGGCCGCCGGCAACCGGCAGGAGCAGCAGCACGACCAGCCGGCCTACCCAGCCGCGTATCCCGGGGTCATCGCGGTGGCCGGGGTGGACGAGCAGGGCGGGCACGTGGGCAGTTCGGTGAGCGGCGACTACGTCGACATCGCCGCCCCCGGGCTGAACATCATCGGGCCGGCGCCCGGCGGCGACGGATACCTCGCCGAGCCGCAGGGCGGCACCAGCTTCGCCGCCGCGTACGTCTCGGGAGCGGCCGCGCTGGTCCGCGCCGCCTACCCGGACCTGACCCCCGAGCAGGTCGCCGAGCGGCTGACCCGCACCGCGGACAGCCCGCCGGACGGCCACAACGCCCAGCTGGGGTACGGGGTGGTCAACCCGTACCGGGCGGTGGCGAGCCTGCTCGGCACCCGGAGCAACCCGCCGGCCGGCGCGCTGCCGGCGCCGCCGCCCGCCGACGATCCGCTCGGCTGGCAGCGCACCGTGGCGATCTGGGTCGCCGCGATCGGGGCGCTGCTGGCCACCGTGCTGCTCGCGGTGAAGCCGATCCTGGTCCGGGGCCGGCGTCGGGGCTGGCGCCCGGGCCGTCGCCCGGCCGGCGCCGACCCGGCCGCGACCGGCTGACGCTCCGCCAGCCCGCCCGAAGCTCCGGCCGGAAAACGTCAGCGCGCAAAACGCCAGCCCGGAAGCGGGCCGGGAACGCCGGCTGGGAGACGCCGGCCGCGCAAAGGCCAACCCGAAACGCCAGTCTTGTAGACGCTGGCCCGAAAACGCCAGCCCTGTAGACGCCAGCCCGGAAACGCCAGCCCTGTAGACGCCGGCGCGGATGCGCCGAGCGCCGCCCAGCCGCCGGGTGGCGGTGGACGGCGCTCGGGTCGCGGGTCGAGGTCAGGTCAGGTCAGGTCAGGTCAGGTCAGCGCAGCACGCCGGGCGTGCCGTCGCCGTCCGCGCCCCAGACGTCCTCGTCCTCCTCCAGCCAACTGTTGCGCGGGGCCTCTTCCTCGCCGTAACCGGCACCGCCGGCCCCGCCCATTCCGGCGATCCCGCCGCCCCGGACGCCCGCACCGCGCGCCCCGGCACCGGCCGCGCCGGCGGCACCGGCCCGTCCGCCGCCGCGGGCGCCACCGGCCATGCCGCCGCCCATGGCGGGGGCCATGCCGCCAGCGAGCCGCCCACCGCGGCCACCGCCCCGACCGGCGCCGGCCGCGCCGCCGCCGCCCATCATCGGCGGCATGCCGGCCGCCACCGGCCGGCCGAGGGCACCGCCGCCCGGGATCATGCCGCCGCCGGCCAGGCCGGCGCCACCGCCGCCCATTCCGCCGCCCGCGCCGAGGCCGGACGTGGCGGGCAGGCCGCCGCCGAAGCCGCCACCGCCCAGGCCGGGAGCGCCGCCGCCACCGGCACCGGCCAGCCCGCTGCCGTAGTCGTCGGCGAGGCTGCCGGAGCCGGGGTAGCCGCCGCCGCCCGAGCCGTACCCGCCGGAGAGGTCGGGGTGCGCGCCGGAACCGATCCCCGGGGAGCCGGTGTCCGGCATGCCGCTGGTGCTCAGCGACGGGCTGCCACCGAGACCGCCGGTCGACGGCGAACCGCCGAGGCCCGGCACACCGCCGGTCTTGCCGGCGCCGGGACCGCTGCCCAGATCCGGCGTGGTGACCGTCGGGTCGGTCGAGGTGAACGGACCGGACTCACCCGGGGTGCGCGAGTCGACAGTGGTGTAGTCGCCCCTGACCTGGTTGTAGACCTTCGCCGCTTCCTCGGACTTGTCGTTGATCCAGTCGGCGAGCGAGGTGATCGGGTCCAGGAAGCCGAGGAAGTCCGGCTTCACCTTCATCTCGAAGAACCCGGTGTCGATCACCAGCCGGCCGTTGCGGGCCTCCAGCACGTCGTTGACGCAGCTGGCCGGGATCGGAAAATCGCGCTGGGCGGCGGTGAGCTTGTCAGCGGCCTCGTTCAGCGACCGGACGATGCCGTTCTGGCTCTCCGCGCCCTCGACGAGCTGACCGGCCCGCTTGGCGAGCCCGGTGATGTGGGTCTTGAAGGCCTCGTACGCCGGGCCCTTCCACGCGTCGCCCAGGTCCTTGACGTTGGTCTCCAGGCTCTCCTTGACGGTTCGCAGGTTCTTCAGCAGCTGCTCCCAGCCGAGCGCGGCGCTGGCCACGTCGCCTGGCCGACCGTCGATGACGATCTGCTTGCACATCTCTTCCCAGCTCGGCACGGCCACCCTCCCCGTCTACGCCTTGCCGCGGTTGCTGGACGCGGTGTTGAAGGCGTTCTGCATCTCGGCCGCCGACATCTCGTTGGCGCCCTCGGCCGTCTCGTAGTTCTCCTTGACCTTCTGCAGCGCGTTCGCCGCCTTGTAGAGGTCCTTGGCGAGCTGGCGCATGCCCTGCTGGGTGCTGGTGTACAGACCGCTGTGCTTGCGCGCCAGGTCGCCGGCACGGTCGAAGCTGCCGAGCGGGCTCGTGCCCCCGCCCATCTCGCCGCCGCCGGCCCCCGCGGCGGTGCCGCCCATCTTGTCGGAGATCTCCACCATCTCGTACGACTGGCTGTGGATGAAGTCGGCGGTCTCCTCCAGCCACTTCTTGGCCTTCTCCAGGCTGGAGGCGTCCCACTCGGTCTTGGCGCCGGCGTCGCCCGCCCCCGGGACCAGCCCGGACGGCACCTCGGCCCGGTTGACGTTGTCCATGGTGACGGCGTCCAGCGTCACGAACGGCGGCACCATGTGCGGTGGGCCGATCGGCACGTTCGGCGTGTCGATCCGGACCTCGTCCGGCTGGTCGGTCCTGTCCTTCGTCATCGGTTCCTCCCCGTCGCCGACTGAAGATCTGGCTTACTGCTGGTGCCCGCCCGGCGGGGGCGGGGGTGGCCCGGCCGGCCCCGGCGGCGGCCAGGCGGCGGTGCCGGGCGCCGCTCCGGGCGGCGGAGGATAGCCACCGGGCCCCGGGGGCGGCGGGTAGCCGCCCGGCGTCGGTGCGCCCTGCGGTGGCACGTACGGACCGCCGGGCTGCCCCGGCGCCCGGCCGAACTGCTGGGCACCGGGCGCGCCGGGCGGTGGCGTGAATCCGGGCGGTGCAGGGAAGCCCTGCGGCGCCGCGCCGGGTGGTGCCGGGAAGCCCTGCGGCGCCGCGCCGGGCGGTGGTGGGAAGCCGGGCGGCGGCCCGGCCGGGGTGGCGGCCGAGCGGCGCCGGGACCGGCGCACCAGCACGATCACCACGATCAGCACCACCAGCGGTACGGCGAGGCAGAGCGCTACCTGGATCACCGCGCCGGTCTTGTTGGTGACGCTGATCGAGACGGCCGGGCCGTCGTCCTCCTCGCCGGTGGCGGCCGGCCCGGCCGACGCGTCCGCCGGGGCGCCCTCGCCGGACAGCAGCGGGTGCGCCGTCACGGCCGGCACCGGGCGGCTCAGCGCGGCGACCGGATCGACGGCCCCGAAGCCGTACTCGTCGTCGCGGCCGGACGGGCCCTCGTCGCGGGCGGTGCGGATCAGCCGGTTCACCACGTTGGCGGCGTCGAGGTCGGGGTGCTTCGCCCGGACCAGGGCCGCCACGCCGGCCACGATCGCGGCCGACTCGCTGGTGCCGCTGCCGACGCTGTAGCCGTTGGACGAGACCGACGTCGGCCGCGGCGTGATGATCTGCTCCATCGGCGCGGCCAGCACGGCCTCCGGCCCGGCGACGCTGCCGCTGAAGAAGTCGCCGTTCTTGGCCAGCCCGGTCACGGCGATGACACCGGGGATGCTGGCCGGGTTCAGGACGCTGGTGTCGCCCTGCTCGCGGTTACCCGCCGAGGCGACCAGCACCACGTTCTTGTCTAGGGCGTAGCGGACGGCGGCCTGCTCGTCCGCGCCCGGCCGGCCGCGGGCGCCGAGCGACATGCTGATCACGTCGGCGCCGTTGTCGGCGGCCCAGCGGATGCCGGCGGCCAGTTCCGCCGCGTCGGTCCGGCTGCCGAGCGAGATCGGCAGGATCTTCGCCTCCGGGGCGATGCCGAGCTGGCGCATGGTGCCGCCGCCCCGGCCGGCGATCAGGCCCGCCATGCCCGTGCCATGGCTGATCTTGTCATCGGTGCCCCGCCCGTCGGCGGTCGCGTCGGCGCCGAAACCCTTGCCGGGCAACACCTGGCCGCGCAGGTCGGGGACGTTCGGGTCGACGCCGGCGTCGATCACGGCCACGGTCACGCCGCGGCCCTTGCTGACCTTGTGGGCCTGCGGGATCTTCAGGCTGTCGAGGTACCACTGGAGGCCGCGTACGGTGTCGGCGGCGCGCGCCGGTTCCGGCGCCGCGAGCGCTCCCGACCCGGCCAGCGCGGCCAGCGCCAACGTGGCGACGGCGGACCTCCACAGTGGGCGGAGACGCAGCTCCGTGTTCATCGCTCTCCCAGGACCTCGACGGCTGGTAACGCGCCGCGGCTCCGGCCCGGTCGAACCGGACCGGAGCCGCGTCGATGGTCGCTCAGCCCCACACCTTGGCGTTGCTCATCTCGGTGTTGACGTAGTTCTCGCGGGCGATGCCCACCGCGCCACCGATGTCGTTCAGGATCTTGTTGATGTCCCGGACGGCGGCGTCCCACTGCGCCTGGTGCTGCTCGTAGGCGGCCCGGTCCTGGCCGTCCCACTGGAGCTTGCTCAGCATCGACCGCAGCGTGTCCAGCTTCTCGTCGATGGTCCGCGAGATGGCCAGCATCTGCTGGTTGCTGCTCTCCAGGACTGCGTAATCAACCTTGATGCTCATCGGTTCCTCCCCTGCTCGTCTCGGCGGATCACGGGTTGAGTGCAGAGTGGAACTTGTCCAGCATCTGCTGCTGCTCTTCGTCGTTGACCTGGTGCGTCGTACCCGACTTGTCGAGCAGGTCGGCGATGTTGTCCATCGCCGTCAGCAGCTTGGCCGTGTCTTCGTTCCAGCGCTGCATCAGCTGCTGGAAGCCCGCGGACGCCCCGCCCTTCCAGGCGATGGCCAGGTCGTCGACCACGTTCCACAGCTTCTTCAGCTCGCCGTCGACCTCGCTGCGCGTGGACCGCACGTCACTCGCGGCGGTATGCAGAGTCGCTGCTTCGACCTCGAACGCCATGCTTCACACCCTTCCGTCTCCTTGTGGCGGCGGATCTGCCGCGCCCTCCCCCGCGGCAAGGCAAACACCCCACCGACGGACACTCCTCTGAAGACCGTAGCGGACCGCGTCCAGCGAGCGCAGCCCTGTCTCGCCCACTGTGACGGCAACGCGACCGATGCGGTCCGACGCGCAAGTCACGAGGAGCGTGAATACGATCTCACATGCAGCACCGAGCCGACGACGAAGGCGACCCCGAGCAGCACGACCAGGCCCCACTGCACCGGGTCGCCACCCGCGGTCGCGGCGAGCGGGGCGGCCAGCGCCGCGGTCGCGCTGAGCACGACGATCTCCGCCACCCGCTTCACCCGCGCCGAGCCGCTCAGCTGCGCGACCAGCCCCAGCACGACGAAGACGGGCATGGCCAGGAGCGCGTACCCGAACGACCAGGTCACCCACACGGCGCGCCCACCTCTCGTGCTGCCGGCCAGGGTCGGCAGGGTCCCCGATCAGACCGGCTCGGACCAGGCGGTCTGGATCAGCTGCTGGCCGTCGCGGCGGCGCACCAGGGTGCCCCGGCCCGGCGGCTGCGGGCTCGGCCGCAGCGTGCCGAAGACCGCGCCCTCCTCCCGGTTGCCGGACATCAGCAGGCCGGGCGAGTCCAGCTCGCGCAGGCGTTGCAGCACCGGCTCGTAGAGCGCCCGGGCCACCCCGCCGACCCGCCGCGTGATGATCAGGTGCAGGCCGATGTCGCGGGCCTGGGGCAGCAGCTCGTGCAGCGCGCTGAGCGGGTTGCTGCCGCCCGAGGCGACCAGGTCGTAGTCGTCGACCAGGATGTAGAGGTCCGGACCCTTCCACCAGCTGCGGTCGCGTAGCTGGGCGGTGGTGACGTCCGGTCCGGGCAGCCGGTTGGACAGCGCGCTGCGGATCGAGCCCAGCCCCTGCGCGAACGCCTGGTTGGACGGGGCGTAGTCGAGCAGGTGGTCGCCCTCCACGGCGCCGAGCAGGCCGCGCCGGTAGTCGGCGATGACCAGCCGGGCCTCGGCCGGGGTGTACCGCTCGGTGATGCCGCGGGCGATCAGCCGCAGCAGGTTGGTCTTGCCGCACTCGGCGTCGCCGAAGACCGTCAGGTGCGGCTCGTTGGCCAGGTCGAGGTAGACCGGCGCGAGCGCCGACTCGTTGACGCCGATCGGCAGGCCGGGCGCCGACCGGTCGGCCACCCGGGCCAGCTCGGCGACGGGCAGCTTGCGCGGCAGCAGCCGCACCTTCGGCGCCGGGCGGCCGGGCCAGTTGGCCGCCACGTGCGCGGCCAGGGCGGCCGAGGCCTCGGTCAGGTCGTCGACGTCGCGGCGTCCGTCGATCCGCGAGATCGCGGCGAGGAAGTGCAGCTTGTCGCGGGTCAGGCCGCGGCCCGGGGTCTTCTCCGGGACGTTCATCGCCGCCCGGCGGTCGATCTCCGACTCGGCCGCGTCGCCGAGCCGCAGCTCGAGCTTGGTGCCGAGCAGGTCGCGCATGTTGATCCGGATCTCCGCCCACCGCACGGCGGTGACCACCACGTGTACGCCGAAACCGAGCCCGCGGTTGGCCAGGTTGGTGATGGTCTGCTCCAGCTCCTCGTACTCCTGGCGCAGCGTGTTCCAGCCGTCCACCACGAGGAAGACGTCGCCGAACGGGTCGTCGGCGAACTCGCCGGCCGCCCGGCGCCGCCGGTAGCTGGCCACCGAGTCGATGCCGTGCTGGGCGAAGCGCGCCTCGCGGTCGTCGATGATGGCCACCACCTCGGCCACCGTCCGGCGGACCGCCTCGGTGTCCCGCCGGCCGGCCACCCCGGACATGTGCGGCAGCCCCTCCAGGCTGCGCAGCGCGCCGCCGCCGAAGTCGAGGCAGAAGAACTGCACCTCGCGCGGCGTGTGGGTGAGCGCCAGCGAGGCGAGCATCGAGCGCAGCATGGTGCTCTTGCCGCTCAGCGAGGCGCCGACGATCACCACGTTGCCGCCCGCGCCGGCCAGCTCGACCATCATCGGGTCGCGCCGCTGCTCGTACGGCCGGTCGACCACGCCGACCGGCACGGTGAGCCGGCCCCGGCCCTGCCAGGTGGCGGTGCACAGCCCGTACGTCGGGTCCGCCTTCAGCGGTGGGAGCAGCTCGCCCAGGCTCGGCGGCTCGGCCAGCGGCGGCAGCCAGACCTGGTGCGCCGGCTTGCCCCGCCCCTTGAGCCGGTCGATCAGCACGTCGAGCATGGCCACGGCCTTGCCGTCGGCCGGCTGCTCCGGCTCCGGCGTGGCCTCCACCGGCACCTGGGGCTGCCGCACCGGCACGAAGTGGACCCCGTACGGCACGATCCGGCGCTGCACCATCGCCTGCGACGCCGACGCCTGCTCGCCGGGCGCCCGGTACGGCCCGGACACGTACGCGGCACGGAACCGCAGCATGGTGCTGGTGTCGGTCTTCAGGTAGCCGTGACCCGGGGCGCTGGGCAGCTCGTACGCGTCCGGCACGCCGAGCACGATCCGGCTCTCCACGGCGGAGAAGGTGCGCAGACCGATCCGGTACGACAGGTGGGTGTCCAGGCCGCGCAGCTTGCCCTCCTCGAGGCGCTGCGAGGCCAGCAGCAGGTGCACGCCGAGCGACCGGCCCAGCCGGCCGATCATCACGAAGAGGTCGATGAAGTCGGGCTTGGCGGCGAGCAGCTCGCTGAACTCGTCACAGATGATCAGCAGGCTGGGCATCGGCTCCAGCGGCTCGCCGGCCGCCCGCGCCTTCTCGTAGTCGAAGCGGGAGACGTAGTTGCCGGCCGCCCGGAGCACCTCCTGCCGGCGGTTCATCTCACCGGCCAGCGCGTCCCGCATCCGGTCGACCAGCGGCAGCTCGTCGGCCAGGTTGGTGATCACGGCGCTGGTGTGCGGCAGCGCCTCCAGCGACGCGAAGGTGGCGCCACCCTTGAAGTCGACCAGGACGAAGTTGAGCTCCTCGGAGGAGTGCGTCACGGCCAGCGCGGCGACCACCGTACGCAGCAGCTCGCTCTTGCCGGAGCCGGTCGCGCCGATGACCAGGCCGTGCGGGCCCATGCCCTCGTGCGCGGACTCCTTGAAGTCCAGCTCGACCACGTTGCCGTCCGGGCCCACGCCGAGCGGGATGCGCAGCCGGTCCCGGTGGCCGCGGGGCCGCCAGGTCTGCTGCACGTCGACCGCGGCGGCGTCGCCCACCCCGAGCAGGTCGGGCAGCTCCATGCTGCGGGCCAGCGGCTCGTCGCTGCTGGCCTGCTGCTGGGAGAGCCGGTAGGGGGCGATCTGCCGGGCCAGCCCCTCGGCGGCCGCGGCGCTGAGCCGGTCCGGCCGGCCGAGCCGGGACGTGGACGTCCCGCGGACCAGGTCGAGCGAGCTGCCGTCGCCCGCGTCGAGGCAGAGCAGCCAGCGGCCGGCTTCCCGGGGCACGGTGCCGGACAGGTCGATCACGGTGGCGCCGAGCAGGCCCGGCCCCATCAGCTGGCAGGTCGGCGAGACCTCGCCACCGTCGATCACCACCACCACGTGCGGCATGGTGGTCAGCGGCTTCGCCTCCGGGGCGAAGCGCGGCCGGCCGGTCAGCTCGGCGGCGAGCGCCTCCTCCGCCTCCGCCAGGTGGGCGAAGACCATCCGGCGGGCGCCGGCCGCGTCGGTGCGGGAGCTGTGCTGGGTGTGCGGCAGCCACTTCACCCAGTCCCAGGCGGCCTGCCGGTCCACCGCGGCGACCACCGCGATGACCAGGTCGTCCGGGGCGTGGAAGGTGGCCAGCTGACCGAGCGCGGCCCGGGTCAGGTCGAGCACCGGCTCCCGCTCCCCGCGCAGCACCACCCGGCTGAACGCGCGCAGCGACAGCGCGGTCGGCAGGTCCGGCACGGTCGAGTGGGCGCGGACGAAGCGACGCAGCGCGATCGCGCTCATCGGCTCCAGGTCCTCGACCGGCTTCGTCTCCGGCGGCACGATCTCCACCGCGAGCCGCTGCGGGCCGGTGGCGATCCGGGTCTCGCCGAAGTCGTCCTCGGTGATCCGGCGCTCCCACAGCCGGCGGGACGAGGCGATCGACCAGAGCGCGTCCGGCTCCGGGTGCCGCCAGGCCATCGCGGCCCGCTGCTGCTCGGCCGCGCGCCGGGTGCGCTTGCGCATCTGGGCCAGGTAGCGCATGTAGTCGCGCCGGTCGGCGTTCAGCTCGGCCTTGTCGTTGTTGCCGTGGCTGAGGGAGCCGATCGCCATGCCCAGCATCGAGACGCCGAAGAGCCCACCGGCGACGTACGTCATCATCCCGCCGCCGCGGCCGGCGTAGAGGAACGCCATCGCGCCCACGCCACAGACCATCGGCAGGATCATCAGCAGCTGCCCCATCCCGCGGGGCGTCGGCTCCGGTAGCTCCGGTGGGGACTCCAGCAGCAGCTCACCACGCGGTAGGGCCGGTCCCGGCTGACGCGGGAGCCGGCGGAACACCACCGTGCTCACGGCTGTCTCCTCCCCAGAAGCGGCCTGACGAAGCACCTGCGAACGACCAGAGTCGTCGGGTGGGCATCGTACGTGCCCGCCATCGTAGGTAATCTCCCGTGGGCGTCAGGGACCCACGGGGACGACGTGCCGGCCCCGGGTCATCGTAGAAGAGCGCGAGGAGGCCACAGTGGCGACGAAAACGGCGACCGGCGGCCTGAGCCGGATCACCATCGTGGCTCCGCGGACCCGGATGGATCTCGCGCTCCCGTCCGACGTACCGCTCGCCGACCTGCTCCCCACGCTGCTCCGGTACGCCGGCGAGGACCTGGCCGACGAGGGCGTGCGGCACGGCGGCTGGAGCCTGTCCCGGCTCGGCGGTCCGCCGCTCAACGGCGGCCGTACGCCCGCGCAGCTCGGCATCCGCGACGGCGAGGTGCTCTACTTCAACCCGCGCGCCGCCGCCGCTCCGGAGATCGTCTTCGACGACGTGGTGGACGCGGTGGCGACCGCCACCAACCAGCGCCCGGGCGCCTGGCAGGTCGGCACCACCCGGTCGTTCGCGGTGCTGTTCGCCGCGGCGGCGCTCGGCGCCGGCGCGCTGGCCGCGCTCTTCCTCGGTCCGCCGCACCTGCCCGGCGCGCTGGCCGCGCTGGTCGTCGCGGTGGCCCTGCTGGTCACCGCCGCGGTGCTGTCCCGGGCGGCCGGCGACAGCGGCACCGGCGCGGTGCTGGGGGCGGTGGGGCTCGGCCACGCGGCCGTCGGCGGCCTGCTGCTGCTCGCCGGCGACCGGTCGCTGTCCGACCTGGCCGCGCCGCACGTGCTGCTGGCCGCCACCGCGGTGGTGGTCTGCGCCGCGGTGGCGGTGCTCGCGGTCGGTGACCGGCTGCCGCTCTTCTTCGGCGCGGTCGGCGTCGGCGCCGCGGTCGGCTTCGGGGCGTTGCTCTCCCTCGCCTTCGGCATCGACGCGCCGGCCGCCGCGGCCGTGGTCGCCGCTGTCGCGTTCGGCGCCGTGCCGGCGCTGCCGATGGCCGCCTACCGGCTGGCCCGGCTGCCCGTGCCGTCCATCCCCACCGGCCCCGACGATCTGAAGACCGACGCCGAGTCGGTGGACGGCCGCCGGGTGCTCCAGCTCAGCGAGCGGGCCGACGCGTTCCTGACCGGTCTGCTGTGGACGGTGTCGCTGCTGGTGCTCGGCGCCCAGGTGGTGCTCGCTCTCGACGGCGGCCTGGCGGCGGTGCTGCTCTGCCTCGTGCTGGCCCTGCTGTCGCTGCTGCGGGCCCGGCCGTTCCTCGGCCGCGCCCAGCGCACCCCGGTGCTGGTCACCGGCACCGCCGGGTTGGGCCTGGCGGCCGCCGCCGCGTTCGCCGGCGGCTCGCTGGCGGTACGCCTCGGGGTGGTCCTCGGCGGGCTGCTGCTGGCGGCCGTGGTGAGCCTGATCTACGGGCTGACCGTGGCCGGCAAGCGAATCTCCCCGGTCTGGGGCCGGCTGCTGGACATCGTGGAGATCATGCTGATCATCGCGCTGGTCCCGCTGGCCGTCTGGGTCCTCGGCCTCTACGGCTGGATCGTCAACCTCCGCCCCTGACCCCGGGGCGGCACCCGGCGATCAAGGGTTCGTGTCGGATGTCCGACTCGCGGCGACGCGAAGCCCTTGTCCACCGGTGTGCGTGGCGGGTCAGCGGGTGGTGGTGACGGTGGCGGCGACCGGGGCGGTGGCGTAGACGCCCGGCGCGTGCTGGCCGTCCAGCGGGCGGCCCGGCGCGCCGCTGCGGCGGGCCACGTCCCGGACCACCTTCACCAGCGCCTCGACGTGGTTGTCCAGCGCCGCCACCCGCAGCAGCGGGGCGGTCCGGCCACCCGGCAGCACCGCGGCGGCCAGCGTGTGCGACGGCGCGGAGGTCGCGGTCACCGCGTCCACCAGCGCCCCGAACGAGGCGCCGGCCCGGGCCCGCAGGGCGAGGCAGCGCTGCGTCCAGCCGCCGCCGCGCAGGCCGGTCCAGGTCTCCGCGGGCGGGGCCGGGGCGAGGTCCAGCCCGGCGGCCGAGACCACCGCGGCGCGCAGTTCGTCCCGGCCGAGCGCGCGGTGCGCCAGCCCGGCGGAATTCAGCGCCTTGCCCAGCCGGCCGATGCCGGCGGCCAGGGTGCGGTGCACGCCGGGCATCCCGCCGCCCCGGCTGACCGCCTCCACCCGGGCGTCCCGCACGGAGAGCCGCAGCGCCACCCAGACCGTACGGTGGGCCGCCGGCGGCGCACCCGGCGCCGGGTACCAGACCAGGGTGTGCGAGACCACCTGGGCGAGGGTGACCGGTCCGCTGAAGTCGGCGAGCACCCGCAGCGCGCGGTCCACCACCGACGCCTCCACCGAGCCGGCGGGCGCGCCCGGCCGGCCCTGCAGCGCCACCGCCGCGAACCAGCCCTGCCCGTCCTGGCCGATGCCGAGCCGGGTGCCGCGGTCTGTGAGTTCAATCACAGACAGTTCCGGGGCGAGGGCGGCCAGCCGCGGATCCCCGCCGCCGCCGGCCGCGACCGTGCTGCGGGCCTGCTCCCGCCGGCGGCGCAGCCGGCGCCGCAGCATCAGGTCCTCGTACCACCAGCGGCCGCCCCGCCGGGCGAAGACGGCGACCACCACCAGCAGGGCCAGCGAGGCGACCGTGCCGGCCAGCCAGGTGGGCCCGCCCAGCGCCGCCCAGACGGCCACGGCGCACAGCTCCACCACCACCAGCTGCCCGACGAAGACCGGGCCGAGCCGCCCGCGTTCGCGCCGGTCGGCCGGGGTGACCGGGCGCTCCGCGCCGCCGGACGGGTCCGTGGCAGTACGGCCGGGTGGCGCCTGAACCTGCGTCATCGGTGGCAGTCCCTTCTGGACGGTGCGGCATGCCGTCGTGACCGGGCCCGGGGCGCTGGTCCCGGTGACCCGTCGACGGCCCCTTATCGTAGGGAAGCCCGCGACACGACTCGGACCTGATCGTCGCGGATCCACCCCGCCGGAGGTAAGTCATGCGGACCCGCCGCGATCAGGTGCAGGCGTACCGCTTCGTCACCCGCCGGATCGTCTCGGCGTTGCTGTCGGGCGACCCCGAGACCAGCAACCTGCCGATGCGGCGGCTCGGCATGGCGGTCTTCGGCAGCGTGATCGCCGCGGCGGTGGTGCTCGGCGGAGCCGGCGCGTACGGGCAGCTCACCGGCAACGCCGCGCCGCTGGAGCCGAACACCCTGGTAATCGAGCGGGAGACCGGCGCGACGTACGTCTACCTCGACGACGGGCAGCTCTACCCGACGCTCAACTACGCCTCCGCCCGGTTGATCCTGAACACGGCGGATCCGCAGATCCGGACCATGTCCCAGGCGTCGATCCGGGACCGCCCGCGCGGGCGTACGGTCGGCATCGTCGGCGCGCCGGACGCGGTGCCCGACCGCAAGTCGCTGACCGGCCTGCCGTGGTCGGTCTGCGACGTCCCCGACCCGGCCGACCCGCGCCGGTCCAGCACCCGGGTGGTGATCGACCGGCCGTTGCCCGGCGGGGCGTCGCTGGGCGACCGCGCGGTGCTGGTGTCGGTCGACGGCGAGCGACACCTGCTCACCGGCGACGCCCGGCTCCAGGTGGTCGGCGGCGACCCGGCGATCGCCGCGCTGCGGATGGCCGGCGCGGCCACCCTCACCGTCGGCCAGCAACTGGTCAACGCGGTGCCGGCCGGTCCCGCCCTGCGCAAGCCCGCCATCGCCGGCGAGGACGAGAGCAGCACCGCCCAGGTCGGCGGCGAGCCGGCCCGGATCGGTCAGGTCTTCCGGGCCGCCGGCAGGCACTACGTGCTCACCCGGGAGGGCCTGGCCTCGATCGGCGAACCGAGCGCGCTGCTGCTGCTCAGCGACGGCGGCTCGGTCACCGACATCACCCCGGACCAGGCCGGCCGACTGCTGACCGAGGAGCGGGTGGAGGAGGCCGGGATGCCGCAGGCGCTGCCCGCGCTGTATCCGGTCCGCGCCGGTCAGACGGTGCTCTGCGCGACCTACCGGGCGGGCGCCGGCGGCGGGCCGCCCACCACCACGCTGGAGGTCTTCGACCGGGCCCCGGCCGAGCTGACCGCGACCCAGGCCGGCCCGGTGCCGGTCCGGCAGGGCAGCCGCGACGCGGTCCGGACGGCCGACGGCGTGCTGCTCCCCGGCGGCAAGGGCGTGCTGGTCCAGGCGGCCCCGGGCGCCGGGGAGAGCGGTACGGCCGCGCCCGGTTCCACCGTCTACCTGATCAGCGCCCAGGGCGTCCGCTACCCGCTCGGCACCCGGTCCGGCGACGCGATGACCGCCCTGGGCTACGGGGGCGTCACCCCGCTGGCGGTGCCGGCGTCGCTGCTGGCGCTGATCCCCACCGGGCCGACCCTGGAACGGGAGGACGCGCTGTCCTTCTTCGAGCCCGGCGCCAAGGGGTCGTCGGCCGCGCCGGCGCCGCCGCGGCCGACGGCGTCGTCCACTCCTTCGGCCACACCGTCGGCCACTCCTTCGGCGACGACCGGATCCGCGTCGCCGAACGCCGGCGGCTGACGGTGTCCGCTGGGCGAACGGCGGGTCGCCCGGCTCGCGGCCGTCGACTAACCTGAACATCGGCAACGGTTATCGACCAGACGTACGGGGATGCTGCCATGACCGGGCGCACGACAGTCGACCTGATGTCCCTGGAGGACTTCCACCAGCGGTTGGCCGACCGGCTGACCCAGGCGGAGACGGTGTTGAAGAAGCTCAACACCGAGATGCAGTGCCGGCCCCCGGCGCTGGGCACCTTCGCCGACGCCACCAGCAACGCCCGCAAGTACTCCGACATCCACCTGTCCTATGTGGAGAAGGTCGGCCGGCTGCGCGAGGCGGTCGAGGCGGCGCAGAGCGCCACCGCCACCATCCTGGAGAACTACCGCACGGCGGAGGCGCGCAACGCGGCCAACGCCGCCGACATCGCCGCGGCGTTGACCGGCGTCGACAACGCGCTGAAGCCGCAGGAGGACCGGCGTGTCTGAGTACACCGCGCGCTACCAGGGCGTGAGCCACGAGGAGCTGTACACCGCCGTGATGGCCGGCAAGCCGAGCCAGATCGACGACCTCGCCGCCGACTGGACCTCGCTCAAGGGCATCCTGGACGGCCTCGGCCGGGAGCTCGGCGGCGACCTCGACAAGCTCGCCAACACCTGGACGGGCGAGGCCGGGCAGGAGTTCCAGCGCCGGCTGGACTTCATCGTGTCCTACGCCGACACCCTCGGCGAGGGGATGGCCGACCTTAGCCGGGCGCTGACCCTGATGGCCGACCAGCTGCGCACCGCGCACAAGGAGGCGGAGAGCCCGGAGAAGACCGACGACCACGACAAGGCTGTCTCCGGTGCGATGAAGGGCGCCGCGTTCGGCCTGCCGGGCGCGATCGTCGGCGGGCTGCTCGGCCACCAGCAGGACAAGGCCGAGCAGGAGAAGGCGCACCAGCGGATGGTCAATGTGGTGGCCGAGCTGGCCGCCGGCTACGACCTCTCGGCGTACGGCCGGATGGTCCCGCCGCCGCCCCCGCCGGATGGCACCCCGCGCCCCACCACCGGCGGCACCACGACGCCGCGCGGCGGCCCCGGCGCGACCACGCCGACGGCCGCGCCGACCAGCACCGGCCTCACCCCGCAGACCGGCGGGAACACCGTGACCACGCCCGACCAGGTCGGGTCCGGCCCGGGCACCGGCTCCGGCTCGGGCGGCTCCGGCGGCACGACCCCCGGCACCATCGGCGGCACGACCGACCCCGACCTGGGCACCTCCCTCGCCGGAGCCGGCCCGCTGACCAGCACCCCGGTGCTCGGCGGTGCGCCACCGGCCGGCGTGGGCGGCGGCACGATGACCGCCTCGGCCGGCGCCGGGCTCGGTCCGCTGCTCGGCGGTGCGGGCGGTGGGCTGATCGGCACCGGCGCGCTGGCCGGCTCGGCCAGCAGTTCGCCGACCACCGTGGCCCGGCCCACCGGCGGCACGGCGGCGGCCGAGACCAGGTCGGCCAGCGGCGTCGGGCGCGGCATGGACGGGCGGCGCGGCGACGGCGCGGCCCGCGACGCCGCCACCGCCCGGCAGGGGCGGGCCGCCAACCGGGCGGGCGTCCTCGGCGGCCGCGGGCAGCACGACGACGACACCTCGGACGACCGACTGACCTGGCTCACCGAGGACGACATGGTCTGGCAGGACGGCGCGGACGCCGCGCCGCCGGTGCTCGGCACCGATCGCTGACCGGCGACACGCACACGACGGCCCATCCGGGGGGCGACCACCGGGTGGGCCGTCGTCGTGTCCGCCCCGGCTGAGCGGCAGCCGCCGACCGTGCGCCGCCCGAATCCGGGAGCGCTCGATCTCCCTCTCGCGGCGACCGTCCACACCGCACTCACGTGGCGTCGGTCACCGTCCCCGTCGCCGTGCTGCGACCACCCGAACCGGACGATAGGTTTGTCTGGTGCCATCCGTAGCGTCCGCCCACCCGTTGTGGTCGGTCACGCTGCGCGCGCTGCGGACGATGACCCGCCTGGCGGCGACCGCGCTGGTGCTCGTCGTCGGTCTCGGCGGGGTGACCGCCGCGGCCGCCACCGAACCGGCCACCACCGCCGCCCAGCTCCGGCCGCTCGCCGTGACGAGCCGGGTCGACGCGCTGCGCCCGGACGCCCCGACGAGCGCGGCGGCACCGGCGACCGAGGCCGCTGAGCCGGGCGCCGACGAAGCCGCCGCCCCGGTCACCGCCGATGTCGTGGCCGCCGACCGGGTCGCCGGTCCGGCCACGGGTCCCGGCCGCGGGGTGCCGGCCCGGCGCGGTCCACCCACGGTCTGACCGTCAGCCCCGTCGCCGCCCTGGTGCCCACCCGGCCGACGGGCTGAGGGTGCGCGACCCGCCGGCCCACCGCCGGCGACGCCCGCCGCACCCCGAGAGACCGGGCCCGTGACCGTCGACCCTTCCCCTGCCGCCGTGAGGTGCTGCTGATGCGAACCGTGCTCTCCGCCGTCCTGCCCGACGTCCCCCGGGCCGCCGCGATCTGGCTGAGCCTGCTCGGCGTGGTGGCCGTCATCGTCGCCGGCCTGCTGCTGCGGCCGGGCCGCCTGCGCTTCGACGCCGGCGCCCGGATCCGGCAGGCGGCGATGCCGAGCCAACTCGAACTGGCCGAGGAGGAGCGCGAGCGGGCCCGCTACGCGGCGGAGGTCGCGGTGGCCGCCGAGCGGGCTACCGCCACCGCGCGCCGCCGCCGGGCCGAATGGCTGGCCGCGCAGGAAGAGGTCGAGCAGGTCTGGCAGGCGTACGAGGCCGCCGAGGCGGACGTCCGGCGGTTGGCGGCGGCCGCGGCGCTGCCGCTGCCCCGCACCGCCCGCACCCCCGCCGAGTACGCCGACCGCGAGCGCTACCTGCACCGCACCGCGCTGGACGCGTACTGGCGGCGGGAGCTGTCGGTGGAGCAGCTCAGCGACGTCTTCGCGCACCGCAACGGCTGGGACCCGCGACGGCACCCGGTGGAGCAGGAACTGGTGCTACGCCGGGCGGTGCGGGACAACCTGCTCGCCCGGCAGCAGGCGGCCCGGGAACGGGAGCAGGCCGCCTGGCGCGCCGCCGAGCTGGCCGCCGCGGCGGCGCGCAGCCTGCGCGACGAGGCGTTCGCCGCGACCCGCCGCCCGGCCGAGGAGGCCCCGTCGGTGCTGCCGCTGGCCGAGAGCCCGCGCAGCTCGGCGAGCGAGCAGACCCGGGAACTGCCCCCGGTCGCCCGGGGCCGGGCCGCGGTGGCCGCGTACTGAACCGGCTTCCTGGTCGGGCGACGTTGGGCGGGCCGGGCTAGCGTGTGCGTATGTCCAGTGAGGCGTGGCTCGTGGTGGCGGTCGTCGGCGTCCTGGTGGTCGCCATGCTCACCGGCGCCGTACTGCTGGCCGTACGGGTGGTCCGGGTCCGGCGCATGCTCGGCGAGCTGGGCGGCGGCGGCAAGGTCGCCTTCTACGGCGCGCTGATCTACGCGATCTTCCCGGTGGATCTGCTCCCCGACCCGATCTACCTCGACGACATCGGCGTGCTGGCCGGCGCGCTGATCTACCTCACCCGGCTGGTCGGCAAGCGCCGGGCCGCGGGCCGGCCGCTGCCCGGGCGACCGGGCACGCCACCCGATCCGGGCCGGGCCCGGCGGCCGGTCTCCTGACCCGCAGCCGGTGCCGCATGTGATGATCGGTGCCGCACCGGGAGACGGGGGACGGGCATGCCGGACGCGCATCGGTTGGACCTTCGGGACGAGCGGGTCGTCGCGTTCTGCCGGGAGCGGCACCTGGCCACGTTGACCACCCTGCGCGCCGACGGCAGCCCGCACGTGGTGCCCGTCGGGGTCACCGTCGACCCGGTGGCGGGACTGGCCCGGGTGATCACCAGCGGCGGCTCGCACAAGGCCCGGCACGTCGCCGCTGCCGGCCCCGACGGGGCGCCGGTGGCCGTCTGCCAGGTGAACGGGCGCCGCTGGCTGACCGTCGAGGGGCGGGCCCTGCTCCGGTCGGATCCGGCGGCCGTGGCCGAGGCCGAACGCCGGTACGCCGAGCGCTACCGGACGCCCAGGGCGAACCCGGAGCGGGTGGTCATCGAGATCACCGTGACCCGGGTCCTCGGCGCGCTCTGACCCGGGCAGGCGCGGGATCGTCCGATCCGGGTACCACCCGGCCGATCGCGCGGTTACGTCGCGTGCATTCTCGATGACCGTTTCATCCGGGTTGAAAGATCGGTAGGGATCCGGCGGCCGCCACCGGAATCCGGCTGCTGCTGCCGCCGTTGCACCTGGTCGTACCGCCGTGGGAGCCCGACCGGCCGGGCGGAATGCCGGCCGGAGCAGGACCGTTACATCCCCGGTACGCCCGTGGCCCACGCGGTCCGGGCGGTGCGAGATCCCTTGAGCCGAGCGCCTTTCCCGGTGCTTGCGGCCCCGATCCGGAGCCGACAACCCCCCGATTGGAGCCCGACCCATGAATCCGATCATGAAGAAGAGTTATCTGTCCGTCGCCGGGCTGCTGGTGGCCGGCGGGTGCGTCGCGGGCCCCGCGATGGCCGCCCCGGCCGCGCCGGCCGGCACGGCACCGGTCGCCTCGCCGCACACCGACAAGGGCGGTCGGGCGGACAAGCGGGCCGAGCGCATGGTGGGCATCGAGTACCAGGCGCAGCCCAACTTCTACTACTGCGGCCCGGCCGCGACCCGGATCGCGCTGTCCGCGCAGGGCAAGGCGCTGTCCCAGGACGAGGTCGCGAAGCGGCTGGGCACCACCGAGGCCGGCACCGACTCGGCGCTGGACACCACCCGGGTGCTCAACGAGCTGACCGGTGGCCGGTACAAGACTACCGAGATCCCCGGCCCGGTCGCCAAGCCGGAGGAGATCGACCGGCTGCGTGCCGACGTGCTGGCCGCGCTGGACGCCGGCCGGCCGGTGGTGGCCAACGTCAAGGGCACCGCGGTGGACACCGACGGCAGCCCGCACTCGTACGAGGGTGGCCACTACCTGACCCTGGTCGGCTACCGCGACGGCGCTGACCTGATCCGGGTCGCCGACCCGGCCAGCCCGGTCGCGGAGTACTGGATGACCCTGGAGAAGGTCGCCAACTGGATCGCCGAGCGCGGCTACTCGTCCTGACCGACGGCATCAACGGGCCGGTCTCCCCCGTTCGGGGAGGCCGGCCCGTCGGCGTCCGCGCTGCCGGTCGCGGGCACGGCGGGACCTGGTCGGTGTGACCCGGCGCTCCATCCGGCCCCGGGCCGGTGGTCGCCCGGCGAACTCGGCGGCGCCAGCCGCCCGGCGAACCAGCCGGTTGGCCTCGTCCGGCTCGCAGCCGACCGACCGGAGCAGGTCGCTGGCGGCGGTACGCAGGTCCGTCACCACGGTGTCGCCGAAACTGCCGACCCCGTCCGCCCAGGCCCGGCCGGCCAGTTCGGTGGCCTCCAGCACCAGTCGCCGGGTGCGTTCGGTCGACCCGCCGCCCTGGCACTCCCGCCGCAGTTCGCGCACCGCGTCGCCCAGCCGCGCCACGGCGTCCGGCAGTTGTGGCGGGACCGGTTCGCCGTACTGGAGCAGGGTGGCCGACCGGCGGGCCAACGCCCGGCTGTCGAGCACCACCCGCTCCAGGTGCTGGGCGCTGCGGGCGTAGCGGTGGAAGTCCTGCCGCCGGCGCCACCGGACCGGCGCCACCGTGACCACCTCCTCGGCTCCGCTGAGTGACTCGTTCAGCCGCCCGATGTCGGCGTCCAGGCCACGCAGCTGCTCCAGAGCCCGCACCACCCGGTCCGCGTCCCGCCGGGTGAGGCCGCGGGCGACCTCGTGCAATAGCTCGGTGAGCTGCGTGAAGATCGGGGCGGCGGCCCGGTCCAGCACCCGGATCGGGTTGATCGGCACCAGCAGCGCCACCACCAGCAGCCCGACCACGCTGCCGATCAGCGCGTCGAGGATCCGGGGCACCTCCAGGTTGCGCTCGGACGGGGAGAGCGTGGCGATCAGCACAGCGGTACCGCCCGCCTGCCCGACCAGGGATCCACTCCGGCCGGCGACCAGCAGCGCCGCCGCGATCGCCAGACAGACCACCAGGCCGGTCTGCCACGGGCCGAAGCCGAGCCAGAACAGCAGGACGTCGCCGGTGACGATGCCGAGCGCCACCCCGATCAGCAGCTCCAGCGTCCGTTGGGCGCGCTGCCCGATCGCGGCGGCGATGGTGCCGACGGCGGCGGCCGGGGCGAAGACGTGCGGGCCGGCGCCGAGCAGCTGCTGCGCCAGCAGCGCGGCCAGCGCTGCGGCCAACCCCGCCTGGAGGGCGATCATCAGGGTGACCTCCAACTGCCGCAGCCGCAGCCGGCCCGCCTGCGCGCCGCGCTGGCGCACCTCGGCCACCGCCCGACCGCCCCGCACGCGGACCGCGTCCAGCGGTGACCGGGCGGAGTCGGTCGTCGGGCGATTCTCGGCCACGGCGGCGGTTACCCGGCCCGCAGCGGGTGAATCGCGCGGTTCGCCCGCCGCGTCGCCGCGTACGTGCCGCTGGCGGTGCCGGAGCCGCTGGCCCTCGGCGAACCGGGCGAGGGCTAACCGGGTCCGTGGACGGCGTACCGGTGGATCCCCGGCGAGCCGGTGAGCGGCCACGCTGCACGCGCTCCTCGACGAACGGCCCTGACCGGACGCGGAGACGGCGGTGCGACCCGGGGCTCCGCTGTGGTGGGTTCGCCCGCCCGCCCTGGGGTACCAGGCCGGTCAACCGACCGTTTCCGCAACCGGTAAGGGGCCATCATGACCGAGACACAGACCGCCGCCGGCCAGGACGTCGTCGACGTGCTGACCGCCGACCACCGCGAGGTGGAGACGCTCTTCGTCGAACTGGAGACCCGGCAGGGCACCCCCGAGCACCGCCGGCAGCTGGCCGACGTGGTGATCGCCGAGCTGATCAGGCACGCCGTCGCCGAGGAGATGTACGTCTACCCGCTGGCCCGCAAGGCGCTGCCGGACGGCGACCAGCTCGCCGAACACGAGATCAGCGAGCACGCCGACGCCGAACGGACCATGAAGGAGCTGGAGTCGCTGGACCCCTCCGACCCCCGCTTCGACCCGTTGCTGACCCACCTGACCAGCACCATCCGCCACCACGTGCAGGACGAGGAGAGCGACCTGTTCCCGCGGCTGCGCGCCGCGGTGGCCCGGGAGGAACTGGTGGAACTGGCCGGCAAGGTGACCGCTGCCAAGAAGGCGGCACCGACCCGGCCGCACCCGGCCGCACCGGACCACCCGCCAGCGAACCGGCTGCTCAACCCGGGCACCGGCCTGGTCGACCGGATGCGCGACGCGCTCAGCGGCCGCACCACCTCGACGGCCGAGCTGCGCGACCGGCAGAACTGAGCCGGCTCCGGAAAGGACGGTCCCGGGCCGCCGCGTACGGCGACCCGGGACGGTGGTGCCGGGGTCAGCGCGCCTGGTCGCCCTCGCCGGTACGCGCCTGGGCCTGGTCGACGCCCTTGTCGATCTGCTCGTCGTACTTGCCGCCGGTGCGCTTGTCGGCCATCTCGCCGCCCTTCTCCAGCCCCTGGTCGACCTGCTTGTCGTGCTTGTCGGCGAAGTCCTTGGCCTTGTCCATGAAGTCGCTCATCAGGGTTCTCCTCAACTCGAAGTCGGGCATCCTGCGTTCCCCCCGGCCAGGGGCGCAAACGCCGACCGGACAGAACGCCACGGACGGGACACGACGCGCCGGCCGAACCGCGCCACCGGCGGCCGGCCCGGCACCACCGTGGACGGTCGCCGGCCCGTCCACTCGGCTCGCCCACCCGCCGCTGGCGGTGACCAGCAGCGGCCGGGCCACCGGGAACGGGGAACCGCTCCCCGACGGCCGGCCGGTTGCCTAGCGTGGGCACGGGTGTCGGACGGACGCCGGCCGGGTACCGACCACGCCGGAGATCGAGGAGGGCCGACGTGAGTGACGACGGTGCCGGGCGTACGCCCGAGACGACCAGCCGGGACGGCAGCCCTCGGCAGGCCTGGGCGGGGCTGCCGTGGCTGGTCCGCACGGCGGTCTTGTGGAGTGCGTGCCTGGTGGTGGTGTCCGCCGGGCTCTACCTGGTCGGCCGGATCGCGGTGCTGCTCGCGCCGCTGGCCATCGCGCTGGCCGCCACCGTCTTCCTGACCGCGCTGCTCGACCCGGTGCTGCTCCGGCTGCGCCGGCTGCGGCTGCCCGCCGCGCTGGCCGCCCTGCTCACCGTGCTGCTGTTGCTCGGCATCCTGGTCGGGGTCGGCGCGCTGGTGTGGAACCTGACCGCCAGCCAGTTCAGCGAGCTGAGCGAGGAACTCCAGCGCGGTCTGCAACGCAGTCGGGACTTCGTCACCTCCACCCTGCCGGTGAGCGACCAGCAGCTCGACCGGCTGATCGACCAGGGCCGCCAGGCGCTCAGCCAGGGCTCGCTGGACCCGGTGTCCGGCGCCCGGACCGTCGGCGAGGTGCTCGGCTCGGCGCTGCTGGCCCTGGTGCTCCTCTTCTTCCTGCTCAAGGACGGCCGGTCGATGTGGCACTGGGTGCTCGACCGGGCGACCGGGCCGAACCGGGCGGTGGCCGCCGAGGCGGGCCGGATCGGCTGGCGCACGCTGGGCGCGTACAGCCGGGGGACGATGATGATCGCGGCCATCGACGCGATCGGCATCGGGCTGGCCCTGGTGGTGCTCCGCGTCCCGCTGGCGCTGCCGCTCGCGCTGATCGTCTTCCTCGGCGGGTTCGTGCCGATCATCGGGGCCACCGTGACCGGCGCGGTGGCGGTGCTGGTGGCGCTCGCGGCCAACGGGCCGGTCACCGCGCTGCTCACCCTGGCCGCCGTCATCGCCGTCCAGCAGATCGAGGGCAACCTGCTCGAACCCCTGATCATGAAGCGCCAGGTCCGCCTGCACCCGGCGGTGATCCTGGTCGCGGTCACCGCCGGCACCCTGATCGGCGGGATCGCCGGCGCCTTCGTCGCGGTACCGGTCACCGCCGTGATCTGGCGGATCGTGGACACCGTGCAGCAGCAACGGGAGTCCTCCGTCGCCGGCTGACGCGCACCGGTTGTTGCGGCCACCCGGCGCCCGGTCGGCGGGCCGGTCGGTCAGGAGGGGATCGGATGGCGCAGGTGGGTGGTGAACCATCCGGCCGCGGCGTCGGCCACCTGCTCCAGCGCGCCGGGCTCCTCGAACAGGTGGGTGGCGCCGGGAACGATCCTCAGCTCGACGGTGCCCGGCAGCGCGGCGCGGGCCTGCTCGTTCAGCGCGATCACCTGCTCGTCCAGGCCACCGACCAGCAGCAGCGCCGGCGCGCGTACCTGGTCCAGGGCCGGGCCGGCCAGGTCCGGTCGGCCACCCCGGGAGACCACCGCGCGCACCAGGTCGGGCCGGGCCGCCGCGGCGACCAGGGCGGCGGCCGCCCCGGTGCTCGCGCCGAAGAGACCGATCGGCGCCGCGCCGAAGGGACGCTCGGTGGCCAGCCAGTCGACGATGGCGGCGAGCCGGCCGGCGAGCAGGCCGATGTCGAAGCGCAGCTCCGCGGTGCGGGCGTCCAGTTGGTCCTCGGTCGCGGTGAGCAGGTCCACCAGCACCGTGCCGAGCGCCCGCTCGTTGAGCGCGTGGGCCACCGCGACGTTGCGCGGGCTGTGCCGGGAACTGCCGCTGCCGTGCGCGAAGAGCACCACCCCGGTGGGTTCCGCCGGCACCAGCAGGTCGGCGGTGAGTTCCACCGCCTCCGCCGGGATCGTCACCTCACTGCTGCGCACGTCCATCTCGACCTCCACCCCCGCCGGCCGGACCGCCGGCTGCGTCACCGGACTTACCCGGCACCGCGCCCGGCACGCCGGCGTTTGCCGGCTGGGTGGTCGGGTAGCCGGCGGGTGACCGCAGACCGTACCGGCGCGAGGGCGCCCCGACGGATCGCGAGGATCGCCATGGCGCAGCAGCAGCGAGGGTCCCGACCGCAGGCCGCCGAGCGGGAACGGCGGGAACAGGACGAGGAACGCCGCCGGGACTGGGGCGACGAGGCCGCGAAGGCGCGGGTCGCCGACGATCCGCGGGCGATGGCGCCACGTGACGCCGCGGGCCGACCGTCCCAGGGCGAACCGATCTGACCGGTCGCCGCCGGTCCGCCGCGTCGCGGGCCGGCGGCGCCGTCCGTCCGGATCCTTCCCGGGTACGGCGGAAGTCACGAACCTCCGCGTCCCGGGACGCGCCCGCGCGGCCTACGGCTCGTGCTCGGGCAGCCGCAGCAGCGGCGACCGGCCGGGGGCCTGCTCCGGGGCCGGGCCGGTGACTTCCAGCGGCGGCACCGGCACGGTGGCCGGCTCGTCGCAGGTGACCCGCACCTTCTCGCCGTGGTGGCGCAGTTCCAGCACGTCGTCCGGGTCGCCGTGACGCAGCGCGTACGTCACCTGGTGCGGCCGCACGTCGACCCGCAACCGCATGTCCCGCCACTGCAGCGAGAACTCCAGTCGGCTCAGCCGGCTGGAGAGCCGGGGCGAGAAGGACAGCATCCCGTCGTGGTCGCGCAGCCCGCCGAAGCCGGCCACCAGGGCGATCCACGCCCCGGCCAGCGCCGCCATGTGCACGCCGTTGCGGGTGTTCTCGCTCAGGTCGTGCAGGTCCATCAGCGCGGCCTCGCGCAGGTAGCTGTGCGCCAGCTCGGGATGGCCCACCTCGGCCGCCAGCACCGCCTGGGTGCAGGCCGACAGCGACGAGTCCCGCACGGTACGACGCTCGTAGTAGAGGAAGTTGCGCAGCTTCTGCTCCGGGGTGAACGCGTCACCCCGCCAGTGCATGGCCAGCACCAGGTCGGCCTGCTTGACCACCTGCTTGCGGTACAGGTCGAAGTACGGGTAGTGCAGCAGCAGCGGGTACTTCTCCGCCGGGGTGTGCGCGAAGTCCCACTCCTGCAACCGGGTGAAGCCCTCCACCTGCTGGTGGACGCCGAGTTCCTCGTCGTAGGGGATGTGCATGTCCATCGCCGCGTCCCGCCAGGCGGCCGCTTCCTCGTCGGTGACGCCGAGGTGGAGCGCCTCGTCCCGGTGCCGCATCACCGCGTCGGCGGCGCTGAGCAGGTTCCGCTGCGCCATCAGGTTGGTGTAGATGTTGTCGTTCTTCACCGCGGTGTACTCGTCCGGGCCGGTGACCCCGTCGATGTGGAACTTTCCGCGCCGGTCGTGGTGGCCGAGCGAGCGCCACAGCCGGGCGGTCTCCACCAGCAGTTCCAGCCCGATCTCCCGTTCCAGCTCGACATCCCCGGTGGCCAGCACGTAGCGCCGCAGCGCGTCGGCGATGCCGGCGGTGACGTGAAAGGCCGCCGTGCCGGCCGGCCAGTAACCCGACGACTCCGGCCCCTCGATGGTCCGCCAGGGGAAGTCCGCACCCTCCAGGTTCAGCGTCCGGGCGTGCTCGCGAGCGTAGGGCAGCGTGCGGTGCCGCCAGTGCAGGGCGTCCCGCACCGCGGCGGGATGGGTGTAGGTGAGCACCGGCAGCACGAACATCTCGGTGTCCCAGAACGCGTGCCCGTCGTATCCGGTACCGGTCAACCCCTTCGCGGCGATCGGCCGGCGCTCGGCCCGCGCGCCGGCCTGGAGCACGTGGAAGAGGCCGAAGCGCACGGCCTGCTGCACCTCCGGGTCGCCCTCCACCACCACGTCGGCGGCGTCCCAGAACTCGTCGAGGTATTCCCGCTGTTCCCGGCGCAGCCCCTCCCAGCCGTCCAGCTTGGCGCCGGCGAGGGCCGCGTTGACCTGGTCGCGCAGCGCCGGCAGGGACCGCCGGCTGGACCAGCCGTACGTCAGGTACTTGATCACGCGCAGCTTCTGGCCCGGCTCCAGCACGCACCCGATGGTGGTACGGACCCAGTCCTGGTAGCCCTCGGACTCGATGGTGGTGCGGGTGGGGGCCTGCACCTCGTGGTCCATCGCGGCGGCCACCCGCAGCCCGGAGACCTTGGTGCGGTGGATGAGCACGCCGCCGTCATCGGTGGTCAGCTCCTCCTCGGCGAGCAGCGGCGACTCGAGCACCGCCGCCACCCGCGGGTCCTTGCTCTGCGGCGGCAGCGTCTCGTTCGCCACCAGCTCCGACTGGACGATCAGCCGCAGCGGCCCGTCGACCGCCTCCACCTCGTAGTCGATCGCCGCGACCGCCCGCTGGGTGAACGACACCAGCCGGGTGCTGCGTACCTTGACCTCGCGGCCGGCCGGGGAGCGCCAGTGCAGCTCCCGGTGCAGGGTGCCGGCGCGCATGTCGAGGATCCGCTCGTGGGAGATCAGCTCGCCGTAGCGGACGTCCAGCGGTTCGTCGTCGACCAGCAGCCGGATCAGCTTGCCGTTGGTCACGTTGACAATGGTCTGACCCGACTCGGGATAGCCGAACCCGGCCTCGGCGTACGGCAGCGGGCGCAGCTCGTAGAAGGAGTTGAGGTAGGTGCCGGGCAGGCCGTGCGGCTCGCCCTCGTCGAGGTTGCCGCGCAGCCCGACGTGACCGTTGGAGAGCGCGAAGACCGACTCGGACTGGGCGAGCACGTCCATGTCCAGCCGGGTCTCCCGGACGTGCCACGGCTCGACCGGATAGGCCCGTTCCCTGATCATGCGCTCCGCCCCTCGTCGAGCAGTTCGGCGAGATCGCCGACCACCACGTCCGCGCCGTGTGCCCGCAGCTCGTCGGCCTGCCCGACCCGGTCGACCCCGACCACGTAGCCGAACCCGCCGGCCCGCCCGGCGGCGACCCCGGCCAGCGCGTCCTCGAACACGGCGGCCTGCGCCGGCTCCACCCCGAGCAGCCTCGCGCCGGCCAGGAAGGTGTCCGGGTACGGCTTGCCGCGCAGCCCCTGAGCGCGCGCCACCAGGCCGTCCACCCGCGCCTCCAGCAGCGGCTCGATGCCGGCGGCGGCGACCACCTCCCCGCCGTTGGCGCTGGCCGTGACCACCGCGCGGCGCAGCCCCGCCGCCGCGGCCGCCTGCAGGTAGTCGACCGAGCCGGGGTAGACGTCGACCCCGTGGGTGCGCAGCTCCTGCAGCAGCCGGACGTTCTTCCGGTTGCCGACCCCGTTGACCGTCTCGGCCTCGGGCGGGTCGTCCGGTGCCCCCTCGGGCAGCACCACGCCGCGCGAGGCGAGGAAGGCCCGCACCCCGTCGGCGCGGGGCCGGCCGTCGACGTACCGGTTGTAGTCGGGCCCCGGATCGAACGGGCGGAACGGCTCGCCGCTGATCGCGGCGTGCCGTTGGAGGAACTCGTCGAAGGTCGCCTTCCAGGCGGCGTTGTGCACCCGGGCGGTCTGCGTCAGCACACCGTCCAGGTCGAAGAGACAGGCGGTCACGTGAGCAGGCAGGCCCAGCACGGTACGAATCTATCCAGACCGCCGCCGGGAAAAACCTGTTTCCGCGCCGCCGGGGCTTCAGTTCGGCCGCAGCGTCCAGATCACGGTCAGCTCCGAGGTGGGCTTGCCCGCCTCGGTGGCGATCTCCACCCGCACCGGAAACTCCGGTCGCTGGCCGGCCGCCAGCTCGGCGAGCACCTCGGCGGCCGGGCGGCCGAGCCGGGCGGTGGCCAGCACCGGACCCATGGCCAGTTTCCGGTACGCGATCTCGGCGCGGACGGCCAGCGGTACCGCCCGGTCGAGCACCTGCCCGAACGCCGCCATCACCACCGCTCCGGAGGCGGTCTCGCCGAGCGTGAACATCGCCCCGGCGTGCGGGCCGCCGACGTGGTTGTGGGTGGCCGGCGTGTCGGGCAGCCGGACGACCGCCCGCACGCCACCCTCCGCCTCGGGGGCCACCTCGACGAACTCGAGATTCAATGTGCGGGCGAACGGCACGGCCTCGAGCATGGCCGCCGCCACCTGGCGCGAGTCGATGGTCATACCCGGACGCTACTCGCCAGTAACTTCCCGGGCAAGCGCCTGCGCCCGTCCATCAGCAAGCTGCGCCACCGCCCGCCACCGGCGGTCCCCCGCGAGGGCCGGCGCGTTTCGGGTGCATCTGTGGTCGTCGGAGCAACCACAGATGCACCCGAAGCTCCGACGCGCCCCGCCCCGGGAGCGGGGGCGGGGCGCGTCGGGGTGGTGGCGGGTCAGAGGTTGCCGATGGTGCGGAGGATCTCGGCGTAGAAGTTTCCGTCGATGCTGCGGAACAGCGCGAAGCCCTGGCCCGGGTCGCCGAAGAACGGGCGCAGCGTCCAGGCGAGCTGGGTGCCGACGAAGCCGAAGAGCAGGATCCAGATGTAGAGCAGGGTCATGCTGGCCGGGCGCTGGCCCGGCTCGCCGCGCCGCGCCGGCGGGGTGCCCCAGGGCCGCTGGGGGTAGCCGGGCGGCAGCATCCCGGCCGGGTACCCCGCCGGGACGAGCGCCGGCTGCCCGACCAGCGCCGGCTGCGCGACCGGGGCGGGCTGCGCCGGGGCCGGCTGGGTGGTGGCCGGTGCGGATCCGTCGGCGGCCGGCGTGCTGCCGTTCGCGGCGACCGCCGTACCGCTGACCGCCGCACCCGCCGGCACCGGTTCGGCGACCGCCGGGGCCGGCTGCGCCGCCTCGACCGACGTCGGCGCCGCCTGGGCGGGCACCGCCTGGGCGGCGGGCGTGGCTGCGTTCGCCGCCTGACCGGCGGTGGCCGGGGCGAGCAGGCCGTGCTCGTTGAGCACCTGCATGCCACCGGTCAGGAAGCGCAGGCCGACCACCGCGGACAGGGTCAGGATCGCCACGTTCAGCAGCTTGAAGAAACCGTAGTCGGGGGCGGTGATCAGGAAGAACAGGCTGATCGGCGCGAACGCCACGGCGAGCATCGAGGTCACCGTGATCGCCACCATCACCAGGGCCACCGACTGCCGTACCGACAGCCGGGCCCCGAAGACCAGGTTGAACAGGTAGAGCGTGGGCAGGCAGATGACCAGCGTGACCAGGAAGAGCAGCGGCAGCTTCACCGCCGAGGTCAGCGCCATCAGCGCGCTGTGGAACGCACCCAGCACCGCGCCGTAGCAGGCCAGCGCCACGGCCGAGCTGACCAGCATCCGGCCGGTCAGCGCGTTCAGGTCACGCTCGGCCACGATCTGCTGCCAGATGCCCTGCCGGTCGCGCAGGATGCGCTCGATGACCAGCGGGCTGGGACGGTCACCCGACACGGGCGCACCCCTTCCGGTTCGATGCTCTGTGGACTGTGGTGCGCTGACGGTAGGGCACCGGGCGGATCACCGCCACCCCACGTCGATCCGGTCGCCGCGCTCATCGAAGAAGTGCAGCGCGTCCATGCGTACCGCGATCGACAGCGGGTGACCGGCGGCGACCGCCGGGTACGGCGCGAGCCGCACCGCCAACTCGGCCGGACGGCGGTGGTGCCGGCCGGGGTCGTTGAGCACGCTGGTCCGCGTGCCCACGCTCGTGCTCGGTGCCTGCTCCTCCCCGGCCCGCCCGGCGAGCCGCTGCATGACCTGGCCGAACCGGCGCAGCCCGCGCTGGCCGGCGACGTCGGCGGCGTCTCCGCGGGCGCCCATCTCGTCGACCACGATCGCGGTGGCCCCGATGTCCAGGAAGGCCAGCGACTCGTGCCCGTGGTGCTCCAGGTAGCGGATCCGGCCGTGCAGCACGTCGCCGGGGCTGTCCGGGGCGACCGGGGTGAGCGCCTCGGCCCGCATGCCGACCACGATCCGCTCCCCGTGGTAGTGCGCCACCGCCCGGCTGCGGATGTCGTCCCAGGGCAGGTAGAGCGCCTGCTCGCCGAGGGTGAGCGTGACGTAGCGGTCGAGGTGGACGTAGACCGAGGCCTCCAGCAGGTTCATCCGCGGGCTGCCGAGGAACGCGGCCACGTAGAGGGTGGCCGGGCGCCCGTACACCTGGGTGGGGGTGCCGACGTCCTGCAGCACGCCCTTGCGCATGATCGCCACCCGGTCGGCCATGGTCAGCGCCTCGGCCTGGTCGTGGGTGACGTAGATGGTGGTGACGCCCAGCTCGCGGGTGAGCCCGGAGATCTCCGCGCGCAGCTCGGCGCGGAGCCCGCTGTCCAGGTTGGACAACGGCTCGTCCATCAGGAACAGGCCGGGCCGGCGGACGATCGCCCGGCCCATCGCCACCCGCTGGCGCTGGCCGCCGGAGAGCTGACTGGGCTTGCGGCCGAGCACGTCGCCGATGCCGAGGGCGCTGGCCACGTCGGTGACCCGCTCGCCGCGCGGCACCGGCTCGATCCCGGCCAGCCGCAGCGGAAAGGCGATGTTGTCGCCGACGGTCATGTGCGGATAGAGCGCGAAGTCCTGGAAGACCATGGCGATCTTCCGATCCCGGGGCGGCAGGTCGTTGGCCAGCTCCCCGTCGAGCATGATGGCGCCCGAGCTCGGGTCCTCCAGCCCGGCGACCATCCGCAGCACGGTGGACTTGCCGCAGCCGGACGGGCCGAGCAGCACCATGAACTCGCCGTCGTTGACGTCGAGGTTGACACTGTCGACGGCGCGCGTGCCGTCGGCGAAGACCTTGGTCACATCCTTGAGCGCGACGGTGGTCACCGTCTCCTCCCCCAGTTCGTCGGCCGAACCCCGAATGACTGTGACGAAACTCATGCGCTCCGCACATCGGGTAAACGTGCCATGTTCAGGCAGTGACAGACCTATTACGCCGTATCGAGCGTCGGCGATCGACCTGAGCGATGGTTCAGCAGGCCGGACGGCTCTCCGGCGGCTCGTTGAGGAACACCCGGCGGACCACCCGCTCGGCGGCGCGGCCGTCCTCCAGCGCACAGAACCGGGCGCGGAACTGCTGGCGGGCCTTGCCGGCGGCGTCCGAGCCGTACTCGCCGGAGCGGAACAGGTCGAGCAGGTCGGCGAAGGTGCGCGCGACCGCCCCCGGCGGCTCCGCGGTCACGTCGAAGTAGACGCCGCGGGCCAGCCGGTACGCGTCCCAGTCCGGGGCGTAGACGACGATCGGCCGGTCCAGCACGGCGTAGTCGAACATCGCCGACGAATAGTCGGTGACCAGCACGTCGGCGGCGAGGTAGAGGTCCTCCACCCGGGGGTGGGCGCTGACGTCGCGGATCCGGTCCCGGTACACCGGCCGCCGGGCCCGCCGGTCCCGGTCGTGGAAGTAGTGGCTGCGCATCAGCAGCCGGCCGGTCGGGCTGAGCACGTCGAGGAACCGGTCCGGGTCGAACGGCGGCCGGTAGCCGGGCAGGTGCTCCCGGTGCGTCGGCGCGTAGAGCACCACCCGCTCGCCGTCGCCGAGACCGAGGTCGGCGCGGACCCGCCGCACCTCCTCGGCGGTGGCGGTGACCAGCCGGTCGTTGCGCGGGTAGCCGACCTCCAGGGTGGTGTACGCGGCCGGGTAGGCGCGCTCCCACATCTGGGTGGAGAAGCTGTTCGAGCTGACGCTGTAGTCCCAGCGGTCCACCCGGCGCAGCAGCCCGGCGAAGTCCATCCCGCCCGCGCCGAGCGGGTAGCGCTGCTGGTCGAGCCCCATCACCTTGACCGGCGTGCCGTGGTGGGTCTGCAGGTGCACCTGCTCCGGTCGCTTCCGGACGAAGTCCGGGAAGTTGACGTTGTTCACCAGCCAGCGCGCCCGGGCCAGCACCCGGTGGTACGCGGGGGTGCCGGCGACCACGTACTCGACGCCCTCGGGGAGCGTGTGCACCCGGTCCCGACGGACGATCCACACCCCGCGCACCTGCGGCGCCAGCCGCCGGGCCGCCTCGTAGACGGCCGCCGGGTTGCAGGCGTAGCCGCGGTACCAGTAGGCCGCGTACACGGCCAGCGTCTCCTCGACCGGCCGCTGCAGCTCGGCCCGGTAGTACCCGCGCAGCATCGCGTCCCGGGCCGTCCGGGCGCTATGCCGGGCCGCCGGCGCGACCCGCCGCTTCGTGCCCCGAGCCGTCCGCCGGGCCGCGTCCCGGGCCTGGCTGGCGGTCCGCAACGCGCTGAAGGTCCGCCACCGCCCGGCCGCCACCAGCCGGTACTTGAGCCCCTCCACCCCGGCCGGGGCCGGCCGGCCGTCGGGCGGGACCCAGCGGGCGTAGTCGGCGGTGATCTGACGGAAGAAGCCGGGACGCAGCTCCGGGGCGATCCGCTGGCCGTTGCCGAGCACGGTCAGGTAGTGCCAGATCATCCGCTCGAAGACCGCCGGGCGCAGCTCGTCGACCGCCGGCCCCCAGGAGTCCATCAGCCGGAACACCCGGTGCCACTGCTCGAAGACCTCGAAGTGCCGGTCGCCCCGGGTCCGGGTGATCGCACCGGCCCGCCGCTGCCGGTAGTTGACGCAGACCCGGTCCAGCACGGCGATCCGCTCGGCGGCCATCAGCACCGGGTAGCTGAACGAGACGTCCTCGTACCAGCCGGGCGCGAAGCGCAGCCCCAGCTCGACCAGGAACCGCCGGCGGACCAGCCGGTTCCAGGCGGTGTGCAGCAGGTGCAGGGTCTCCGGCCGGTCCCGCAGCCGGAACGTCCCCGCGCCGGGCGGCTCCGGGAACACCTCGGCCATCGCGCTGCGGGTGGCGGTGTCGTTCCAGTGCGTCCGGACGTGGTCGACCAGCAGCACGTCCGGCCGGTCGGCGCGCAGCCGCTCGGCCACCTCGACCAGGCAGTCCGGCGCCAGCCAGTCGTCACCGTCGACGAACCAGACGTACTCGCCGACGGCCCGGTCCAGCCCGATGTTGCGGGCCGGACCGAGCCCGACGTTCTCGGTCAGCCGGATCGCCTGTACCCGCTGGTCGCGGGCCGCGTACTCGGCGAGGATCTCGCCGCTGTCGTCGGGCGAGCAGTCGTCGACCCCGATCACCTCGATGTCGGTGACCGGCTGGCCGAGGATGGAGTCCAGGCACTCGCGCAGGTAGCCCTGCACCCGGAAGGCCGGAACGACGAAGCTGATCAGAGTCATCCGGCCGCCCCTCCGTCAGCCCGGCGAGCGCCCTCCCGCACCGACCAGGCCCGCCGTCGCCCGCGCGGCGCGGGCGGGCAGGACAACCCAGGCGAGGACCACACTCCCCACAAAAACCACGAGAAGGTACGTACCGAGTGTAGCCATCCCGATACCCGCAATTCCGACGATCGCCGCCAGGGCCAGCAGCGCCGACCGTCCCTCCCAGCCCAGCCTGGCCGGGTGCAGCGGCGGCGCGGCCTGCCGCTTCTCCAGCCGGGCGGTGAGGTCGTAGTGGTGCAGGGTGAGCACGAAGACGTAGCCGAAGACCAGCCAGGCCGGCACCCCGCCGACCACCCCCACCCCGATGGCGAAGAGGTACTCGGCGGCCCGCAGCGCGGCCGGCACCAGCCAGTCCAGCGGCCCGTTGTGCGCCGCGCCGGCACCGAGACCGCCGACCAGCAGCACCAGCAGCGCGACCGGCAGCACCCAGCGCAGCCAGCCCGGGTCGCCGCCGTCCACCGCGAGCAGCGCCGCCACCAACAGCGCCGCCGACCCCAGCGCCGCGACGACGGCCAGCGTGAGCGGCCCCATCGGGCGCAGCACCGGCAGCCGGCGGGCCAGCGGGCCGTCGTCGCGGTGCAGGGTGGCGTCGACCGTGTCCAGCACCGGCACCCACATCCAGCGGGCCCGCAGGGTACGCAGCGCGCCGGTGTACGCGAACGCCAGCACCCCCCAGGTCAGTACGGCGATCAGGCTGACCAGCGGGCCGAACAGCGCCACGGTCACCGCGATCAGCGCCCACCGCTCGCCGATCGGGAACACCACCGTCCGCTTCAGCCAGTACGACACCGACCCGGTGTCCGCCTGCACCCGGGTGGACGCGGCGTCGAGCTTCCCGCCGATGCCCCCGGTGGCGCCCGCCGCCGGGCGGGGACGGCGGGCCGCCTCGTCGTGCAGCACGCCGTACCAGGTGTCGGTCATGTGCCGCACGGTCTGCAGGGTCATCGCGGCGATCGCCAGCGCCCAGCCGTACCGGAACCCGGCCTGGGTCGCGCCGTAGCCGAGGCCGGCGTAGACCAGGTACTCCTTGGCCCGGTCGGCCATCGTGTCCAGCCAGCCGCCCCAGGCGCTGAAGTGCCGGGTGTAGCGGGCCAGCTGGCCGTCCACGCAGTCGAGGACGAAGCCGAGGTAGAGCAGCACCGCCCCGGCGACCAGCGCCGGCCGGCCGCCGACGCCGAAGAGCACCGCGGCGGCCGCCGCGAAGGCCACCGAGATCATCGTGACGGCGGTCGGGCCGAGCCCGATCCGGGCCGCCGCCTTGGTCACGTACGGCGACCAGGTGCTGACGAAGAAGGTGGTGAAGAAGTCGTCCCGCTCCTTGACCGAGAGCTTCAGCTCGGCCCGGTCCTCGTCGACGGCGGCCACCGCCGCCGCCGCGGCGGCCAACCCGGCGGCGTCGGTGACCCGGTGCGCGACGAGCAGGCGTACCCGGTGGGCGAAGGTCAGCGTGCCCAGCCCGGCGAGGCCGGCGAAGAGCCGGTCCACGGCGGGCCCGGCGACCGTCGGCGCGGTGCCGGCGGCGACCGCGCGGGCGGCGGCGGCGAGCACTGGCAGGTCGTCGGCGCCGACCCGCAGCGCGCCGCCGAAGATCCCGGTGGCCTCGCCGGCCAACCGCTCCGCCGGCCCGGCGTCGACCACCTGGCCGCGCTCCTCGCGCACCGCGACCCACCCGGCGTCCGGCGGGTCGGTGAGCACCAGCGCCACGGTCGGCCCGACCGGGCTGGTGGCCAGGTGCCGCAGCACGGCGGTGTGTGCGACCAGGTCGGCGCCGGTGACGAGCACCGGCCCGGTGGCGGCGTCGGCGAGCGCGGCCAGCTCGTCCAGGTCGGCGGCGAACCGCACCTCGGCCGCCCCGGCCCGGCGCAACTGCGCGGCCAGCCGGTCGGCCAGCGACCCGCCCGTCGTGCCGGGCAGGCTCGCCGCCGGTGTGGTGGTGGGCAGGCCCGCGCCGGGCGTCGTGGTGGGCAGGCTCGCGGCCGGCGCTCCGGCGGCGAGCACGATCGCGAGGGTCACCGCGGGACCGCGCTGTGGTACGCGTCCAGCGCCTCGGCGATCGTCCCGTCGACGCTCAGCCGGCCGCCGTCGAGGAAGAGCCCCCGACGGCAGAACCGGGTCAGGTCCTTTTCGTTGTGTGACACCAGCACCAGAGTGCGCCCCTCCCCGAGCAGACGGTCGATCGTCGCATAGCACTTCTTCCGGAACTCCGCGTCCCCGACCGCTGTCACCTCGTCCATCAGCAGGATCGGGTGCGGCAGGTGGGAGATGATCGCGAAGCCGAGCCGGACCTTCATCCCCGACGAGTAGTGCCGCACCGAGGTGTCGATGGCCCGCTCCACCTGCTCCCCGGCGAACGAGACGATGTCGTCGAAGTGCCGCTTCAGGTAGCTCGACGACAGCCCGTGCAGCCCGCCCACCAGGTACAGGTTCTCCCGCCCGGTCAGGTCGTTGGAGAAACCGGCGGAGAGCTCCAGCAACGGCGCGACGTGACCGCGGACCCGGATCCGGCCCTCGTCCGGGATCAGCACGCCGGCGATCAGCCGCAGCAGCGTGCTCTTGCCGGTGCCGTTGCGGCCGATCACGCCGACCGTCTCGCCGGCGGAGATCGCGAACGACACCTCGCGCAGCGGCCAGAACTGCCCGCTCGCCGCGCCCCGGGCGCCACGGTGGATGAACAGCTCCCGCAGCCGCAACTGCCGGCGGCGGTTGCGGACGAACCGGATGCCGAGGCCCTCGGCCTCGATGATCGGGTCGGCCATTCACAGTTCCTTGAGCACGGCGGGCTCCAGCCGGCGGAACGACCACCAGCCCGCGAGCAGCACCAGCAGACTGCCGCCGACGGTGGTGGCGAGCAGCCGGGCGTCGGGGAACTCGGCCGGGTACCAGATCGCGTGGTGCAGCTGGAAGATGCCGACCAGCGGGTTCAGCTCGTAGCCGAGCTTGAGCCAGCCGGGCAGGTCGGAGTCGCGGACCAGGCTCAGCGGATAGATGATCGGCGTGGCGTAGAAGAGCACCCGGATGATCAGCCGCATGAACCGCTCGACGTCCCGCATCAGCACGTTGAACGCCGACAGCAGCAGCGCCAGCCCGACCAGCAGCACCGCCTGCACGGTCACCGCCAGCGGCAGGGCGAGCAGCGACCAGCCGAGGGTGACCGTGCCCTGCGCCGCGTACACCAGCGCCACCGCGACCAGGATCGGCAGGCCGGCGGCGTACTCGGCGAACCGGCCGGCGACCCGGCCGATCGGGAAGACCTGACGCGGCACGTTCATCGTGGTGATCAGCCGCGACTGGCCGGTCAGCGCGTTGGTCGCCTCGCTCAGCGCGGAGCTGGTCCACATCCAGGCGAAGATGCCGGTGATCAGGAAGAGCGGGTACGAGTCGGCCGCCTCGCCCAGGTGCCGGGTGGTGTCCCGGGAGTAGAGCACGCCGAAGACGAACCAGTAGATGGCACCCATGCCGAGCGGCTCGATCAGCGACCACAGGTAGCCGAGCACGGACTGCTGGTACTTCACGGCGAGGTCGCGTCTGACCAGGATGCGCAGCGAATTGCGGTGCGACCACAACGCGCCGACGCCCGAGGTCACCGCCGCCTCCCGCCTCAGTGAACGGACGACAGGTTAGCAGTCGGTGAACGAATGCCCGGTCAGCACTCGATCACGTTGACGGCCAGGCCGCCGCGCGCCGTCTCCTTGTACTTCACCTTCATGTCCGCGCCGGTCTCCCGCATGGTCTTGATGACCTTGTCCAGCGAGACGGCGTGCACCCCGTCGCCGCGCAGCGCCAGCCGGGCGGCGGTGATCGCCTTGATGCTAGCCACCGCGTTCCGCTCGATGCAGGGGATCTGCACCAGGCCACCGACCGGGTCGCAGGTGAGCCCGAGGTTGTGCTCCATACCGATCTCGGCGGCGTTCTCCACCTGCTCCGGGGTGCCGCCGAGCGCCTCGGCCAGCCCGGCCGCGGCCATCGAGCAGGCCGACCCGACCTCGCCCTGGCAGCCCACCTCGGCACCGGAGATGGAGGCGTTCTCCTTGAACAGCACGCCGATCGCGCCGGCGGCGAGCAGGAAACGCACCACCCCGTCCTCGGAGGCGCCCGGGGAGAACCGGTCGTAGTAGTGCAGCACCGCCGGGATGATCCCGGCCGCGCCGTTGGTCGGGGCGGTCACCACCCGGCCGCCGGCCGCGTTCTCCTCGTTGACCGCGAGGGCGAACAGGGTCACCCAGTCCATCGCCCGCAGCGGGTCCGCCGCTCCCCGGCCCGCCGCGCCGGCCGCCGACCGGATCGGGTCCGCGTCCGCCATCAGGCCGCGGTACAGCTCGGCCGCCCGCCGCCGGACCTTCAACCCACCGGGGAGTACGCCGTCCCGCTCGCAGCCGCGCGTGACGCACTCCCGCATCACCCGCCAGATCTCCAGCAGGCCGGCCCGCACCTCGCGCTCGCTGCGCCAGGACAGCTCGTTGGCGAGCATCACCTCGCTGATCGACAGTCCGGTCTCGCGGGTCACCGCGAGCAGCTCCCCGCCGGTGGAGAAGGGGTACCGCACGGCGGTGGTGTCGGGCTTGATGCGGTCCGCCCCGGCGGCCGCCTCGTCCACCACGAACCCACCGCCGACCGAGTAGTACGTCCGCGTCCGGACCGGCTCGCCGGCGGAGTCGTAGGCGGCGAAGGTCATCCCGTTCGGGTGGTACGGCAGCGACCGGCGGCGGTGCAGCACGAGGTCCCGGTCCGGCTCGAAGTCGATCTCGTGCGCGTCGAGCAGGCTGATCCGCCGTTCCGCCCTGATCCGGGCGACCCGCGGCTCGACGGAGTCGGTGTCGACCGTCTCCGGCGCCTCGCCGGCCAGCCCGAGCAGCACCGCCCGGTCGCTGCCGTGGCCGTGCCCGGTGGCGCCCAGCGAGCCGAACAGCTCCGCCTGGATCCGCGTCGTGTCGGCGAGCAGCCCGTCGGCCTTGAGGCCGGCGACGAAGGTGCGCGCGGCCCGCATCGGCCCCACGGTGTGCGAGCTGGACGGCCCGATGCCCACGCTGAACAGGTCGAAAACGCTGATCATGGCTGCTCTTCCTCGCCGTCGTCCGCCTCGCGCGGGGGTGGTGGCCCGGCCCGGTGGTGGCCGCCCCGGTCGGGCGGCGGTCGGGCATCGCAGGGTGTGGACGCCCGACCTGCCACCCTACCTGCCCAGGTCAGCCGCCGCCCGGCCCGGCACCGACGGCGCACGATCCGGCACGACGCCGGCGGCGCGTCGGACCGGTGGCGCGTCGGGTCGGACCCGGCCGGGTAACCACCTACGGGTGAACGGGTGGCCGATCCTCCCGCAGGCCGAGGGCAGGGCCGGCCCCCGTTCCTAGCGTTGATGTCAGACGCGGCGGATCCGCCGCAGAGTGGGAGTACGACGATGAGTCGCAAACTGGTCCGACCCCGCCAGGGACGCATGTTCGCCGGTGTCTGCGCCGGCCTGGCCCAGCGGTTCGGCACGTCCGCCAACTTCGTCCGGCTGCTGTTCCTGCTGTCGCTGCTGCTGCCCGGCACCCAGGTGGTCGTCTACCTGGTGCTTTGGATCCTGATGCCGAACGAGGACCGCTAGCTCGCCACCACCCGCCACTGACCCGCACCCGCCCTGGCCCACCCGTCGGCACCCGGGTGGTGCGGCGGGGCGTGCCGGGTCCGGGAGCGTGGGGTGGGTGGGGTGGTGGGGTCAGGGGGCGGTGTAGGTGACGGTGACCTTCTCGTAGCCGAGGGAGCGGAGGAGGCCCTCCAGCATCTTGCGGGTGTTCTCCTCGGCCCGCTGGGTCAGGCCGCTGTCCCGGGCGGCGGCGGTGATCCGTTCCTCGGCGAGCTGGTAGACCTGCTGCTGGCGGTTGGGGTCGCCGTCGACCAGGTCACCGACCCGGTTGAGCAGGCCACGCTGCTCGGCGAAGACGTAGCTCTTCTCCAGGTCGAGGTTGGTCTTGCCGAGCTGGGGCGCCGGCAGCTTGATCTCCACCGACTTGCCGTCGGCCGACTCGACCACCGCACCCTCGGAGATCTTGGTGAAGTCGACATACGCCTCGACGCTGCCCGCCCCGACGAAGAGCGTCCGCTGGTTGAGCAGCCAGTCCGGCACGTTGCGCCGGTCGTTCTGCAGGTCGACGACGACCTGGAAGTTGCCCTCGGCGGCCACGTAACGGCTGAGATCCTGGATCGACTTGAGCAGCGGCGGCTGACTGCGGTCGGTCTGCTCCTTGGCGAACGGGTTGCGGAAGTCCGGCAGGATGCCGGTCGCCTGCACGCCGAGCAGCACGACCACGGCGAGCGCCGCCGCGCCGAGCACCCAGAGCAGGCCACGGGCCGGACCACCGGGTGACGGCGGTGTGCCGTCGGCCGGCTCGGTCGGGGCGCCCGACCGGTCGCGCAGGTCGTCGCCCGTGGGGTATCCCGGGAACTCCCTGGTGGGCTCGTTGATGCCAGCGTCGCGGGCCATCGCCCTCACCGTCCTCGTCAGACAGGTCGTCTTGAAATGACGGTACGTCCCCGGTACGACACGCGCTCGCCGAGCGGCCGAGCCGCTCGTCCGCCCAGCTCAGCACCGGTGCGCGGCACCGCTCGACCGGTCGCCGGCCGGGGCGCCGGGATGCCGGGATGCCGGGGCGCCGGAGCGCCGGAGCGCCGGAGCGCCGGAGCGCCGGGGTGCCGGAGCGCCGGGGTGCCGCCGCCGGTCAGGCGAAGGCCGAGACGCCGGTGAGCTGCTGCCCGATGACCAACTGGTGGATCTCCGAGGTGCCCTCGTAGGTGAGCACGCTCTCCAGGTTGTTGGCGTGCCGCATGATCGGGTACTCGCCGGAGACGCCGTTCGCGCCGAGGATGGTGCGGCACTGCCGGGCGATCGCCAGCGCCTCTCGCACGTTGTTCAGCTTGCCCACGCTCACCTGCGCCGGGCGCAGCCGGCCGGCGTCGGCGAGCCGGCCCAGGTGCAGCGCCAGCAGGTAGCCCTTGTGCAGCTCGACCGCCATGTCGGCGAGCTTGGCCTGGGTGAGCTGGAAACCGGCCAGCGGCCGGCCGAACTGGGTGCGGGTGCCGGCGTACGCCAGGGCGGTCTCCAGGCAGTCCCGGGCCGCCCCGAGCGCGCCCCAGACGATGCCGAACCGGGCCTCGGTGAGGCAGCTCAGCGGCGCCTTCAGGCCGACCGCCTCGGGCAGCCGCGCGGCGTCCGGCAGCCGGACGTCGTCCAGCGAGATCTCCCCGGTGACCGAGGCGCGCAGCGACATCTTGCGGGTGATCTCCCGCGCCGTCACGCCCGGCGTGTCCATCGGTACGGCGAACCCCCGCACGCCGTCCTCGGTGCGGGCCCAGATCACCGCCACGTCGGCGATCGGCGCGTTGGTGATCCACATCTTGCCGCCGGTGAGCACCCAGTCGGCGCCGTCGCGCCGGGCCCGGGTGGTCATCGACGCCGGGTCGGAGCCGTGGTCGGGCTCGGTCAGCCCGAAGCAGCCGATCGCCTCGCCGGTGGCCATCGAGGGCAGCCAGCGCTGCTTCTGCTCCTCGCTGCCGTAGCGCCAGATCGCGTACATGGCGAGCGAGCCCTGCACCGAGACCAGCGAGCGCAGGCCCGAGTCGCCGGCCTCCAGCTCCAGGCAGGCCAGCCCGTACGCGACCGCGGACGCGCCGGCGCAACCGTAGCCGTGCAGGTGCATGCCGAGCAGGCCGAGCTTGCCGAACTCGCGGGCCAGCTCGCGGGCGGGCACCCGGCCCTCCTCGTACCAGCCGGCGACGTGCGGGCGGACCCGGTCGTCCACCAGCTGGCGCACGACCGCGCGGATCTGCCGCTCCTCCTCGCTGAGCGACGAGTCCAGGTCGAGCAGGTCGAGCGGGGCGGTAGGGCTCATGGCAGCCACCCTAACGAAGGCTCAGCCGCGACCGGTCACTCCACCGGCTCGGAGAGCACCAGCACCCGAGCGTGGATCTGGTTGCGCTGCTGCAGCGCGGCGCGCAGCGCCCGGTGCAACCCGTCCTCCAGGTAGAGCCCGCCGTTCCACTGCACCACGTGCGGGAAGAGGTCGCCGTAGAAGGTGGAGTCCTCGGCGAGCAGCTTGTCCAGCGCCAGCTCGCGCTTGGTGGTGATCAACTGGTCCAGGCGCAGCGGCCGCGGCGGGATCTCCGCCCACTGCTTGAGCGTCAGGTTGTGCTCCGGGTAGGGACGCCCGTCCCGAACCGCTCTGAAGATCACGACGGCACGCTCCCCTCCCCGTGGCCGGGCCGACCCGCGGCACCGTGCCGGGTCGCGGCGTGGCACCGCGACCCGCGCGGCACCGATGACCGTGCCAGCCTAGCCGGCCGCACCACACCGCGTTCTGCTCCCTGATGTCAGTTTCGCTACCGCTGGTCCGTTCCTCAACCCGGCGAATCCGCACCAACCGGTCAGCTCCACCGGCCGCGTCGGACCACTTCATCGACCGGACGCCGACCCCGACGCAGCGATGGTGACCGATGGTCGAGTGCCCGGTAACCGATGGTGATCGCACCGACGGGCCGGTACTCCGGCGGGACCCCGAACGCCTCCCGGTAGGCGTCGAGCCGCTGCGGCGGAATGCCGAAGAAGCACGCCCCCAGCCCCTCGTCCACCGCCGTCAGCAGCATCAGCAGCGCGGCGAAGCCGGCGTCGACGTACCAGTAGGGCACCGGCCAGCGCTCCGGCGAGCGGTCCGTCCAGCCCTTGTCCGGCTCGGCGTACCGGTCCAGGTAGGCGTCGCGGTTCGCGTGCGGGACGACGATCAGCGGCGCCCGGCGCATGCCGGCCAGCCAGCGCTCCCGGCCGCCGCCCGCCGGCGTGGTCGCCGCCCAGAACCGGTCCCGGTCCGCCGGCGTCTCCAGCACCAGGAAGCCCCAACCCTGGGCGAACCCGGCGGACGGCGCGCGAACCGCGTGGTCGAGCAGGCGCTCGACCACGTCGGGCGGGACGGGGCGGTCCGGGTCGTAGTTGCGCACCATCCGGCGTCGGCGGACCACCTCGGCGAACTCCATGCCGCCCCCGTCAGGCCCCCGGCCGGACGCCCCAGGCGCCCCGCCAGGTCTCGCCCGGCGCCAGGGTGATCATGTCCCGGCCGGAGCGGAACGCGTCCGGCGGGCAGGTCATCGGTTCGATCGCCACCGAGCGGCGGTGCCGTTCCCCGGTGAGCGTGTCGCCGGTGAACACCTGCCACCAGCCGAACTCCCGGTCGGCCCAGATCCGCACCCCGGCCGAGCCGTCCGGCGCGGCCAGGCTCACCGCGGAGCCGCCGTCGTCGTCCCGGGCCACGTCACCGAAGGTCAGGTCGAGCCGGGCGGCGCCGATCCGGCGGCGGCTGGTCCAGTCGTACTCGGTGCCGGCGACCGGGGTGGCCCCGATCGGCAGCAGCCGGGAATCCAGCAGCAGCCGGTTGCGGGCCGGCAGCAGCATCGCCAGATCGTCCACCGCCACCCCGGGCAGCCGCAGGTACGGGTGCACGGCGAAGCCGAACGGCGCCGCCTCGCCGCCGGTGTTGGTCACCTCGTGCTCGGCCCGCAGCCCGGCCGGGCCGACGCTCCACCGGCTGCGCAGCCGCAGCGGCCACGGGTAGCCGGGCTGCGCCGGCAGGTCGTAGCCAAGCGTCACCGCGTCGGCGGAGTGCTCCAGCAGCTGCCAGGGCACCCAGTTGACCAGCCCGTGGATGGCCACCCCGCGCTCCGGCTCGGTCAGCGTCAGCTGCAACGACCGGTCGCCGAAGGCGTACTGCCCGTCCCGGATCCGGTTCGGCCAGGGCGCCAGCACCTGGCCGGCGCAGCCCGGGCAGAGCTCGTCCTCGGCGTACCCGTCGAGGTAGTCGACGCCGTCGTGCCGGTACGCCCGCACCCCGCCGCCCACCTCCACGACGACCGCCTCGTGGCTGGCGGCGGCGATGGTCCACTGCGCGCCCGAGAGCGGGCGCCGGTCGGGGCTGTCCATGCGGGGGACCCTAACCGTTCAGGTCCGGTCCCCGCTCGACGCGGTCGCCGCGCGGTAGCGCAGCAGCGCCGGGAAGGCCACCGCGAGCAGCACGGCGAGCGCGGCGGAGAGCAGCCCGCCGCTGATCCAGGCGACCCCGCCGCCGAACCCGGCGGCCATCGCGCCGGCCCGCAGGTCGCCCAGCCGCGGACCACCGGCGATGACCACCGTGTTCACGCCCTGGAGCCGGCCGCGCATCCGGTCCGGCGCGTAGACCAGCAGCATCGACTGCCGCAGCACCGCGCTGACCAGGTCGGCCGCGCCGGCCACCGCGAGCAGCACGACCATCAGCCAGAGCTGGCCGGCCAGCCCGGCGGCCGCCACCGCCAGCCCCCAGCCGACCACCGCGACCACCAGCGCCAGCCCCTGCCGGTGCAACCGGCCGATCCAGCCGGAGGTGAGCCCGCCGACCATCGCCCCGATCGCGATCGAGCTGTAGAGCCAGCCCACCGCCGCCCCACCGCCGAACCGCTCGTCGGCGATCTCCGGGAAGAGCGCCCGGGGCATCGCCAGCACCATCGCGATCAGGTCGATGGCGAACGAGAGCAGCAGCACCGGGGTGGTGGACAGGTAGCGCAGTCCGTCCACGATGCTGACCAGCCCGGCCTTGCGCGGAGTGCCGTCGCCGTCCGGGTCCGGCTCGGGCGGCAGCGCGGGCAGGCGCAGGGTGGCCCAGAGCGAGACGGTGAAGAGCAGGGCGTCCACCCCGTACGCGATCGGCAGCCCCACCCCCGGGTCCTGCCAGGTGGCGAAGATCAGACCGGCGGCCAGCGGGCCGAACACGGCGGTCGCGGTGAAGGTGGTGAAGTTCAGCGTGCTGGCCGCCGGCACCAGCTCCAGCGGCACCAGCCGGGGCAGGATCGCGTTGCGGGTGGGCGAGCTGATCGCGAACGCGATCGACTGCACAGCGATCAGCGCGAGCAGCAGCACCGGGCTGCCGACCCGCAGCAGGGCCTGCGCCAGCAGGCCGAGCGTCGAGAGCCAGAGCAGCACCGAGGTGACCAGCAGCACGCTGCGCCGGTCCCGCGCGTCGGCCACCGCGCCGCCCCAGAGCCCGAAGACCAGCAGCGGTACGAACGCCGCGATGCCGATCAACCCGACCCAGAGCGAGTCGCGGGTCAGTTCGTACATCTCCACCGGCACCGCGACGGCGGTGAACTGCATGCCGAACATCGCTATGCCATTGCCGAGCCAGATCCGCCGGTACGCGGGCACGGCGAGCGGGCGCAGGTCGATCGCCCAGCGGCGCAGCCCGCGCGGCCGGGAGCCCTTGAGCTGGGTCACGGCGCCAGCCGCTCCACGGTCCAGGCGCCGGTGTCGGTGCGCCGGAACCGCAGCCGGTCGTGCAGCCGGCTGGCCCGGCCCTGCCAGAACTCCACCGACTCGGGCCGCACCCGCAGCCCGCCCCAGTGCGGCGGGGCCGGGATCGGGTCGACGTCGGCGAAGCGCTCCGCCACCGCCCGGTAGCCGGCGTCCAGCGCGGCCCGGTCCGGGATCACCCGGGACTGCTCGCTGGCCCAGGCGCCCAGTTGGGAGCCGCGCGGCCGGCTGGCGAAGTACGCCTCGGTCTCGGCCCGGTCGATCCGCTCCACCGGGCCGGCGACCACCACCTGCCGGTGCATGGCGAACCAGGGGAAGACCAGGCTGGCGTACGGGTTGCCGGTCAGTTCGACGCCCTTGCGGGAGCCGTAGTTGGTGAAGAAGACGAAACCGTCCGGGTCGTACCCCTTGAGCAGCACCGTCCGGGCGCTCGGCCGGCCGGCCGGGTCCGCGGTGCCGACCACCATCGCGTTCGGCTCGGGCAGCCCGGCGGCCACCGCGTCGGCGAACCAGCGGTCGAACTGGCTGTGCCAGTCGCCGGCCAACTCGGCCTCGGAAAGGCCCAGGTCGCCGTCGTACTCGTTACGCATGTCGGCCGGGGGCACTGTGTCGCCCGTCACGTTCTCTCCCCTCCCGGTGGCGCCTGCCGGCGCCACCCGGCGCAGGCCAACCCACGTCACATTGTCTTCCTCGTCCGTCCGGGCCTCGTGCGGCGGGGGATGTCGCGTGCGGCACATCCGCCGCGGGTCGCGGAGCCGGTTACCCAGCAGGCAAGATGTCACGAACACATCCCTGAGGGGTCGCCTGAGGCGCTCGGCCGGCTGGGCCGGAGGAGAGCCCGCCCGGGCGCGACGACCAGATCCAGGAGAGCGACATGGCCGATTTCAAACCCGGGCTGGAAGGCGTCGTAGCCTTCGAGACCGAGATCGCCGAACCCGACCGTGAGGGTGGCGCCCTGCGCTATCGCGGGGTGGACATCGAGGATCTCATCGGCCAGGTCTCCTTCGGCAACGTCTGGGCGCTGCTGGTGGACGGGCGGTTCGGCCCCGGCCTGCCGCCGGCCGAGCCGTTCCCGGTGCCGGTGCACTCCGGCGACATCCGCGTCGACGTGCAGTCCGCGGTGGCGATGCTGGCCCCGTACTGGGGGCTCAACCAGTTGCTGGACATCTCCGACGAGCAGGCCCGTGAGGACCTCGCCCGGGTCTCGGTGACCGCGCTCTCCTTCGTCGCCCAGTCCGCCCGCGGCCTGGGTCTGCCGGCCGTGCCGCAGAAGGAGATCGACAAGGCCTCCACCATCGTCGAGCGCTTCATGAAGCGCTGGCGGGGTGAGCCCGACCCGCGGCACGTCAAGGCCGTCGACGCGTACTTCATCTCGGCCGCCGAGCACGGCCTGAACGCCTCCACCTTCACCGCCCGGATCGTCGCCTCCACCGGCGCGGACGCCGCCGCCTGCATCTCCTCCGGCATCGGCGCGCTCTCCGGCCCGCTGCACGGCGGCGCACCGTCCCGGGTGCTCAGCATGCTGGAGGCGGTCGAGCGCAGCGGCGACGCCGAGGGCTACGTCCGGGGCGTGCTCGACCGCGGCGAGCGGCTGATGGGCTTCGGCCACCGGGTCTACCGGGCCGAGGACCCGCGCGCCCGGGTGCTCCGCCGCACCGCCAAGGAGCTGGGCGCGCCGCGCTTCGAGGTGGCCGAGGCGCTGGAGAAGGCCGCGCTGGCCGAACTCCAGGCCCGCCGCCCGGACCGGGTGCTCGCCACCAACGTCGAGTTCTGGTCGGCCGTGGTGCTCGACTTCGCCGAGGTGCCGGCGCACATGTTCACCTCGATGTTCACCTGTGCCCGGATGGGCGGCTGGAGCGCGCACATCCTGGAGCAGAAGAAGCTCCAGCGGCTGGTCCGCCCGTCCGCCCGGTACGTCGGGCCCGGCAGCCGCAAGCCGCAGGAGGTCGACGGCTGGGACGCCATCCCGCACGGCGTCTGACCGGCTGACCGCGTACGCCCAGGGGCCCCGTCCGATGCCGGGCGGGGCCCCTCGCGCGTCTCCCGCCGGACCCGGCCGCCCTTCCCGCCACGCCGGCACCCGCCCCCGCCGCTCCGGCGCCCGTCCTGCCCGCTCCGGCGCCCGCCCCGGCCGCTCTGGGTGCGGCTGTGGTCGTCGGCGCAGCAACGGATATGCACCCGGAGCTCGCGGGTGTGTGGTGCAGGACTCAGCCGCTGAGCTGGGACCGACCGGCCGGCGACCCGCCGGGGATGGGAGGATGAGGGCTCGGCAGTGCCGCCGGACCAGGCTCGGATCCCGGCCGCCGTGTGTTTACACGCCGCCGCCGGTCCGTGCCCGCCAGCTCACCGGGCCCCGGCCCATGCGGAAGGATCTTGAAGACCGTGGCTGACGCACCGACCATCCGGATTCCCGACGAGATCAAGCCCGCCGACGGGCGGTTCGGCTGCGGGCCGTCCAAGGTCCGTCCAGCGGCGGTGTCCGCCCTCGCCGACGTGGCGACCAGCTACCTGGGCACCTCCCACCGGCAGAAGACGGTCCGCGACCAGGTCGCCCGGCTGCGCCGCGGCATCGCCGAGTTCTTCTCCCTGCCCGAGGGCTACGAGGTGGTGCTCGGCAACGGCGGCACCACCGCGTTCTGGGAGGTGGCGGCGTTCGGCCTGATCCGCGACCGGGCGCAGTTCGCCAGCTTCGGCGAGTTCGGTGCCAAGTTCGCTAAGTCGGTCAAGGACGCGCCGTTCCTCGGTGAGCCGACCATCCGCAAGTCGGACGCGGGCAGCGCGCCCACCCTGGTCGCCGAGGCCGGCGTGGACGTCTACGCCACCCCGCACAACGAGACCTCGACCGGTGTCGCGGTGCCGATCTCCCGGGTGCCCGGGGCGGACGAGGGCTCGCTGCTGCTGGTCGACGCCACCTCCGGCGCCGGCGGGCTGGAGGTCAACGTCGGCGAGACCGACGTCTACTACTTCGCCCCGCAGAAGTGCTTCGGCTCGGACGGCGGCCTCTGGCTGGCGCTGATGTCGCCGGCCGCGCTGGAGCGGGCCGCCGAGATCAAGTCGTCGGGCCGCTACATCCCGGCGTTCCTCGACCTGGTCACCGCGATCGACAACTCGCGGCTGGAGCAGACGTACAACACCCCGGCGCTGGCCACCATCTTCCTGGCCGCCGAGCAGACCGACTGGATGAACTCGCAGGGCGGGCTGGCCTGGGCGGCCAAGCGCACCGCGGAGAGCGCCGCCATCGTCTACGGCTGGGCCGAGCGTTCCGCGGTGGCCACCCCGTACGTCAGCGACCCGGCGCTGCGGTCCAACGTGGTCGCCACCATCGACTTCGCCGACGGGGTGGACGCCACCGCGATCGCCAAGGCGCTGCGCGCCAACGGCATCGTGGACACCGAGCCCTACCGCAAGCTGGGCCGCAACCAGCTGCGGGTGGCGCTCTTCCCGGCCGTGGAGCCGGCCGACGTGGAGGCGCTCACCGCGTCCATCGACTACGTGGTCGAGCGGCTCTAGCGCGTCCTTCACAGTCGGTGGTCGTCACCCCCGGTGGCGGCCACCGACTGTGATCATCGCCCCTGCTCATCCGCGACATGCGGGGTGTCGCATCCCCCACCCCGGCACGGAACCGCGTACCGTGGTGCGAGACGCCCGGGTGGCCGACTCGTGGCGTGCGGCCAGCGAAGCGGGACGGAGGCAACGCTAATGCGCCCAGTACGCTTCGTCGCCCTCTCCGAGGACGGCCAGGCCCTGGTGCTCGCCGACGAGGTCGGGCGACTGCTCGCCCTGCCGATCGACGAGCGCGTCGCCGGCGTGCTGCACGCCGAGCCCGGCGCGCCGCCGCTCACGGTGGCGCCGGCCGCCGCCGCCGACCCGGCACCGTCCCTGTCCCCGCGCGACATCCAGGCCCGGATCCGCTCCGGCGAGTCCGCCGAGGACGTCGCCCGGATCGCCGGTGTGCCGGTCGACCGGGTGCTGCGTTACGCCGGCCCGGTGCTGCAGGAGCGCGCGATGCTCGCCCAGCACGCCCGGCGCACCCGGCTCAAGGGCGCGGAGAAGCCCACCCCGCTGGCCGAGGTGGTCAACGGCCGGCTGGCCCAGCACGGCATCGACACCGAGAAGATCTCCTGGGACGCCTGGCGGCGCGACGACGGCACCTGGCGGATCGTCGCCACCTGGCCGTCGGGCAAGGCCACCGCGCAGGCCGTCTGGGATCTGGACAAGACCCGGCAGGCGGTCAGCCCGCACGACGACATGGCGCAGTACCTCTGCGCCGAGCGTCCCACGCCGATCCTCGGCCAGGAGCCGGCGCCGGAGCGGGGCGGGCACGCGCTGCCCGGCCCGTCGCGCGGCGAGCCGAGTCGCGGTGGGCACGGCCTGCCGACGCCGGCCGAGCACGCCCGCCCCGGGCGGGACCCGATCCGGGCCGGGCGGGACGCCCTGCTCGCCTCGCTCGACCGGCCGCTCGGCGCGTCCTCCGGTCGCGGGCTCGACCCGCGCTCCCCGGCCGCGCTGGCCGGCCCGGACGCGCCCCGGCAGCGGGCGGTCGGCGGGGGCGCCGCGGCGCTGCTCGGCGGCGGCCAGGGTTCGGCCTTCGACGACGACTCGGACGCGCCGAAGGAGGTGCCGGCCGTGCCGTCGCTGGCGGTGCTCCGGCCCCGCCGCACGGGTGCCGCGGCGGCCGCCGGCGGCGAGTCCACCGAGGCCGGTGGCAAGCCGCGCAAGCGCCTGCCGAGCTGGGACGACGTGCTCTTCGGCAGCGGCCCGGCGGCCCGCGAGTCCTCCTGACCCGCGCTCGGCTCCGGCGGCCATCCGGTCGTTGGGGCCGACGCGAGGCACTCGAAGTGCCACCGTGGCAGGGTGGGGCGTATGGACTACACGAACCTCGGCCGCACCGGCCTGTCCGTCAGCCGCCTCTGCCTCGGCACGATGAACTTCGGGCCGCAGACCAGCGAGCCGGACAGCTTCGCGATCATGGATCGGGCGCTCGACCACGGGATCAACTTCTTCGACACCGCCAACGTCTACGGCTGGCAGACCGGCGAGGGGATCACCGAGCAGATCATCGGGCGCTGGTTCGCCCAGGGCGGCGGCCGGCGGGAGAAGGTCGTGCTGGCCACCAAGGTCTACGGCAAGATGGGCGACTGGCCCAACGAGCGCGGCCTCTCCGCCCGGCACATCATCCGGGCCTGCGAGGGCTCGCTGCGCCGGCTGCAGACCGACACCATCGACCTCTACCAGATGCACCACATCTCCCGGACCACGCCGTGGGAGGAGATCTGGCAGGCGATGGAGACGCTGGTCGCGCAGGGCAAGGTGCTCTACGTCGGATCGTCCAACTTCGCCGGTTGGCACATCTCGGTGGCGCAGGAGGCGGCCGGGAAGCGCAACTTCCTCGGCCTCGTCTCCGAGCAGTGCATCTACAACCTGCTGACCCGGCACGTCGAGCTGGAGGTGGTGCCGGCCGCCCAGCACCACGGCCTCGGCATCATCCCGTGGTCGCCGCTGCACGGCGGGCTGCTCGCCGGGCTGCTGCGCAAGATGGCCGAGGGCGGCGCGGCGCGGGGCACCAGCGGACGCTCGGCCGAGGCGCTGGCCGCGCACCGGCCGACCATCGAGGCGTACGAGAAGCTCTGCGCCGACCTGGGCCACGACCCGGCCGACGTGGCGCTGGGCTGGCTGCTCTCCCGGCCCGGGGTGACCGCCCCGATCATCGGTCCGCGCACCGTGGAGCAGCTCGACCGCTCCCTCGGCGCGCTCGACGTCCGCCTCGACGAGCCCGCCCTGAACCGCCTCGACGAACTCTTCCCCCCGCTCGGCAACGGCGGCCCCGGCCCCGAAGCCTGGGCCTGGTGACCCCCACCTCCGCACCGCCACGTTGATCAAGGGGTTTTGCGTCAGGATCCCGGCCGGAGCTGACCCGAACCCCTTGAACACCGGGGCCGGTCGGTGGGCCGGCCGGGCGGGCGGGTCGGTCGGGATCTGCCGGGTGGGCGGGGTGGGCGGGGTCAGAGGGGCCAGGCGGCGAGGCGGTCGTAGGTGGGGTTGGGGCCGGGGTGGCTGCGCATGAGGACCATCTCGGTGGCCGGCCAGGCCGGGCCCTGGTAGCCGTGCAACGTCTCCACGTCGGCCGCGACGTCCTCCGGGGGAATCCGGTCGCCGGGGCGGGCGATGGTCAGGTGCGGGCGGAACGGCTTGTCGTCGTGCGGCAGTTTGGCGTTGCGCAGCCGGGACCGGACCAGCCGGGCGAGCACCACCAGCGCCTCCACCTCGCCCCGGAGGTCCACCCAGAGCACGGTGAACCGGCCCTGCCCGAACGTGCCGCCGCCGGCCAGCCGCAGTCGCGGGGTCGCCGCGCGCGCGTCCCGGGACCACTCGGCGGCCAGCCCGAGCGAACTCTCCACGTCGACCAGCCGGTCGGCTTCCACGTCGCCGAGGAAGGCGAGGGTGACGTGCGCCTGGGCCGGGTCGGCGAGCCGGACGTTGATGCCGGCGGCGGCCGCCGCGCCGGTCCGTAGCCGGGCCACCTGCGTGGTCAGGTGGTCGACCGCCTCGGGTGGCGGGTAGACCGCGACGAAGAGCCTCAACCGCCGCTCACCGGTGGCGCTGGCGGTCGTCGGCCCGGGCGGCGGGCAGGGCCAGCCCGGCGGCGTGCAGCAGCCCCTCCACCCGGACCCGTTCGATCTCCAGGTCTACGCCGGTCAGCTCGGTGAGGTGCTCGGGGATGCCCAGCGCCTGGCAGGCCCGGCGGAGCCGGTCGTCGTACGCCTGGAGGACCGCGCCGTGCCAGACCATCGAGCGACCACCCACGCCGATCCGCTGGCTGCCCAGCCGGCGCAGGTCGGCGGCGAGCTGCTCCAGCGGGCGCCGGTCGGTGCGGTCGAAGTCGCTGAGGTCGATGTCGCGGGTGAGCGAGTCGGCCTCGATCGCCCGGTCCAGCCGGGCGATGGTGCGCCGCTCCCGGCGGCGTTCGCGCCACTCGGCGAAGCCGCAGACCACCCGGTCGATGATCTCGTCGGCGCAGAAGAGCAGGGCGATCGCCGCCGGCAGGCTGGCCACCGCTATGAACGCCAGTGCCAGCAGCAGCACGCGTCCGAGCTCCACACATAGACGCTAGGCCGCATCGTGCCGCCCCGCCACCGGATTGGCGGCATCCGCGTCATCCGTGTATCGGGACGGATCGGCCGGCCGGTGGGTACGTTCCCACCGGCCGGCCGGGATCAGCAGTCCGTGGAGGTGACGTAGAAGCGGGGCATCGGCAGCACCCGGAACCGGAGCCGGGCCCCGGAACGGCGCAGCTGCCAGGTCAGCGCGAGCAGGGCGGTGGCCAGCGAGATCAGCCCGCCGATCCAGATGCTCGCGCCGGCGCCGTAGGTCTCGGCGAGCCAGCCGATCACCGGCGCGCCGACCGGGTTGGTGCCGAGGAACACCAGCACCCAGAGCGCCATCACCCGGCCACGGAAGGCGGCGTCGGTGCCGAGCTGGATCCGCTGGTTGGCGGCCTGGGCGAAGAACACCATGAAGAACCCGGTCGGCAGCAGCAGCGCCACCACCAGCCAGTACGCGGGCGCGAGCCCGACCAGGGTGCCGAAGGTGGAGCAGGCGACGGCGGCGCCCAGCACCAGCCAGACCGACGGCCGGCTGCGCCGTCCGGTGCCGGCCAGCGCCCCGATCAGCGCACCGACCGCGAGCGCGCTGCTGAACAGGCCGAACGACGCCGCCCCGGTGTTGAAGACCGTCTTGGCCAGCGCGGCGAGGGTGAGCTGGAAGTTGAACAGCGAGGTCGCGATGATCGAGATCATTACCATCGGCAGCAGCAGGTCGGGGCGGCGCCGGACGTAGCGCAGCCCGTCGATCACCTTCGCCTGCGCCCGCTCGTCGCGCGGCGGGAGCGCCTCGCGGTGCAGCTCGGCGGTACGCATCCGGACCACGTTGACCAGCGGGGCGATCGAGCTGAGCGCGGTGACCAGGAAGACCGGCCCGACGTCGAACGCGGCGATGGCCAGGCCGGCGAGCGCCGGCCCGACGATCCGGGCGGAGTTGAAGGTGGCCGCGTTGAGCGAGAGCGCGTTGGGCAGCAGCGAGGTGCCGACCAGTTCGGAGACGAACGCCTGCCGGACCGGGGTCTCCACCGCGTTCGCCGTACCGAGCAGGGCGGCGAACGCGAACACGTGCCACAGCTCGACCAGGCCGGTGATGACCAGCAGGCTCATGGCGAGCGCCAGCACGGTCCAGAACGCGTTGGCGACGAAGAGCAGCATCCGCTTGTCGTAGCGGTCGGCCAGCCGCCCGGAGATCAGGGTGAGCAGCAGCACCGGGGTGAACTGGAGCGCGGTCACCACGCCGAGCGCGGTGGCGGAGTTGTCGGAGAGCTCGAGGACGAGCCAGTCCTGGGCGATGAACATCATCCAGACGCCGATCAGTTTGATCAGCTGCCCGGACGCGAATAGCCGGTAGTTGCGGACCTGTAGGGACTGGAACATCGTGCTCAGCTTCGCCTGCACTCTTGGTGCGCCTCCTCGCCGTGGTACGCGTCATCGACGTCGGACGGCGCGGGCGAAGGTGGCGCGGTCAGCCGCGGGCGATCTGTTGCAGGATCTCCGCGGCCTGCCGCAACGTGTCCCGTTCGGCTTCGGTGAGTTCGGCCAGCCGGTCGGCCAGCCACGAGTTGCGGGCCCGCTCGAACTGGTCGAGCACCGCCCGTCCCCCCTCGGTCGCCGCCAGGATGACCTGCCGACCGTCGGTCGGATGGGGGCTGCGCTGCACGAGGCCGCGCTCCTCCAACTTCGCGACGATCTTGGTCATCGTCGGCGGCTGCACCCGCTCGATGTCGGCCAGTTCCCGAGGCGTCAGCGCGCCCGCCAGCTTGAGGCTGGTGAGCGCGGAGAGCTGGGTGACCGTCAGGTCGCCGACCGGCCGGGCCTGGCGGACCCGTCGGTTGAGCCGGGTGATCGCATCACGCAGCTGCGGTGCCAGCTGCGCCGGTGGCACGCGTTTCGCCGTCACCGTCCGCTCCGTCACGATAGTTAGCCTAACTAATGAGCCTGGCTAACGACACCTGATATGACCACGCTCACGAGAAGTTCGCCCTGCTCCGGGCCGGGTGACCGGTTGGTCACCCGGCCCGGAGCGGAGCCTCAGAGCACCACGGACTCGATCGGCCCGCGCAGGAAGTACAGCACGAAGAGTGCGGCCACGCCGTACAGCAGCGGGTGGATCTCCCGCGCCTTGCCCTTTGCCAGCTTGACCACGACGTACGTGATCAGGCCGGCGCCGATGCCGTTGGAGATCGAGTAGGTGAACGGCATCAGCACGATGGTGAGGAACGCCGGGATGGCGATCTCGTAGTCGGACCAGTCGATGGTCCGCACCGCGGTCATCATCAGGAAGCCGACCACCACCAGCGCGGTGGAGGCCGCCTCGAACGGGACCACCACCACCAGCGGCGCCAGGAACATGGCCAGCAGGAAGAGCGCGCCGGTGACCAGGTTGGCCACCCCGGTCCGGGCGCCCTCCGCCACACCGGCGGCGCTCTCGATGTACGACGTGTTGCTGGAGGTGCTCGCCGCACCACCGGCCGCCGCCGCGATCGAGTCGACCAGCAGGATCTCCTTCGCCCGCGGCGGGGTGCCCCGCTCGTCGAGCATGCCGCCCTCCTGGCCGACCGCGACCATCGTGCCCATGGTGTCGAAGAAGTCAGTGATCAGCAGGGTGAAGACGAACATCAGCACGACCAGCCAGCCGGCCCGGCTCCACGAGTCGAGCACGTTGAACTTGCCGAGCAGCGACAGGTCGGGCACGTCCACCCAACTCGTCGGCAGCTCCGGGACGTTCAGCGACCAGCCCTTCGGGTTCGGCTTGCCGTCGACGAAGGACGGGCCGATGTTCCCCACCGCCTCGACGATCACCGCCAGCACGGTGGAGGCCAGGATGCCGATCAGGATGGCGCCCTTGACCCGGCGTACCACCAGCACCAGGGTCAGCAGCAGACCCACCACGAAGACCAGCATCGGCCAGCTGACCAGCTTGCCGCCGATGCCCAGGCCGACCGGCACGGTGGTGTTCGCCTCGTCCGGGATGCGCCGGACGAAGCCGGCGTCGACCAGGCCGATGATGGTCAGGAAGAGGCCGATGCCGACGCCGATCGCCGTCTTCATCTGGGTCGGCACCGAGCGGAACACCGCCGTCCGCAGGCCGGTCAGCACCAGCACGGCGATGATCACACCTTCGATCACCACCAGGCCCATCGCGTCCGCCCAGGTCATCTCCGGGGCGATCTCGTACGCGACCAGCGCGTTGACGCCGAGGCCGGCGGCGAGCGCCAGCGGGAACCGGCCGACCACACCCATCAGGATGGTCATCAGGCCGGCGACCAGCGCGGTCGCCGCGGCCAGCGCGGGAATGGGCAGGGACTTGCCGTCACCGTCGACGGCACCACCAAGGATGAGCGGGTTGAGCACCACGATGTACGCCATCGTGAAGAAGGTCGCCAGGCCACCGCGTACCTCGCGGCTCATCGTCGAGCCGCGGGCGGAGATCTCGAAGAACCGGTCGAAACCGTTACGCGGGTGAGCGGGGTCGGGTGGTGTGCCGTTCTCGGGCGGCTCTACTGCCATCAGGTCCTCGCAGGTGATCTTCCGTTGTCGCGCGCATCGTCCCAGATCACCGGCGGGCAGGGAAAGTCGGTCACGTACGCTTGCCGGGTGCCGAAGCAGCAACCGCCGCGGCCGGAGCCGCTCGACCCGCCGATGGTGCCGTTCGCCCTCGCCGGGATGGCGATCTGGGCGGTCGTCGGGCTGGTGCTGCTGGTCTTCTTCCGTGACTGGCTCACCGAGCACGGGCGGGAGAACTGGCTCTGGACCTGCCTGGCCGGTTTTCTGTGGGGTTTCCCCGGTCTCGCGGTGATGATGCGGCACGACGCGAACCGGCGCCGCCGCCGCGCCGCCGGCCGCTGACCGGCGGCGTCGACCGACCCGTCAGGGGTGCCCGTACGGCTCCGCCGGCTCCGCGGCCTCGACCGAACCGGGCGCCCGGCTGACCGCCACCGCCTCCACCGCGCTGTCGTCGTAGACGGTGGGCAGCTCGTCGACCGGCGTCTCAGTGGCCTCGACGAGGGTTTCCGAGTGCGCGCCGCAGCCGTGGTCGGCGCTGACCACCCGGCCGTCGTCCGGGGCGTAGAAGTTGCCGCAGACGCCGAAGCACTGCCGCAGGGCGCCGGCCAGCGGCAGATAGAAGCCGCAGGTGCCGCAGCGGGCCGCGGCCGGCGCGGCGGTGGAGATGGGCGCGGACGGGCCGTGGTCGCCGTCGTACCAGCGCTGGGCGGCCTCGCTGCGCCCCTCCCGGGACAGCACCCGGGACCGGCCGAGGCCGAGCTCCCAGGCGGTCTCCTCGACGCCCGGGTCGTCGGAGAGCAGGTAGCCGGGCTGGAGCCGCTCGTCGTCGGGCGGGGTGGGCAGCAGGTCGCCGGGGCCGAGGTCGCCCGGCTTGAGCCGCTCCTGCCAGGGCAGCCAGCCGGGGGCGCGCAGCGCGTCCGGGCCGGGCAGCAGCACCGTCTCGCAGATCGTCACGTTCCGGCTGCGGGGCACCCGGGTGACGGTGACCGCCCAGCGCCAGCCGCGGTAGCCGGCCAGCCGGCACTCGAAGTAGTGGGTGACGAGCCGGTCGCCCTCGGCGACGGCCTGGAGGTGGTCGCCGACGTCGCTGGGCTCCACCTCGGTGATGGCTTCGCGCGCCAGCTCGACGGCGGCGGCGCAGACCTGGTCGAGGCGGGCGGCGCGGGCGGAGGCGGGCCTGGTCACCTCACCATTGTTCCCCATCCGGACGGGCGACTGTCAGCCACTCCCCGCAGACGTTCTCGCGCAGTGGTGCGGCGTACGCCGGACGGATGGGCGAGGATGGTGCACATGCCGCTGTTCTCCCGCTCCGAGCGGTCCCTCCTCGGGCGGACCGTCGGTACCGGCATCAAGGGCGTACGCCTGCTGCTGCGCGGTTCGTTCAGCGGTGGCCGCTGGATGACCCGGCGGGCCGGCCGGGCCCGGGCCCGGGGCGCGGGCGGCGAGGTCGGCATGGTCCGCCTCTTCGACCTGCACGCGATCTCCTGCGCCGGTGACACGCTGATCGCCATCGGCCTGGCCGGGACGATCTTCTTCAACGTGCCGCTCGGCGAGGCGCGCAGCAAGGTCGCGCTCTACCTGTTGGTGACCATGGTGCCGTTCGCCATGTTGGCCCCGGTGGTCGGGCCGCTGCTCGACCACTTCCGGCACGGCCGCCGGTACGCGCTGGCCGCCACCATGCTCGGCCGGGCGTTCCTGGCCTGGCTGATCTCGGACTACATCCACGGCTTCGGGCTCTATCCGGCGGCGTTCGGGGTGCTGGCGCTCTCCCGCGCGTACGGCGTGGCCCGCTCGGCGGCCGTGCCGAGGCTGCTGCCGGAGGGGCTCGGCCTGTCCCAGGTGGGCGCCCGGGCCAGCGTCTACGGCACGGTGGCCGGCGCGCTGGTCGCCCCGATCGGGCTGGCCGCGTTCTGGTTCGGCCCGCAGTGGCCGCTGCGGGTGGCCTCGGTGATCTTCCTGGTCGGCATGGTGATCTCCCTGCGGCTGCCGCCGAAGGCGGACTCGGAACCGCCGGAGCGGGTGCCGCGCCCGCTGCGGGCGCTGTACGGCCGCTCCGGTGACCGCCCGCTGGGCCGGGGCCGGCCCGCCGGCCGGCTGGTGATCGCCACCCTGGTCGGCGCCGCCGGGCTGCGCGCGATCTACGGCTTCCTGCTGCTCTTCCTCGCCTTCGCCATCAAGGCCGGCGACCTGACCACCGTGGTGTTCGGTCGTGACCTGGGCGCCGAGGGCGCGTTGGGGCTGGTCGGCGGGGCGCTCGCGGTGGGCACCTTCCTGGCCACCGCGGTCGGCACCCGGCTGCGCATCCACCGCCCCGCCGCCATCCAGTCCAGCGGCATGGTGATCGTGGCCGGCGTGGGGGTGCTCGCCGCGCTCAAGTTCTCGCTGCCGATGGTCGCGCTGCTCTGCCTGGTGGCCGCGCTGATCAGCGGAATCGCCAAGCTGGCCGTGGACGCCTCGATCCAGGAGCGCATCCCGGAGCGGCTGCGGGCCAGTTCGTTCGCGCACTCGGAGACGGTGCTGATGCTGGCCTTCGTCGCCGGTGGCGGGCTCGGGCTGGTGCCGTTCGAGGGCCGGGTCGGGATCGCGGTGGTGGCCGGGGTGGGCGCACTGGCCGCCGCCCGCGCCGTGGTGATGGCCGGTCGGCTGCGCGCCGAGCGGCTGGTCGGCCGCCCGCTCGGCGACGACGAGCTGACCGAGGACGAGTCTGGCGAGGGCGACCGGAACGGCCGGCCGGCGGAGGCCGCTCCCACCTCGCCGGCACCCGCCCAGGCCGGCTTCCTGGACGACCCCGACCTCGCCCCGCCGGGCTTCCACATCTACCGCCCGTCGTCAGCGGTGGGCGGGCCGGGCGGAACCGACGACGAGACCCGACGCGAGCCGCGGGGGCCGGTGTCGTGACCGGGCTGCTCGTGGTGACCGCGGTACCGGCCGAGGCGGAGGCGGTCCGCGCCGGCCTGCCGGACGCGGACATGGTGGTGGTGCCGGTGGGCGTGGGCCCGGCCGTCGCCGGTGCGGCCACCGCCCGGTTGCTGGCGCTCGCCGAGGCCGCCGGACGGCCGTACCAGGGCGTGGTGAGCGCCGGCGTGGCTGGTGGCTTCGCCGGGGCCGTGGCGGTGGGCGGCACCGTGCTGGGCACCCGCAGCGTCGCCGCCGACCTGGGCGCCGAGTCCCCCGCCGGGTTCATCCCGGTGGACGAGCTCGGCATGCCGCCGGAGCTGCTCGGCGGCGGCGTCGCGATCGCCGCCGACCCCGACCTGCTGGCCACCCTCCAGTCGAACCTGCCCGAGGCGACGGTGGGCGCGGTGTTGACGGTCAGCACGGTGACCGGCACCGCTCGGAGCACCGAGGAGCTGCGCCGCCGGCACCCGGACGCGGTGGCCGAGGCCATGGAGGGGTACGGGGTCGGCGTCGCCGCCGCCCACGCCGGCCTGCCCTTCGTCGAGCTGCGTACCGTCTCGAACCCGATCGGCCCCCGCGACCGTGACGCCTGGCGGATGCGCGAGGCACTGGCCGCCCTCACCACCGCCGCCGCAGCCCTGGCCTGACCCCGACCGCCACCCTCCCGGCCCGACCTCGGACGGCGCCCGGTCAGTGGCGCGGCAGGTCGAACCGCAACGCCGACGGCCGGCTCGTCTCCAGTTGGTAGCCGCACGCCAACAGGAAGTCGACACCCTCCAGCTCGGCGACGGCATGGGCCCGCCGGACGCCGGCCCGTTCCATTTCGGCGGTGAGCAGCTCGACCAGCCGCCGACCGATGCCCAGCCCGCGGCAGGGCGCCGCGACGAGGACGCCGTCGAGAACGATCTCGCGTTCGTCGCTCGGCTCCTCGCCGTCGAACAGATGCGGGCTCCGCTCGTGGGCGCGTAGCTCGCCGACCAGTTCACCATCGGGCAGCTCAGCGACGAAGCGCCACGAGGTGGTCGGCAGGCCGTCACCCCACACCCGGCGCAGCCGGACGGCCCGCCGGATCTCCTCGCGTTGTCGGCGGCGGTCCCGATAGCCACGGTCCAGGTCGTAGGTGGCGGCCGGCACCGGACACGGCCACAGTCGCGGTGGCAGATTGCACCACGACGCCCACCAGGCACCCGGCCAGTCCCGCGGCCGCCGCACCTCCCGCACGTCGAGGTGGGCCGGATAGCGGCGGTCCGCCTCGTCCCGCATGTCGTCATGGGGCACCGGCGGTACGGGCACGAGGGGCGCGTCGGCCCTCTCATCAGCCACGACACCCACCGCGAGTTCACCCCCGGCAGCCCGGACCAGCCGCAGCACCGTGCGGAACCGAGGATCGGCCGCCCGCCCCGACTCGATACGCGCGAGAGTCGCCTGCGGCACGCCGGCCTTCGCTGCAAGCTCCCGCTGGCTCAGATCGGCTCGGCGACGCAGGGCCCGCAGCGTCCCGCCCAGCTCCACCCCGCCCAGCTCCATCCCGCCCAGCTCCACCCCGCCCAGCTCCGTCTCGCCCAGGTTGGCCGCCGTCGTCCGCTCTGCCACCCGTCGATATTCCCCAGGCCCGACTGCCTCTTCAACACCCCGCGACAACCTGTGGACAAAGCTGTGGACAACAGATGCGGCAGACGTAACCACCTGCTCATACGGGCCCTTTGGAGCTGAGTCGTTTACGACATCAAACCCGATGGACGGGCTTCGCATCGGACCCCGCCGCGCCCCGCCTGCCATCCGCGCACCAGCACCCGCCGCCCGGCATCCGGCGTCCGGCATCCGGCGTCCGGCACCACATCCAGTACCCGCACCGACCACCCGGCACCTGCCACCCGCGATCCAGCACCCGCCGCCCGGCGTCTGGCACCACTCCGGTACCCGCACCGGCCACCGGCACCTGCCACCCCACAGCCGACACACACTCGCCACAGCCGGCAACCGCCACAGACAGCCAGGGCCCCGGCACCCAGCCTCCGGGTCACCCAACATCCGGCTACCCGCACCCGCCGACTCGCACCGAGCACGGCTGAACCGTTTACGACATCAGCTCCAAAGGGCGCAAGGCCGCTACCGGCGACCGGCCACATTCGGCTGCCCGGCAGCCGCCAAGTCTGGGCACGGCACCCGACAGTCGTCCTCGGGTAAACCGGCAACCGTCACGCGACAGCCGACGCCCCGGCGCCTGAGCGGTTCTGAGTCGTTAGCGACATCAGCTCCAAAGGGCAGGATGGCTCTACCGGGGCGACCGGCAACCGGCAACCGGCAACCGGCAACCGGCAACCGGCAACCGGCAACCGGCAAGGGTCACGCAGCGGGAGTCCTCTGGGGCTTGGCGGGACGGCGACTGGTGTGGAAGTGGGATGGTCCGGCAGAGGGCGCAGGACAACCCGCCGGCGGCCGGGCGGCCGGGCAGCCGGGCAGCCGGGCAGCCGGGCAGCCGGGCAGCCGGGCAGCCGGGCAGCCGGGCAGCCGGGCACGCTAACGGAACGGGCGGGTCCGCGTCACAACCGGGCAGCCGGGCGAGCGACCGGTCCGGGGGGCCGGGCTACGGTGGGGGTGTGGCGCTCTCGCTGGCGATCTCGCCCTGCCCCAACGACACGTTCGTCTTCCACGCCCTGGTGCACGGTCAGGTGCCCAGCGCCCCGCCGGTCGAGGTGACCTACGCCGACGTGGACGTCACCAACACCGCCGCCGAGCGCGGGGCGTTCGACCTGGTCAAGGTGAGTTACGCGGCGCTGCCGTGGCTGCTCGACGACTACCACCTGCTGCCGTGCGGCGGTGCGCTCGGGCGCGGTTGCGGGCCGCTGGTGCTCACCCGGGGCGACGGCAACGGCAACGGCAACGGAGCCGGCGGCCCGGACCGCACCGACCTGACCGGCGCCACGGTGGCGGTGCCGGGCGACCGGACCACCGCGTACCTGCTCTTCCGGCTCTGGTCGGCCGGCCGCCCGCCGGCCCGGATCGAGGTGGTGCCGTTCCACCAGATCATGCCGGGCGTGGCCGCCGGCCGGTACGACGCCGGCCTGGTCATCCACGAGGCCCGGTTCACCTACCCGCGGCACGGCCTGACCGCCCTGGTCGACCTCGGCGAGTGGTGGGAGGCCGACACCGGCCTGCCGATCCCGCTCGGCGCGATCCTGGCCCGGCGGGGCGCCGTCGACCCGGAGGCCGCCGCCGGGTGGATCCGCGACTCGGTACGCCGAGCCTGGGCCGATCCGGCGGCCAGCCGGGACTACGTGCTCGCGCACGCGCAGGAGATGGAGCCCGACGTGGTGGACCGGCACATCGGCCTCTACGTCAACGAGTTCACCGCCGACCTGGGGGACGCCGGGTTCGCCGCCGTCGAGGCGCTGCTCGGCCGGGCCGCCGACGCCGGGCTGGTGCCTCAGACCTCCAGCTCGCGCGCCACCGCGTGGACCAGCTGAGCGATCTTCTGCGCGGTCTTGCGGTCCGGGAACCGGCCCCGGCGCAGGTCCGGCTGGACCTTCGCCTCCAGCACCTTGATCATGTCTTCGACCAGGCCGTGCAGCTCCTCGGCCGGCCGGCGGCGCAGCTCGGCCACCGACGGCGGGGCCTCGAGCAGCTTGACCCCCATCGCCTGGGCGCCCCGGCGGCTGTCCACCACGCTGAAGTCGACCCGCTGACCACCCTTGAGGTCGGTGACACCAGCGGGTAGCGCGCCCTTCGGCAGGAACACGTCGCCACCCTCGTCACTGGTGACGAACCCGTATCCCTTGGCCGCGTCGTACCACTTCACTCGACCCGTAGGCACCTGAGATCCCCTGCTTCGGTTGAACCGTCTACTGCTCCAAGGCTAGCCGGATCATGCCGTCCAGCGCCGCCGGGAATCCGGTGAGATCATCGAGCACCAGTTCCGCCCCGGCCGCGCGCAGCTCGTCGACCGAGCACGGGCCGGTGGCGACCCCGATCCCGGGCACGTCGGCCGCCTTGGCGGCCACCATGTCGGCCACGTGGTCGCCGACGTAGTGGGTCGCGCCGTGCTTCCGCAGGGCGGTCGCCTTCTCCTCGGCGAACAGGTCGCCGGCCACCTCGTCGACGGTGATCCCCAGGTGGTCCAGGTGCAGCCGGGCCAGCCGGCCCAGCTTGGAGGTGACCACCAGCACCCGGCCGCCGTGGGCGCGTACCGCCTCGATGGCGGCCAGCGCGCCGGGCAGCGGGACGCTGGGGGTGATCGCGTACGCCGGGTAGAGCTCGCGGTACGTGCGGACGGCCGCGTCCACCTGCTCCGGCGGGAACCAGTGGGCGATCTCGGTGCGCAGCGGTGGGCCGAGCCGGGACACCGCCAGCTCGGCGTCCACCGGCACGCCGGTGCGGGCGGTCAACGCCCGGTAGGCGGCGGCGATGCCGGGACGCGAGTCGACCAGGGTCATGTCGAGGTCGAAACCGACCGTAGGTGCGGGCATGCCGAGAAGGTACCCGGTCAACCCGGTCGAGCCGGACGTCCGAGGGGCGCGACGGCCCCCGGCCGGGCTAGCGTGGAACGACGATGACCACCTCACTCGCCGACCACCTCCGGTCGCTGCCCGACGAGTCGCTCGCCGCCCTGCTCCAGCTGCGGCCGGACCTCGTCGTACCCGTGCCGGCCGACGTCTCCGCGCTCGCCATCCGGGCCCAGTCGCGGGTCTCGGTGGCCCGCGCCCTGGACGGGCTGGACCAGTTCACCCTGCAGATCCTGGACGCCGCCCGGCTGACCCGGGACCCGGCCGACGGCAGCACCTCCACCGAGGCGGTGCTCGCCATGGCCACCGCCGGGCCGCACCCGCCCGCCCCGACCGCGGTCCGGGCCGCGGTCAACCGGCTGCGCGCGCTCTTCCTGCTGTACGGCCCGGAGAGCGGTCTGCAGATCGTCGGCGGCATCGACGAGATCTCGCCGTACCCGGCGGGGCTCGGCCGACCGGCGGCGGAGCTGGACCCGCGGACGGCCGCGCTCTGCGCGGACCCGGCGAAGCTGCGGCGCACGCTGCTGGCCGCGCCGCCCTCGGCCCGGGCGATCCTGGACCGGCTGGCCGCCGGCCCGCCGGTGGGCAGCGTGCCGCCCGGCGCGCTCCAGGCCCCGCCGGTCGGCGCGGAGGACGCGCTGCCGCCCGACCCGACCAACGGTGGGGCCCCGACCGGCTCGCCGGTGCGCTGGCTGGTCGACCACCGGCTGCTGGTCCGGATCTCCGGCGGCGCGGGCGGCACCGGCACCGTCGAGCTGCCCCGGGAGATCGGCCTGCTGCTGCGCCGGGACACCGGCCCGCTCGGCCCGCTGCGCACCAGCCCGCCGCCGGTGACGGCCGCGCCCCGGGAGCCGAAGGCCGCCGACTCCGCCGGCGCCGGCCAGACCATGGAGGTGGTACGCCTCACCGAGGCGCTGCTGGAGAACCTCGCCGCCGAGCCGGTGCCGGTGCTCCGCTCCGGCGGGCTGGGCGTACGGGAGCTGCGCCGGCTGGCCCGGGTCGGCGGGGCGGACGAGCCGACGGCGGCGCTGCTGCTGGAGGTGGCGTACGCGGCCGGGCTGCTCGGCGAGATGGACCTGCCCGGCGCGACCACCGCCCGGTACGGGGCCGACCAGCAGGTGCTGCCGACGGCCGGCTACGAGGTGTGGCGGGCCAGTTCGCTGGCCCAGCGCTGGGAGCAGCTGGCCCGGGCGTGGCTGACCATGACCCGGCAGGTCGGCCTGGTCGGGCAGCGCGACGACCGGGACCGCCCGATCACGGTGCTCTCCGCCGAGGCGGAACGGGCCGGCGCGCCGCTGGCCCGGCGGTCGGTGCTCGGCGTGCTGGCCGACCTGGAGCCGGCCACCGCGCCGACCCCGGAGGAGGTGCAGGAGCTGCTGGACTGGCGGGCGCCGCGGCGCAGCCGGGGCCGGGAGGCCGCGCACCGCGAGGTGCTGGCCGAGGCGGCCACGCTGGGCGTCACCGGCCTCGGCGCGCTCACCTCGTACGGGCGGCTGCTGCTGGCCGACGTGACGGCGGGCGACGAGCGGGGCGGGGACGACCCGCTCGGGCTGCGGGTGGAGGCCGAGGAGGGTGAGCCGTCGACGGCGGTACGCGCGCTGGACGCCCTGCTGCCCGCCCCGGTCGACCACTTCCTGGTGCAGGCCGACCTGTCGGTGGTGGTGCCCGGCCCGCCCGACCCGGCGCTCGCCGCCGAACTGGAGGTGGTGGCGGAGCAGGAGTCGGCCGGCGGGGCCAGCGTGTACCGGGTCACCACGGCGAGCGTGCGCCGCGCCCTGGACGCCGGTTTCTCGGCCGACGACCTGCACGGGCTGTTCCGGCGGCGTTCCCGCACGCCCGTGCCGCAGGGGTTGACGTACCTGATCGACGACGTGGCCCGCAAGCACGGCGGGCTGCGGGTCGGTTCGGCCGGCGGGTACGTGCGCAGCGACGACGAGGCGCTGCTCACCGAGGTGCTGGCCGACCGGCGGCTGGAGTCGCTGGCGTTGCGCCGGCTGGCGCCGACGGTGCTGGTCACGCCGTACCAGGTGAACCGGATGTTGCTCGCGCTCCGCGACGCCGGCTACGCGCCGGTGCCGGAGGACGCCAGCGGGGCGACCGTGCTGGCCCGGCCGAAGACCCGGCGGGCGCCGGCCCGGGTGTCGGTGGCCGCCCGGACGCTCGACCCGCTGGCCACGCCGAAGCTGTCCATGCCGCGCATGCTCGGGGTGGTGGAGCAGATCCGGCGCGGCGACGCGGCGGCCCGGGCGGCCCGGCGCGCGCCGGCCGTGGTCCGGGGCGCCGCGCCGACCGGTCCGGTGGCGGTGCCCAGCCACAGCGACGCCCTGGCGGTGCTGCAGCAGGCGGTCCGGGACAAGGCGCTGGTCTGGGTCGGGTACGTCGACGCGCACGGGGCGACCGCGTCCCGGCTGGTCCGGCCGGTGTCGATCGGGGCCGGCTACCTGCGGGCCGAGGACGAGCGGACGGAGATGCTGCACACCTTCGCGCTGCACCGGGTCACCGCGGCGGTGCTGGAGGAGTAGTCGGGGTCAGCGCCGGCTGCGGCGCACCGTCCCGACCACGGAGACGATCAGCAGCAGCGCGAAGCCGGCGCCGGCCGACTCGCCGACCGAGTCGACGAAGCCCTGCTGGAGCACGAGCCAGCCGAAGAGGAACCACCCGACGAGCACCACCGCGGCGAGCGTGTACGCGACGACGGTGGCCGTGGAGACCTCGTCGGCGGGCGCGTCGTCGTGCTGGGGGATCGCTTCACGGTCGACGGTCATGCTCGGCCCCTCCCCGTCCGGTCCGGCCCCTGCCGTCCCAGCGTGTCACTCGGGTGACCGGAGTGACAGGGGATAAAACCCCGATCGGACGTGATGTGCGACCCCGATCCGGCTCAGGGGCGGGTCGACCTCAGGTGCCGGGGCGGCGACCGACCAGCACCACCTTGCTGCCGACCTTGCCGAGTTCCCAGTACCGGACCGCGTCGGCGTGCAGCAGGTTGACGCAGCCGTGCGAACCGATCGACTTGTTGTGCAGGTAGGTGGTGGTCTCGTGGAAGCCCATCCCCTGGGTGAAGTGCTGCCAGTAGGGCAGCCAGACCTCGTACGGGTTGGACCACTCCTTGATGTTGCGGTAGTTGATGGTGAAGGTGCCGGCCGGCGTGCGGTAGCCGGGCATCCCGGTACGGGTCACCGTGGGCTTGACGAGCACCTTGCCGTTGCGCATCACCCAGGTGGTCTGCCGGGTCAGGTCGATGCAGAAGGTGGTGCCCGAGCCGGCCTTGCAGCGGCTGGTGTCGGTAGTGGCCAGCCGCTTCGCCACGTCGTACGTCGTCGGGCCGGCGCGGCCCTCGGCGGGGCGGATGTCGTACCGCTTCTGGAACTTCTTGATGGCGGCGCAGTCGGCGGCGGACTGCCGGCCGTCCGCGGTCAGCGTGCCGAACCCGCCGAGCTGCGCGAGGTACGTCTCCACCGCGCGCTGGTGCTCGCCCTGCGGGCAGCCGGTGTGCGACGGCGAGCGGGTCGGCTTGGGCTTCGGCGGGGTGCTCTTGGTGGGTTCCGGCGCGGCGCTGCGGGTCGGCTTCGGCGGCGCCGTGGTGGGCTGGACCGGCTGGTCCGGCCCGGGCGCATCGCTCGCCCCCGTTACCTGTTCCGCCGCACCGGCCGGCACGGGCTCCCCGCCCCCGCCCCTGCCTGCCTGCGGATCGAACGTACACGCACCGGCGCCGACCACCGTGACGACTGCCAGGGCGACGAGCCGGGTGGTGATCCGGACATGCTTCATGTGCCCTCCCTGGACAGCCGTCCCCTTGGTAGACGTATGTGAGTACCGCGACGGTTGCGTGCGGTGAGCATTTTTCTTGGCTCACCCCGGTGCGTGCAACACTGGATGGTCGGCCTGCGGCGGGTAACCGCCGTTCGTGAGGGTCGACGAGCAGCCCGAGGAGAGGACGCTGGCGTGAGCGGTGGACCACTGATCGTGCAGTCGGACAAGACCCTGCTGCTGGAGATCGACCACCCGGACGCGCAGGCCTGCCGGATGGCGATCGCGCCCTTCGCCGAGCTGGAGCGCTCCCCGGAGCACGTGCACACCTACCGGCTCACCCCGCTGGGGCTGTGGAACGCCCGGGCCGCCGGCCACGACGCGGAGAGCGTGGTGGACGCGCTGATCAAGTTCTCCCGCTACCCGGTGCCGCACGCGCTGCTGGTGGACGTGGCCGAGACGATGGACCGGTACGGCCGGCTCCAGCTCGCCAACGACCCGGCGCACGGCCTGGTGCTGCGGGCGCTGGACCGGCTGGTGCTGGTCGAGGTGGCCAAGAGCAAGAAGCTCGCCGGCATGCTCGGCAACAAGATCGACGACGACACCATCCAGGTGCACCCCTCGGAGCGGGGCCGGCTCAAGCAGGCGCTGCTCAAGCTCGGCTGGCCGGCGGAGGACCTGGCCGGCTACGTGGACGGCGAGGCGCACCCGATCGAGCTGGCCGAGGCCGGCAAGGAGGGCCGCAAGCCGTGGACGCTGCGGTCGTACCAGCGGGAGGCCGTCGAGGCGTTCTGGGCCGGCGGGTCGGGCGTGGTGGTGCTGCCCTGCGGCGCCGGCAAGACGCTGGTCGGCGCGGCGGCGATGGCCGAGGCGAAGGCGACCACGCTGATCCTGGTCACCAACACGGTGGCCGGCCGGCAGTGGAAGCGCGAGCTGATCGCCCGCACCTCGCTGACCGAGGAGGAGATCGGCGAGTACTCGGGCGAGCGCAAGGAGATCCGCCCGGTCACCATCGCCACGTACCAGGTGCTCACCTCGCGGCGCGGCGGCGCGTTCACCCACCTGGACCTGTTCGGCGCCCGCGACTGGGGCCTGGTCATCTACGACGAGGTACACCTGCTGCCCGCGCCGATCTTCCGGTTCACCGCGGACCTCCAGGCCCGCCGCCGGCTCGGCCTCACCGCGACCCTGGTCCGCGAGGACGGCCGGGAGGGCGACGTGTTCAGCCTGATCGGCCCGAAGCGGTACGACGCGCCGTGGAAGGACATCGAGTCGCAGGGCTGGATCGCCCCGGCCGAGTGCATCGAGGTACGCGTGACGCTCACCGACGCGGAGCGGATGGCGTACGCGACGGCGGAGGCCGAGGAGCGCTACCGGATGGCGGCGACCGCCCGCACCAAGCTGCCAGTGGTTCGCGCGTTGGTGCAGCGGCACCCGGAGGAGCAGGTCCTCGTCATCGGCGCGTACATCGACCAGCTGCACCAGCTCGGCGAGTACCTGGACGCGCCGATCGTGCAGGGCTCGACCACCAACAAGGAGCGGGAGCGACTCTTCGACGCGTTCCGCTCGGGTGAGCTGCGCACGCTGGTGATCTCGAAGGTCGGGAACTTCTCCATCGACCTGCCCGAGGCGGCGGTGGCGATCCAGGTGTCCGGGACGTTCGGGTCGCGGCAGGAGGAGGCGCAGCGGCTCGGTCGCGTCCTGCGGCCGAAGGCCGACGGGCGGCAGGCGCACTTCTACACGGTGGTGTCCCGGGACACGATCGACACGGAGTACGCGGCGCACCGGCAGCGCTTCCTGGCCGAGCAGGGGTACGCGTACACGATCGTCGACGCGGATGACGTCCTCGGCCCGAAGCTCCCGACGATCGACTGACCCGTAACGGACCTTCCCGCAAGCGCGCGGGCCGAACCCGACCGGACCGAGGGGGCGGCCCTCAAACCCTCATCTCGCTTGCAACTCTGAAGCAGGTCCGCCTACGAGCGGAACCGGCTTTGTCGGTACCGCCGGGTACGGTCGGAGGCGTCTTGTGAAATCGAGCAGCAAGTGGGCGTTGCGCAGGGAGCGTCATGGTGGTGGAGAACAGAAGCGGGGCGGACTCGCGGAAGGTGTTCGTCATCCACGGCCGGAACGAGGCAGCCAGGAAGGGGCTTTTTGACTTCCTCCGCTCGATCGGGCTCGATCCGATTGAGTGGTCCGAGGCGATCCGCCTGACCGGCAAGGGTTCTCCGTACATCGGGCAGGTTCTGGACGCCGCGTTCGGGGCCGCCCAGGCGGTGGTCGTATTGCAGACACCCGACGACGTCGCGTACCTCCACGAGAGTCTTACCTACGTCGGGGACCCGGAGTGCTCTCCTCAGATGCAGCCGCGACCGAACGTCCTCTTCGAAGCGGGAATGGCGATGGGCCGCGACGAGGACCGGACCGTGATCGTCGAGATGGGCCAGATCAAAGTCTTCAGCGATATTCACGGCAGGCACGTCGTCCGCCTCGACAACAGCGTCAAGAAGCGGCAGGAACTCGCTCAGCGTCTCGACACGGCCGGGTGCGCCGTCCGGCTCACCGGCACCGACTGGCACGATGCAGGCGACCTTACCCCGCCGGTCCCACCGGGCGGCGGTCTGCCGCTCGGCAGGAAACTTCCTTCCTCGAAGGCCACTGGTTTGCCGCGCCTCGAGGCCCGGTTCATCGACAACGGACGCGGGAGGATCGACGCCGTGCAGGTTACCAATCACGGCCCAGGCGACGTGTACGACCTGGACGTGTCGGCGAACGAGGACGCAGGACTCATACGCGACAATGACGAGTTCCCGCTCTCCCGACTGCCCAGCGGCAAGTCCATCCGCGTGCAGTGTTATCGGCCCGGGTCGTTCGGCTCGGCGCAGAAGTCACACTTTTACGTGACCATCACCGGCAAGACGGCCGACGGCATTCCCATCGGCGTCGAAGAGTTCGTAAGCGAGACCTGACGTGGAGATCGGAATCAGCTTACCTCTGGATAACGACGGCTTCCTCCGTCGCCAGTGCCCCAACTGCAACGGCATGTTCAAGTGGCACCACGGACCCGCTAACGAGGAGGCGGAGACCGCCGACAGTCCCACTGCGTATCACTGCCCGCTCTGCGGCCAGCCCGCTGAGCCGGACCGTTGGTTCACAGACGAGCAGGTCGAATACATCGAAGGCGTGGCTATGCCTGCGATGACGCGCTACGCCGACGACCTTCTTAGGGACGCCTTCAAAGGCCGCAACTCGAAGTACTTTAAAGTCGAGATGAAAGGGCACCTCGATGCGGCCGACGAACCGGTCGCGCTAGTGGAGCCAGACGACATGATGATCATCGTCTCCCCGTGCCACTCCTATGAGCCGGTGAAGGTCTCGGAGGACGCTCCGGGGCCGCTGTATTGCCTGATCTGCGGAACGCCGTTCGCAGTGTAGGTGGCCTGTCGGAAGAACACCCGTCCACGCTCGTCCAACCTCAGCCGTCCCGGTCGATGTCCACCACTGTTGCTTTGACTCGGACACCACTCTCTCGCCGATGCAGATACTGGTATGAAATTCGAATACCTTCCCTGCTCAGCTATTACTCGCCCGACCAGAAACCTGGATAAAATATCGTAAGTGGATTCTCTCCCTGATCGTCCGACTCCATGGTCATCCTGATCTGCGAGGCAATTTCGCTGCGATACGTCTCCAGCCTCGGGACGAGAGTGTAGATCGAGGTCGTATCGATCTGCACGGTACGGAATTCTCGCACGTCGAACGGCAAGCGATCCGCAACCCTGCTCAATTGTACGATCGGCTTCCGGACAGCATGACGCAAGGCGAGCTCATAAAAAACGTTTGGGTTATGGAAAGAGAGATCCGCAATCACGAGCGGCGCCCGGACGATGTATTCGATTACTTGCTTTGAGATAAGGCCGGGATCAGTGATCTGGTCGGCGCGCACAAGCCTCATCCCGAACTCCTGAAGAGCCGGCTCGACCAATGACCCCATGAAGAGATCGGAATGCTGTCGCTCCTCCGAGTCCGGCTGCCCGATTGGGGCGATGTAGAAGCAGGTGTCGGACATTGAGTCCCGCACTTGCACATCTACCACCGCAGCCGATCGGGGGACTGGATCCGTCGCGACTGTCCCCTCGATCACCTGCGGTGTGCGCTTAGCCACTGCGAGCGCGCCCAAGTTCTCCATGTCCTCGAGAACGTGCTCTTTGGTTAGGAGTCTTTCGGCGCCGGCGATCGTCCGGAGTAGACCTAGGAACTTTGCATTAACGACGAACGTTTCGACGCATTCGTTCAGAAAGTCCTTCTCAACCCCTTCCCCGAGTATGTAGTCCTTAAGCACGGAAGCAGTGGGCAGGCGGTTTCCCTTGAAATTGTCGTATAGCTTCCGGAAGATCTCGTTCTTCTCGATTGCCAAGCCAAACTGGGCTACAAATCGATCAGAGGGAGACGTGTCCGATGAGGTTGCCGTAGCGCCATCAGGAGTTAATTCCAGATGCTCCGACTTATAACTTCCACGAGTGATTCCATACTGGAACGAGCCAGTGATCAGGGCTCTGCTGGCGTTGCTATCAGCCTCTCGATTCATGTTTTCGAACAAGGTGAGGCGACGCACCCTCTGCCCGGCGGCATGCTCCTGAATGGCCAATCCAAGCGTGAGCGCCTCGTCGAAAGTAACTGGCGGAACCGGTCGCGTCCGGCGTTTCCGCCTCTCAGCGCCGGAAGCCATTACTGTTCCATTGGAGGCCACGGATTCCGAAATCAGCGCCCCATCCTCGACCGACGTCATTGGTTGATGGTAACTTCGGACTCCCTTGATCAACAGGCGCGGAGGGGGCCGTCAGGTCCCACTGACAAGGAACTGACATCGTCGACGTGGCGGTTCGAACGCCCGTTCGGGATATTGTCGAACAGCAGTTCTATGTGGGCCCTACTGGAAGCCTCGCGTCCCTGTCCCGCAACGAACCTATGCGACGCTCGCTCCACGCCACTCGGGTCGAACCAACGTAAGTAGGACTAAAGTGACCATCTCCCTGGAAGGTCGTTCATCGTGCTAGAGCCGGAAGACTTTCCTCCGTTCCAGCGCGCCGTTTCCGTTGAATCACGGCGCGGGCAACACGTGTTTATCAGGGTCGTCGCGCTCAGACTGCTACTGCTGCTGCTGGCTGCCGCCATGGGGGCGATCAATTGGAAACTCGGGGGCGTGGCATTGGCTGCTATATTCGCCGCTTGCTCCTTCGCTGCCGCCTCAGTCGTCGAAGTCTTCCTACTTACGCATCGCCCAAATCAGCGATGGTACGCCGGCAGAGCTCTCTCCGAATCTATCAAGTCTTTGTCGTGGCGCTTTGCAGTTGCGGCAGAGCCGTTCCCTCGGTCAAGAAGCGAACTTGAGTGCGCGGAGGATTTCGCGGGTCGCCTGCTGGGCCTGTCGAGTGATATGAGGTCGGCTGGACTCGCGGCTCCGGCAGCAACTGGCCAACAAATCACCGAAAGGATGCGTGTCCTGCGCTCCTCTCCTCTCCAGGCACGTCGGGATGCCTATTTGAATGGGCGTCTTGAGAAGCAAAGATCGTGGTATGCCGATCGGTCCCGGTGGAACCGCACGCAAGCCACACGCTGGTCGGTTGTCCTACTCATACTCGAGATAGCTGGTGTCGTCTTTGCGGTGTCTCGGGTTGCTGGACTAACAAGCGCTGATTTACTTGGGATAGCTGCTGCCGCAATTGCAGCCGGCGCGGCCTGGTTACAAACCCGGCAACACGACGGATTGGCCACCGCATACGCCCTGGCGAGCCAGGAACTTGCCGCCATCGCATCGATGGTCCCGCAGGCAGACTCTGAGCCCCACATCTCCCAGTTTGTGGACGACGCGGAAGCAGCGATTTCGCGGGAGCACACTATGTGGCGAGCGCGGCGGCACTGAACAAGTGGGCTGACTCTGACTGCACTCTCCCCGCATCCCGATGCCTCCTGCGGAGGTCATGGGCGAGGCGGCGAGGTCGGCGCGGACGACGGCGTAGCCGTCGCGGAGGATATAGCGCTCAAGGCAGTGGAGGCTGTCTGCTTGCTGAGGGCTCCGGTGGTGCGCCGTCTGAACGAGGTTTCACCGCCAAGGCTGCCCCGCCGCCCGGCCTGAGCCTGTCTTGGACCGCCCCTGGCCTGAAGCCGACTGTCCTCCTGGCCGCCTGCGAAAACCCTGGCGTCTGCACGACCTGGTGTTTGGTGTGGCCTAGGAGCTTGGTTCGCCCTTACCGCGGTCGGGTCCAATATGCGCCGTGCTCAGCTGCCGGGCGGCGCTCTGATAGCCCGGGTCAGCGCCGGCGGTACTCCGCCACGAACACTCCACGCCCCGGGCGACCGACGAGCACGCCCTGCCCTCGCAGCTTCGCCACGGCACGGTGAATGGTCGACAGCGACACGTCGTAGTGGTCGGACAGCTCCTGAGTGGACGGGATCTGCCCCCCGGGCTGGAACTCGCCCACCTCGATCCGCCTCAGCAGATCCTTGATCAACTCGTCCATGGTCGGAGGAATCGGCACGTGAAGGCCCCTTGCAGTCGGTTGGCCCTCCCAGTATCGAGCACCAGGTGAAAGAGCGGCAATAACTGAAGTAGGTGAGGCAGCGGCACACTGGCCAGATTCGACAGGTAAGAGAGCGTTGACAGAGGTGATAGGTATCGGTAGCGTCGCTCTCGGTGATGCGGTGCCGCTGCGGTCGGTTGGCGCCTCTCGTGCCGGTCTCGCATCGCCGCCGAGACCTCACCCACCGCGCTCCCCCGGCGCGGCCCTGCCGCCGCACCATCACACCCGAGGTGGCAGGGCGGGGCGTTCTCCGCCGCCCGCAACCGGCGGAGGCCGCCCCTCCACCGTCGATGCCGTTCCGACGAAGGGCAGTCACCCGTGCGCAACCTGATCCGTCGGCTGACGCGCCGAGGCGAAGAACCACGTCCGGCGGAAGATGTCCGACCACCACAAGGAATCAGGCCCTGGCAGATCCGCGACCGGTGCTTCAACGTCCGCCGGCGCGGCCTCGACCCGGTCGAGATCCGCGCCTTCCTGCACCAGGTGGCCGACGAACTCACCGTCGCGCAGACCGCCCTGGCCGCGGTGCAGGAGGAGAACGTACGCATCAAGAACGCCCTGCGCTCCTGGCAGAGCGCCCAGTCGGCCCACCACCGCTACCGATGAGCGACCGTTGGGTGATCCACCTGCCGGTCACCGCGCCCGACCTGCACCGTGCCCGGATCTTCGCCCGGTCCGCCGCGCGGCTGCTGGCCGGGCTCACCGCGCGGGTCGAACCGGGCGGCGTCACCGTCTCGGCCGAGGACCAGCAGGGCGTACGCCACTGGGTCTTCTGCGACCGGCCACTGCCCGGCGGCGCGCGATGCACCCTGCCGGTCGACCACACCGCGCCCTGCTCCCGCCGATGAGGGGTCGGGTCGACATGGAGTGGATCAAGCCGGGCACGAGGAAGGGGTTGGCGGGCCGCTCGGTGCGGCCCCGCCAACCCCCAATCGAGACTTACTTGCCGCCGCCGGCTCGGAAGGCGACCCAGGCGTCGCTCATCCGGTCCGCCTGACCCGGCGTGAACATGTTCATGCAGGAGTCCTGCGTGTAGTCCATGAAGTTGTGGATCGGGTCCAGCCCGGGAGCGGTGCAGCTGTCCGCGCCCACCGGGCAGTTGAACTGCGGCGCCGCCTCGCGCGGCGTGTCCGCGACGAAGTCGCCGGAGGCGGAGCAGCCGTGCGCGAAGGTGTGCTCCAGCATCAGCCAGTGCCCGACCTCGTGGGTCAGCGTGTCACCGAGGGCGTACTTGCCGGCCGTGCCGCCCGGCATCGACTCGTCGAGGATCACCACGCCGTCGATGTAGTCACGGCCGTTGTTGTAGCCCTTCGGGAAGTACGCCCAGCCGAGCAGGCCGCCGCCGATGTTCGCCGCGTACACGTTCAGGGTGCGGGCGTCGCCGGTGTACAGCGCCTTCTTCATGTCCCGCTCGTTCTTGCCCGGCACCACCGTGTACCAGTCGCTGTTGACCGTCCAAGTGGTGTCGACCAGGTCGAACCGGAACGGCGTGTCGGAGGCGTCCGCCGCGGTGCTACCCGAGAACGAGTCGTTGAGCACCTCCATCTGGTCGGCGATCAGGGTGTTCCACCGGGCCGTCTCGGCTGCGGTGAGCGGGTGGTCGGAGATCATGTGGAAGACCGTCGGCACGGTGACGCTGCCGTTGGCCAGCCGCGGCGCGTCCTTGATCACGCCGTAGGCGTTCGCCTCGTTCTTGGAGTAGAGCTCCGGCTCCTGGGCGGTGGCGCCCTCGGCGACCCGGGCCGCGCTGTGCCCGTGCGCATCCGGCTCGCACTCGGCAACACCCGGGGAGACGGTCACGGGCGCTGCGGATACCGCGCCGTAGGCGCCACCGGACGCCAGCAGCGTCGCGGTGGTGGCGGTGAGGACTGCCAGTCGAAAGATCGGTCTCCTGTGCATCGGTGCACCTTTCAGGGGATGGAGACGGTGCGACATCGACATCGACGCGGGGTATGCCATGACCACGTCGATGACGTCGTCGTCCCGGTATAAGACCACGTCAGAAGCGTCGACAACAGACCTCGGGACAGGGTCCGACAGGGGTGTAACGGCACGGGGCCGGGCAGCGCTATTGGACCTTCCGCGACCTTTCAGCGCCCGACGGTGAGCGGGGTGCGCCGCCGGTGGATCACGGGTCGACCGCCCCGCCGAGCGGGTGACCGGACCGGTCAGGAATCGAGAAGCATCGGCCGCCGAGCCGCACCTAGCGTCGGGGACAGCCCACCCGCCAGGTCGCCGTGACCTGGCGCGGCAAGCCGTCCGAGGAGGTCGCAGTGAACGCGAACAAGTGGATCCGGCAGTTCCACCGCTGGCTGGCCATCACCTTCACGGTGACCGTCATCGTCACCTTCATCGCCCTCGCCCAGGAGGACCCGATCGTCTGGGTGTCCTACGTGCCGCTGCTCCCGCTCGCCCTGCTGCTCTTCACCGGCCTGTACCTGTTCGCGCTGCCGTACGCCGCCAGGTGGCGCCGGGGCCGCGCCGGCGAGAGCTGAGCCGGCCGGCGCCTCAGAGGACCCGGGTGACCTGCTCGGCGGCGATCCGGGCGTCCCGCCGGGCCGGGTCGAGGTTGGCGCAGACCACCACCGACGCGCCGACGCTCAGCGGGGCGAGCAGCCACGTCACCGGCTGCTCGTGCTCGGCCGCGTCGACCAGCAGCCGGTCGCCGGCGCGCAGGTCGAGCTGGTCGGCCAGGGTCAGGGCGAGTCGCCCCCACTCGTCGTAGCTGGTGCCGTCCGGGCTGGCCGGGTCCGTCGCGCGGATGGCGGCGTGGTCGGGCGGCGTGTCGGTGTGCCGGAGCACCTCGGCCGACCAGTCCAGCCAGCCCACCGGCACGTCGGCCAGCCGGCCCGGCCCGGTGCCGACCAGGTAGCGGTGGGTGCCGTCCGGCACGTCCTCCAGCCAGTCGTCCAGCCGCTCCGGGGTCACGAACACCGCGTCGTACGGCCGGTCGCCGCCGGGCTCGAGCACCGGCAGCCCGGCGGTGGCCCGCGGCCGGAACGACACCGCCAGCCCGGCCGCCCACGCCCCGAGCAACACCGCTGCGGTACGCCAGTGCGGCGGCAGCAGCACCGCCACCCGGTCGCCGGGGCGCAGCCCGCAGCCGTCCCGCAGCAGGCCCGCGCTGCGTGCCGCCCAGTCGCCGAGCTGCGTGGCGGTCAGGTCGACCCGCTCGCCGGTCGCCTCGTCGCACCAGCTGAGCAGCGGAACATCGGTCGTCCGCGGCGCGTCGGGCGCGACGGTGACGGGCGTACTGGCAGCCATCGGGCGCTCCTCCCTGCCGGTGCCCCCACCCTAACCACCGCCGGCCGTCCGACCCGCTCCCGGACCGCCGAGAGGTGCCCGCGACCGTCGGGCCGCGGGCACCTCGTCGCCGTACCGGACTACTCCTTGACCATGACCACGTCGGTCGGGCGCTTCACCGTCACCTCGACGCCGTAGTCGTAGAGTTCGAGCGTCGCGACGGACGTGCCGGTGTCCAGCCGGCCCTTCAGGGTGGACTGCCACGTGCTGTTGAGCACCACCTTGGCGATCCGGCCGTCGGTGTCGATGGTGATGTCGCCGACCGTGCTGGTCGACCCGTCCTTCGACTGCGTGCCGTACTCGAAGTGCAGCGTGCCGTCCGGGTTCTCGCTGATCGTCGCGTTCGCGCCCTTCAACGCCCTGAAAAGGCCCGCCGGGTCGGGTGCCGCGGCACCCAGCACGCCACTGCCGTCGTCGTACAGCGACAGCCGGTCGTACGTGCCGGGGTACTGGCCGTACCGGCCGTACGTCTCACCCGGGCCGCGCTTGTCGGCCGGCGGCTTGCCCTGCGGTCGTTCCCCGCCCTCGTACCGGGTGCCGTTGATCAGCAACTCGGTCATCACCGAGTCGTCCTGCGGCGCACGGACGTACCCGGTCCTGGTCCTCGGGTCGAACGCGCCCTCGTACGTCAGTCCCCCGACGTAGCTCAGTCGCATGCCGTAGCTGATGTTTTCGCTGGCGGTGACCGCCGCGACCAGCTTCAGCTCCGGCGAGACCGGGGCCGGCTGCGGCGCCTCCTGGGCGGTGGTGCCGGCGGGGCGGTCCGTCCCCGGCAGCGTCGCCACGGTCGCCGCCGTGCCGATGCCCAGCGCCAGCAACGCGCAGGTCGCGCTGACCATCGTCGTGGTCCGGCGCCGCCGGGCCCGCCGGCCCCGGTCGAGCAGCGCCCCCACCGGGGGTACGGAGTCCGGCTCGCCGTCGACCATGTCGTGCAGCTGGTGGGCGAGTCGCTCATCGAGCGTGTCCATGGCTGATCACCTGCTTACCTGGTAGGTGGGTTCATCGAGAAGGTGGCGGAGCTTGTCCAGGGCCCGCGCGTTCTGGCTCTTGACCGTGCCCTGCGAGCAGCCGAGCACCCGGGCGACTTCGCGCTCGGTCAGGTCCTCGTAGTGGCGGAGCACCACCACCGCGCGTTGCTTCGCGGTCAGCGACATCAGCGCCGCGCGCAGGACGACGGCGTCCGGGCCGATGTCGCCGGACGGGGCGGCCCGGTCGGGGACCTCCCCGACGAGGCTTTCCCGGCGCCGCCGCCGCCAGGCGGACGTGTGGTTGTTGACCAGGGCCCGGCGCAGGTAGGCGTGCGGGTCGTCGAGCCGGGACAGCCGCCGCCACCGCTCGTACACCTTGACCAGGCTGTCCTGGAGCAGCTCCTCGGCCCGCCACCGGTCGCCGGTCAGCAGCATGGCCAGCCGGATATGTCGCTGCCAGGCCACCTCGACGAACGCCACGTACGACCGGTCCGCGCTGGAGTGCGGTTCTTGTTGGTCGGTCACGCCCCTAACACGTGGCGGTGCCACGGAAGGTTGTCACCGGTTCTCGTAACGGTGCGTCGACTTTGGTTACCGCCCGGGCGGCCCGGTGGCCATATCGGCGGTCCGGCTGGCCGTATCGGCGGTCCGGCTAACCAGGGCAGGGTGCGGATGACCCCACCGGAACGCCGCCGAGGAGTGCCGATGCCGGCCGAGCGCCACCCCGACCGCCTTCCCCTGCGCCGCCGGCTCCCGCCGGCCGTCGCGCTGCTGCTGCTCGCGCCCTGGGCCGCCGAATGCTCCTGGGGCGGCTTCACCGCCGACGAGTTCCTGCTGGTGATCATCGTGCTCGCCCCGATGTACGGCGGGGCGGCGCTGCTGATCCGGGAGACCGCCCGGCACCTGGGCGCGGGCTGGCCGGCGATCGTGCTGCTCGCCGCCGCGTTCGGGGTGGTCCAGGCCGGCCTGGTCGACCAGTCGCTGTTCAACCCCGACTTCCTGGACGACACCGGGTTCGCCGACACGCAGGCCGCCGCCGAGGCCACCCGGGTGCCGGGGCTCGGCTTGAGTGCCCGGCAGGCGGTCGACTACGTGGGCAACCACGTGCTGCTGAGCATCTGCGCGCCGATCGCGCTGGTCGAGTCGTACCTCGGGGCAGGCCGGCGGCTACGGCCCTGGCTGGGCCGACCCGGTCTCGCCGTGGTCGCGCTGCTCTACCTGGCCGGCAGCGCGCTGATCTTTTCCGACACGCGTGGCAGCGAGGGTTTCCTGGCCAGCCCGGTCCAGCTGGCCTTCGCCGCCGCGCTGGCCCTCGGGCTGATCGGCACGGCCCTGCTGCCCCGCTGGCGGCACCGCCCGCGCCGACCGCTGGTCACGGCGACGCCGGCCGGCGGGTGGGTGCCGCGGCCGGTGCTGGTCGGCCTGCTGGGGATGATCGGCTATCTCGGCCTCGGCCTGGTGCCCGGTTGGCCCGGGATCGCCGTCGCGGTCGCGGTCGCCGCCGTCGCCGGCGGGCTGGTCGCCCGCTGGTCCGGCCGGGCCGGCTGGGGGCAGCGGCACGTGCTGGCCGCCGCCTCGGCCAGCCTCGTCGTCGCCGCCGGGTTCGCGTACGCCGTGCCGACCTACGCCCCGGCGACGCCGACGGCGGCCCTGGTCGGCGACGTGGCGATCAGCGTCGTCACACTCACCCTGGTCGGCGGCGCCTGGTGGCGGCTGCGCCGGCCCACCTCCCCGGATCTCCCACCCGCCGGCTGATGCTCGCGCCTGCCGGCCTCCGTCGCCGAACCGAGCGGACGACAGGTCGGCTGGCGCCGCCGGTAGCTGGCCACCGAGTCGATGCCGCGCTGGGCGAAGCGTCCATTGACGAGGGTTGCCAGAATCGGGCAGCACCCGGCGGGCCGACCCGCCGGCTGGTTCTGGTGGGAGGTCCGGGATGCTGGGGTCACGGGAACGAGGCGGGGCGCGTCGGCGGTTGCGTACCGGCGCGGCGGTGGTGCTGGCGGCGGTGCTGCTCGGCTCGGCGGCCCGGGTGGCGCCGGCCGCCGCGGACCCGCTACCGATCAACCCGACGGTCACCGCCACCGTCTGGGCACACTCGCCGACCACCGCCGAGTACCGGATCACCGGCGGCTACAGCGCCAACTCCGCCGAGGGCGACGTGATCGTGCGGCGGACCGGCACCGGGGCGTACACGGTGACCCTGGAGGGCGGGGCGACCACCGGCGGGGTGGCGCACGCGGTGGCGTACGGCGGCGGGCCCGTGCACTGCACGATCGCCGGCTGGTACCGCAGCCTGGTCGCCCCCGACCTGCTGATCCAGGTGCGCTGCTTCGCGGCGACCGGCGCGCCGGTGGACAGCCGGTTCGTGGCCACCTTCACCAACCGCAAGCAGATCCACCAGGGCCGGCTGGCCTGGTTCGTCACCGACCAGGCGGCGCCCACCGGGGTACGCACGCTGCCCGCCACCTACCGGTACGACTCGACCGGTGGGGAGATCCGGTACGAGCGGCTGGCGACCGGCCGCTACCAGTTCCACATGAACCCCCACCCGCCCAGCGAGTACGGGCACCCGTACTTCCCGCTGACCCACGTCACAGCCCTCGGCACCAGCGCGGTGAACTGCCAGATCTCCTGGCCGGACCACTTGCAGGTCCGTTGCGCCAACGCGGCCGGCATCCCGGTCGACGCCCGCTTCACGGTCACCTACGGGGTGCGCATCGACCTGCTGGGCCACTCGGCCGGCCCGCGCTTCGCCAGCGGCACCCTCTACGGCGAGTACGCCAGCGGCGGGCTGATCAGCGGCGACTCGTACAACTCGGTGCTGGCCGACTACGGCGGTGCGCGGGGCACCCTGCTCGGCACCGGGCGCTACCAGATGACCTTCCAGGGCACCGGGACGACCTACGGCACCGCCTTCGTCAACGCGCACGCGCCGCACTTCGACAGCCAGCCGATCCGCGGCCACTGCGTGCTGGCGAGCTGGTTCCGCTCCGGCGCGGACACGGTCGTCCTGGTCAACTGCTACGGCTGGCTCGGGGTGCCGGCGAACCTGAACGCGCGCATCTCGTACACCACCTGGCCGTTCGCCTGACGCGTCCGGCGGCCGGCGGTGGCCCCGGTCAGTGGCGGCGGAGGAGGTAGCGGGCGCGCCGGCCGGCGTCGGCGAAGCCCAGCCGGCGGTAGAGCGCGCCGGCCGGGTTGTCGTCGTTGACGCAGAGCCAGGCGTCCCGGGCGCCGTCGGCGGCGAGCGACCGCAGCGCGGCGGCCACCAGGTACGCCCCGACCCGCCGCTTCCGCCAGGCCGGCACCACGCCGACCTGGTCGATCCACACGCCGATGACGTTGACGAAGCCGACCGGCTGCCCGTCCGGGTCGCGGGCCAGCAGCGACAGGTCCGGCCGGTACTCGTCGTCGTCGGCCAGGTCACCGAGCCACTCCTCGGCGGTCGGCGCGGCGAAGCCGGGGCGGTCCGCGAACGACGCGTGGTACGTCGCGAAGAGTTCCGGCCCGACCTGTGGGGTGACCGGCTCGGTGCGCAACCCGTCGGGCAGCGCGACGGCCGGGAGCGCGGTCAGGTCGTGTCGCAGCACCGACTCGGCGAAGGTCTCGTGCAGGCCATGGGCGGTGAAGAGCCGGTCCGCGCCCGGGCTCCACGACTCGGTGGTCACCACCAGGTCGGCGTCGCCGGCCTGTTCGCTCGCCCAGCTCAGCAGCCGGCTGCCGAGGCCGCGACCCCGCCAGTCCGGGTGCACGATCCCGGTGGCGGTGGCCGGCCGCGCGGTGGCGTCCGTGGTGGTGTCCGGCCGCTCCGGGACGCCGACGCCGACGGCGGCGACCAGGCTGTCCCCGTGCCAGGCGGCGAGGGTACGGGTCTGCAGCAGGCGGGCCCGCAGCAGCGGCGGCTGGGCGAACAGCGGCAGTCCCCCGTCGGCGGCGAGGCACGCCTCGGCCAGCCCGGTCAGGGCCGGAAGGTCGTCCGCGTCGAACTCGCGCCAGCTGAGCGTGTCGATCCGATCCACCGTGCTACTTCCTCGTCCCCGCCCGCGGCCGCCTCCGGCCACGCGTCCGGCGGTCAGTAGGCACCGGGACCGCCGACCCCGTCAACCGGATTCACCCGACCACGATCCCGAGCACCGCGGACATGCAGCGGAAGGACTCGGGCCCGAAGAGCGCGGGAGTGGGACGGACGCGTACCAGGCCGGGCGGAAGCCGGGGCGGAGCGGAAACCGGGGCGGCGGAGGGGGTCAAGGGGCGGGGAGTTCGGGGCCGCCGTCGAGCAGCGGGGCGAGCAGGTCGCCGGACTTCTCCACCCGCTGGAGCACCTCGCCGGCCGTGTAGGGGCGGGTGGCGGGACGCTTGCCGGCCGCCCCGGCGGCGACCTCGTCCCAGGTCAGCGGGGTCGACGCCGACGGCACCGCCTGGGCCCGCAGCGAGTACGGCGCGACGGTCGTCTTCGCCGCGTTGTTCTGGCTCCAGTCGATGAAGACCTTCCCGGGCCGCAGGTTCTTCGCCATCTTCGACACGATCAGCTTCGGGTGCGCCCGCTCCAGCTCCTGGGCGATCCGCTTGGCGTAACCGGAGACGAAGTCGGAGTCCTGGGTGCCGGCGATCGGGCAGCACAGCTGCATGCCCTTCTTCCCCGACGTCTTCGGATAGGACGAGATGCCGTCGGCAGCCAGCCGGTCGCGCATCAGCAGCGCCACCTGGCAGCACTGCTTCAACGCGGCCGGCGCGCCCGGGTCCAGGTCGACGACCATCATGTCCGGGTGCTCGCCGATCTTCCACTGCGGCGTGTGCAGTTCCAGCGCGGCCAGGTTGGCCAGCCACACCAGGGTGGGCAGGTCGTCGGCGACCACATAGTCGATCGTCTCCCGGCCCTTGGTCGACCCGGGCGCGGGCAGCGTCTCCACCCGTACCCAGTCGGGGGTCGAGGCCGGCTTGTTCTTCTCGAAGAACGACTTGTCGTCCACCCCGTTGGGGAAGCGGATCCGGGTCAGCGCCCGGTCGGTCAGGTGCGGCAGCAGCACCGGGGCGATCCGGGTGTAGTAGTCGATCACCTCGCCCTTGGTGAACCCGGCCGCCGGGTAGAGCACCTTGTCCAGGTTGGACAGCTCCAGCGAGCGGCCCTCGACCTCCACCCGGAGCCGGTCAGCCGGCATCGTCGACCTCCTCCGCGGGCTTGTCCGGTCGCAGCCGGAGCACCCGGGGGAACCGCAGTCGCCCGTCCGGGGTGCGCTGGCCGTACTTCACCTCCACCACGACGGTGGGTGTTACCCAGATCGCCCCCCGGGCATCCTCGCGCGGCACGTCGCCGGCGAACGGCGACGCGCCGGCGCGCAGCGGCTCCAGTTCGCGCAGCAGTTCCCGCTCCAGGGCGGCGCCGATGCCGCCGCCGACCCGGCCCCGGTAGGTGAGCCGGCCGTCCGGGCGGGGCACCCCGACCAGCAGCCCGCCGATCTTGCGGGCGCCCGGCCGCCAGCCGCCGACCACGAAGTCCCCGGTGACCTCCAGCTTGACCTTGACCCAGTCGGGCGAGCGCACCCCCGGTCGGTAGGCCGACTCGACCCGCTTGGCCATCACCCCCTCCAGGCCGTGCTCACCGGCGGCCTCGTAGGTGGCCGGGCCGTCGAGGAAGAGCGGCGACACCGCCCACCGGGCACCGCCCAGCATCAGGCCGTCCAGCGCCTCCCGGCGGCGGGCGTATGGCCAGCCGGTCAGGTCCTCGCCGTCGAGCCGGAGCAGGTCGAAGATCATGTACGTCACCGGCATGACCGCCGCCAGCCGGGCGGCCTTGTTCCGGTCCCGCACGTGCATCCGCTCGGCGAGCGCGGTGAACGAGGGCTGCCCGGTCTCGCCGAGCAGCACCACCTCGCCGTCGAGCAGCGCGTCGTCGACCTGGGTACGCAGGGTGGCCAGCTCCGGGTACGCCAGGGTGATCTGCACGCCGGAGCGGGCGTACAGGTGCTGGCGCCCGCCGGAGATGTCGGCGAGGGCGCGCACCCCGTCCCACTTGAACTCGTACGCCCAGCCGTCACCCGCCGGGAGCTGCCCGGTCATCGCGAGCATCGGCTTCAACGGCGCGCCGGGCACCTCATGACTGTAGTTGCCGGCGGAAGCGCTCGCGCCCGCTTCGATCATTTGCGATCCTGGGCTGTACCGGGGAGAGGAGCACGGGATGCGAGCCATCTGGAAGGGTGCCGTCTCGTTCGGGCTGGTCTCGATCGCGGTGAAGCTCTACTCGGCCACCGAGGAGAAGGACATCCGGTTCCACCAGGTGCACCGGGACGACGGCGGCCGGATCCGCTACAAGCGCACCTGCCAGGTCTGCGGTGAAGAGGTCAGCTACGACGACATCGCCAAGGGCTACGACATCGGCGGCGGCGAGATGGTGATCCTCACCGACGAGGACTTCGCCGAGCTGCCGCTGAGCACCTCGCACGCGATCGACGTGCTGGAGTTCGTGCCGGCCGAGCAGGTCGACCCGATCCTCTACAACAAGGCGTACTTCCTGGAGCCGGACGGCGCGGCCACCAAGCCGTACGTGCTGCTGCGCGACGCGCTGACCGACTCCGAGCGGGTGGCCATCGTCAAGGTGGCGCTGCGCCAGCGGGAACAGCTCGCCACGCTGCGGGTCCGTGAGGGCGTGCTGCTGCTCAACACGATGCTCTGGCCGGACGAGATCCGTAAGCCCGACTTCGGCTTCCTGGACGAGGATCTCAAGGTCCGGCCGCCGGAGCTGGCGATGGCCAGTTCGCTGATCGACTCGATGGCCGGGGACTTCCAGCCGGACGAGTTCACCGACGACTACCGGGCGGCGTTGCAGGAGGTCATCGACGCCAAGGTGGAGGGTCGCGAGGTGGTCCAGCCGGAGGAGGTCGAGGAGGCCCCGGCGGCGGCGGTGGACCTGATGGCCGCGCTCAAGGCGTCCGTGGAGCGGGCCAAGGCGGCCCGGGGCGAGGCGCCGGCCCGGGGCGGCGGCGCCGAGCCGACCCCGATCTCGGCGGCCCGCTCGGCGAAGAAGGCGGCCGAGAAGAAGGCCGCCAAGGCGCCGACCAAGAAGGCGGCCGAGAAGAAGGCGGCCCCGAAGAAGGCGGCGGAGAAGAAGGCCGCGCCGAAGAAGGCCGCCGCGGCGGAGAAGAAGACCGGGGCCAAGAAGGCCGCCCCGAAGAAGGCCGCCCGCAAGACCGCCTGACCCGGAGCCACGCCCGCCAACGCCCGGATGGCCTGCGCACCGTGAACTGGTCGACCCGTAGAACCGGCAGTGCGCGCTCCACCTGCGGTTTTGGATTGACGTCCGGTTGTAGGAACAGCTCGACCCCGTAGCCAATCTTCACTGGCCAAGCGGCTAATGCCAGTAGTTGCCTGGCGTAGCAAAGATCGCTCCGTGACAAGTAACCCTCCAACCACCCCTTGGCCCGGGCAACAGCCGCCACTGGTCGGGCCTGACGGCCACCAGCCAATGGCGGCACCACCGCCCACGAACGGGCGCAAGCTCGGCGCCGGCGCCATCATCGGAATCGTCGTCGGCGCGGTACTACTTGGCTGCTGCGGCTTGGCCGGAATCGGTGCGATCGTCGGCGGAGACAGTACGCCGGAGGCATCGGCAAAGCCCTCCGCCCAGGCAGTGGCCGCTCCCGCCGTCACCTCGGTCGCACCGACGACGCCGGTGGCCCCGACGACGACTGCCGCCTCCCCGACCGCTCCGGTGACGACGGCACCAGTGCCCCCGCCAGCACCTACCACTGTGGTCATGCCGAACCTGGTCGGCATGAACGCTGCCGTGGCGGAGGACAAGCTCAAGCAGTTGGGCCTGACCAACATCCGGTTCGGGAGCCAGGACCCGAACGACACCTTCGTGGTCCTGCCGCAGAACTGGACGGTGACCAAGCAGTCGCACAAGAAGGGCACGAAGGTCGGCCTGGACGAGCTCGTCGTGTTGACCTGCACGAAGCAGCGCTGACCGCCGAGGGACCGCCCCAACTGTTGTCCGCTGACTACCACAACGGCGACCCCGGTCGAGGCACATCGCCCCGGCCGGGGCCGCCGTGGCGTTCAGCCCCGGCCGAGCTTCTGTGTCGGGGTGATCCGGACGATCACCCGCTCCTCACCGGCCCGCCGGAACGGGTAGCGGTCCTGCCCGAGGTACTTCTGCGCCATCCGGTCGATGTGCTCGTCGGCCCCCTCCTCGACCAGCTCGGCGGTGCCCTTCACCCACAGGGTGCGGAAGTCGTTGGCCTTGTCCGCCACCGAGACCGCGACCTCCGGGTTGCGCCGGATGTTCTGGTACTTGACCCGGCCCTTGGCCGTGTTGAACAGGATGTGTTCGCCGTCGGTGTCCACCCAGACCGGGGTCACGTGCGGCGAGCCGTCGGCCTCGACGGTGGCGACGTGGGCCAGCTGCGGCTCGGCGAGCAGGGCAAGGTCTTCGTCGGTGAGGATCGCCATGGTCGGAATCTACCGGCGCAACCGCCCGGCCACCCGGTATCCGACGTTGCCTTGACGTCGGCGGCAAGGTCTAGCGTGGGCCGCGACGCCACCGGCGAGGGAGGTCGGATGCTGATCGGCGAGTTGGCTGAGCGCGCCGGCACGAGCACGCGTGCGCTGCGCTACTACGAGACGCACGGGCTGGTCCGGCCGGGCCGCTCGGCGAACGGCTACCGGGTCTACGACGAGGCCGAGCTGGCCGTCGTACGGGAGATCCGGTCGCTGCTCGCGGTGGGCTTCGGCCTCGACGACATCCGGCCGTTCGTCGCCTGTCTGCGGGCCGGCAACAGCTCCGGCCACGTCTGCCCGGACTCGGTGGCGGTGCTGCGCCGCAAACTGGCCGAGGTCGACGCCGGCATCGACCGGCTGCAAACGGTCCGGCAGGAGCTGCGGGACCAGCTCGCCCACGCCATCGCCCAACGGGAGGAAACATGCCTGAGGTTGCGCAGAGCGGCTCGCTGACCGCGGTCACCGACGCCACCTTCGACTCCGCCGTACTCGCCGCCGACCGGCCGGTGGTGGTCGACTTCTGGGCCGACTGGTGCCCGCCGTGCCGGGCCATCTCGCGCAGCCTGGCGGAACTGGCCGACGAGTTCGCCGGCCGGCTGGACATCACCACGATCAACTCGGACGAGAACCCGGAGACCACCCGCCGGTACGGGGTGATGTCGCTGCCCACCCTGCTGGTGTTCGACCGGGGTGAGCTGGTCGGTTCGATCGTCGGGGCGCGGCCGAAGAACCACCTGCGGGCGGCGCTGGGCCGACACGTCGGCGACGCCTGACCGGGGTGTCGGCCGGGCCGGTTACGCTCCGCCGGCCGACACCGCCCCCGGAAGGACCGTCATGCCGTACGCCCCCGACCTGCACCGGCTGCTGACCCCCGGCGCCCGCTACGCCGACGAGCACGGCACGTACGTCATCGAGGCACATCCGGTCGACGACGTCGTGCTCCCCACCGGCCAGGTGGTCGGCTGCGACCCGCTGGTCTGCCCGGAGGCCGAGCCGTTCACCGTCACCGTGCCGCCCGGCCGCTACCCGGCGCGGGCCTGGGTGGCGGTGGTGCTGCGCGACGGCGCCGAGGCGGACCGGCGGGTGGCCGCGCTGGAGCTGGTGGTGCACGACGAGCCGGCCGTGCGGTGGGAGCTGGCGCTGGTCGGCGACCAAAACGCCGCGACCCTCGACGACGACGGCTACTTCGGCTTCGGGGTGGACGCCGGCACGGCCACGCTGGCCGACCCGACCGCGCTGGAGGTGCTGTCGGGGTGGGACTACGACCAGGTCGAGGACGTGTTCATCCCGGCCGAGCTGCCCGAGGCCCCGGTGCCCGGGTTGATCACCGCCGTGCTGGACGAGACGTCCGGCGCCAACGTGGTGACGGTCTCCTCGGGCTGGGGTGACGGCTGCTACGGCACCTGGATCGGGCGGGCCGAGGACGGCCGGATCACCTCGTTCGTGATCGACTTCATGGTGGTCCCCGACCCGGACTGACCAACGCTCCCACCCGCCCGGCTGCGGCGGTTCGTGCCCGCCCGGCACCGGCGTCCGTTCGGGCCAGCCGGATGCGGCACGGTGGGCGTCCGGGCGGGTACCGTGTGCGTCGGCTTTCCCCCCGGCAGCGATGCCGGCCACCACCTCGCAGCAGGGAGTCGACGAGTGAGCGAGCGCACGCAGAACCGGTCGAAGTCGGAGCGGCGGCTAGCCGCCCAGTTGGCGGCGCAGAAGGCGGCCGAGGCGAAGCGCCGCCGGCAGGCGTGGCTCGGCGGTCTCGCCGGTATCGCCGTGGTGGCGGTGCTGATCACGGTCTTCGTCGTCGTCAACCGGGGTGACTCCGGCGATAAGGCCGGCGGCGACGCGTCCGCCTCCGCGTCCGCGCTGGACCCGGCGCTGAAGACCAAGCCGACGGTCGGACCGGGTCAGGGTGAGCTGACCAAGCTCACCGTGACCCCGCTGATCAAGGGCACCGGCCCGGCCGTGCAGGCGGGCCAGACCATCAGCACCAACTACGTCGGGGTGTTCTACTCCGACGGCAAGGAGTTCGACTCGTCCTGGGAGGGCGGCCAGCCGGTCAGCTTCGCGATCGGCGTCGGACAGGTCATCAAGGGCTGGGACCAGGGCCTGGTCGGGGTCACCGTGGGCAGCCGGGTGCAGCTCGACATCCCGGCCGACCTGGCATACGGCAACGACTCCTCCGGCGGCCGCCCGGCCGGCCCGCTGCGCTTCGTCGTGGACGTGCTCTCCGCCCAGTGACCCGACCGGTACGCCCGGCTTGTCACCACAGATCGATGCAGTTGCCCACACAGGGCTTCCGAGCCGTCACCCGCCGGCAGTAGGTTCAGCGTCACCCCGGGCGGCCGCGCCGTCCCGGGGTGACGACGGACCGGACGTGGAGGGGCCCGTGACGGACGACCCAGGGCGGACCGCCCGGCTGATGTGGACGCACTTCGAGCCGGTGCACGCGGTCACCTACTTCCACCCGCGGGCCCGCGCCGCGTACGAGGCGGTCGGGTTGCGCGGCTACTGGCGGGGCTACTTCGCCGGCCGGGCCGCCCCGCTGGGCCCGACCGACGCCGCCCCGGTGATCGCCGCGTTCTTCAGCTTCGCCCCGCACATGGTCGCCCGGGCGCTGCCGGCCGTCTGGCGGCTGGCCACCCCGGTGGAGGCGCTGCGGGCCCGGCTCACCGGCGCGGTGCAGGCGCTCGCCGAACTCACCTACGAACTGCCCGAGTCGCACCTGGCCGAGGCCGCCGACCTGCTGGAGGCGGCGGCCGGCACGCTGGAGCCCGCCGGCCGGGTGCTCGGCGCGGCCAACGCCGCCCTGCCCGCCGGCGAGTACCCGCTGGCCCGGCTCTGGCAGGCCGCCACCACGCTGCGCGAGCACCGCGGTGACGGGCACGTGGCCGCGCTGGTCGCCGCCGACCTCGACCCGGTCGAGACGCTGGCCTTCCGGGTGACGGTCGACCTGTCCCCGCAGCACCTGACGGGTCGGGGATGGTCGGAGGAGCAGTGGGCGGCGGCCCGGGACCGGCTGGTCGAGCGCGGCTGGCTCACCCCCGACGGCCAGCCGACCGAGCGCGGCCGGGCCGGGTTCCAGGCCGTCGAGGACGCCACCGACGCCGCTGCGTCACGCCCCTGGCGCCTGCTCGGCCCGGACCGCACCGCCCGGCTGCGCGAGCTGCTCGACCCGATCGCCCGCGCCGGGCACACGGTGATCCCGCCGAACAGCCCGATCGGCCTTCCCGCGCTGCCGGCCTGACCGGCCGGTCGACCGACATCCCTGCCGGGTTCGCCCCGGCTGGCCCCGACCGGTTCCCGCGCTGGCGGCCCGACCGGCCCCCGGCCGTTCCCCAGGATGACCCGGCCGCTGGTTCCGCCGGCCGCCGTCACCCTGCCCGGCCAGGTCGGCCAGCCGGCGCGGGTCGGTGACCACGACGCCCCGCCGACCGCCGCCGTCACCCTGCCCCGGCCAGGTCGGCCAGCCGGCACGGGTCGGTGACCACGACGCCCCGCCGGCCCGCCCGCACCGCCCCGGTCAGGGCCAGCCGGCGCAGCGCCCGGTTGACCGTCACCCGGCTCAGCCCGAGCACCCGCGCCAGGTCCTCCTGGGAGCCGCGCCAGCCGACGTCGCCGGCCGCCAGCAGGAACGCGGCCACCCGTACCGGGGCGGGCTGGGTGGTGGTCGTGGCCAGCCGGTCCCGGCCGGCGAGCGCGTCCCGGGCCAGGTGGCGCAGGACATGGGCGCGGACGCCCTCCTCCCGGTCGAGCAGCAGCCGGAAGTCGGCCCGGGGCAGCAGCCGCGCGGTGCCGGCCTCGACGGCGAGCAGGTCGGTCGCCGGGACGGTGTCGGCGAGCAGCGCGGGCTTGTCCACGATCGCCGGGCCGGTCCACCGGGCCGGCCAGACCTCGCCGCCGGCCGGGGTGACGTGCCGGCTGACCACGGTGCCGGTCAGCAGCAGCAGGAACGGGGACGGCTCACCGGCCCGGCGCAGCACCGTACCGGCCGGGAAGCGGACCGGCCGGCTGGACCGGACGAGCTGCCGCAGGGTCGCCGGGTCGGCGTGCCGCAACGCCGGGATGTCGGAGATCGCCGTCATGTATCCCTTGATACAGCGCCCCGCGCCGGGCTGCCCCTATCGTGCCCCACATGTGGATCGTGGAACTCGCCTTCACCGACGCGCCGGAGCGGCTCGCCGCCCGGCCCGCGCACCGGCAGTTGTTGACCGCCCTGCACGCCGACGGGATCGTCCGGATGTCCGGCCCGCTGGCCGACGACTCCGGCGCGGTGCTCGTCTTCGACGTGCCGGACCGGGCGGCGTTGGACCGGCTGCTCGCCCAGGACCCGTACTACTCGACGCCGGGGGTGCGGGTGGTCGGGGCGCGGGAGTGGACGCCGTTCCTCACCTGAGCCGGCCGGTCGGGCAGGATGGGGACGTGGTGGATGCGGTGGTCTTCGACCTGGACGGCGTGATCGTGGATTCCGAGCCGGTCTGGGAGGAGGTCCGGCGGGCGTACGTGGCGGAGCACGGCGGGACGTGGCAGGCCGACACCCAGCGTCGGCTGATGGGGATGAGCACCGGGGAGTGGTCCCGCTACCTGAGCGCTGAGCTGGGCGTCGGGCGCAGCCCCGAGCAGGTCGCCACCGAGGTGGTGGAGGAGATGACCCGGCGGTACGCGGCCCGCGTACCGGTCATCGACGACGCCCCGGCGGTGGTGCGCCGGCTGGCCGGGCGGTGGCCGCTCGGCCTGGCCAGCTCGTCACCGACCCGGCTGATCGCGGCGGCGCTGGCCGCCACCGGCCTTACCGACCAGTTCCGGGCGACCCTGTCGACCGAGGAGACCGAGCGGGGCAAGCCGGCGCCCGACGTCTACCTGGCCGTGGCGCGGCGGCTCGGCGTCGACCCGGCCCGCTGCGTCGCGGTGGAGGACTCCTCGAACGGGGTGCGCTCGGCGGCGGCCGCCGGGATGGCCGTGGTGGCGATCCCGCACGGCGCGTACCCGCTGGACGACGACGCCGCCGAGCTGGCGGCCGTGGTGCTGGGTTCGGTCGACGAGTTGACCACCGAGACCGTCGACCGGCTCGGCTGACCGGTCTTTCCCCCGCACTGTCCGGTTGTACGGTTTGCGAGGCGGCCGGCATGAGCGCGGGTCGGTCGGGTACCGCAGCCGACGGCGCGCCGAGCCGGCCCGCCGGGCGGTCGGAGTGAGGAGACGGCGATGAAGGCGATCGTGTACGAGCGCACCGGCGACGTCTCGGTGCTGCAACTGGTGGACCGGCCGGTGCCGGAGCCGGGGCCGGGCGAGGTGCTGGTGCGGGTGGCCGTCTCCGGGGTGAACCCGACGGACTGGAAGGCCCGCCGGCAGTGGCCGCTGCCGGCCGGCTGGCAGACCCCCGGGCAGGACGGCGCCGGGGTGGTCGAGGCGGTCGGCGAGGGGGTCGACCAGGAGCTGATCGGCGAGCGGGTCTGGCTCTGGGAGGCCGCCTGGCAGCGGCCGTGGGGCACCGCCGCCGAGTACACGGTGGTGCCGGTCCGGCAGGCGGTACGCCTCGGCGACGCCTCCTTCGACCTGGGCGCCTGCCTGGGCATCCCGTTCCTCACCGCGCACCGCTGCCTGACCGCCGGCGAGTACATGCCGGACAAGCTGCACGCCGGCGCCCTCAGCGACCACACCGTGCTGGTGCAGGGCGGGGCGGGCGCGGTCGGCAACGCGGCCATCCAGCTCGCCCGCTGGGCCGACGCCTGCGTCATCGCCACCGTCAGCAGCGCCGAGAAGGCGCAGCTCGCGGCGGCGGCCGGCGCCTCCTTCGTGGTCAACTACAAGGAGCAGGACGTGGTGGAGGAGGTCCGCAAGATCGCGCCCGACGGGGTGCACACCATCGTCGAGGTCTCCGCCGCGCGCAACGCCGCCACCGACGTCCAACTGCTGCGTGCCGGCAGCGCGGTCTGCGTGTACGCCGACGACGGCGGTGACGAGGTCACCCTGCCGATCCGGACGTTGATGGTGCCGAACGCGCGGTGGCAGTTCGTGCTGGTCTACACCGAGCCGAAGGCGGCCAAGGCGCAGGCCGTCCGGGACGTCGCCGCGGCGGCCGCCCAGGGCGGGATCCGGGTCGGCGAGGAGGCCGGCCTGCCGCTGCACCACCACCCGCTCTCGGCCACCCAGGCGGCCCACCGGGCGGTGGAGAACTCGGTGGTCGGGAAGGTGCTGATCACCACCAGCGAGTGACGGCGGGCCCGGCGGTCGGCCGCTGGCGCGGCCCGGTCAGCCGGCGGCGTTGCCGGCGCGGGCCTGGGTGGCGGCCGCGCGGACCAGCTCGGTGAGCACCTCGACGTCGACGTCGGCGAGGCGCTTGACGTAGAGGCAGCCCTTGCCGACGGTGTGCCGGCCGAGCCGGGCCAGCAGCTCCGGCTTGCCCGGGAACTCCTCGGGCAGGTAGAGCGTGGTGGCCGCCTTGCGCGGCGAGAAGCCGACCAGGAACCAGTCCAGCTCGCGCCCGGTGGCGTAGCGCAGCCGCCGCTGACCGAAGCCGACGATGCTGTCGCCCCACATCGTCGGCGACTCGCCGGTGACCTCCCGCATGAGGTCCCGCACCGCCGTCGCGTCGTCGCGGCGGGCCTCGTCGGGCACGGCAGCCAGGAAGTCGTCGACGCTGGCGGCGGTCGGGGCGGTCTTGAGGGTGGCCATGGGACGCCTCCTGGGCTGCGGTCGACCGGTGGACCCGGTCCGCCCGGATCGTACGAGGGCACCCCGACAGATCCGCCGGCAAGCCCCTGAGCTGCGGGAATCCGAACGTATTTCGTCGTTCCGCAGGACAGAGGCGAACAAGTTTCGCAAGAATGACGGTGCGGGTCGCCCCGCATGGAACGGGCGGCCCCGGCGCGGTGCGAACGCCGGGGCCGCCCCTGGGGAGGGATGTCTCTCAGGAGTGTGTCCCTACCCAGTAGGCGACGGTGCCCGAAAAAACGTTACGGCGTTGCCAGTTCCCGTACATCGAGCCCACCCTCGGCGTAACGGGACCGGACCACCTTCTTGTCGAACTTGCCGACGCTGGTCTTCGGCACCGCGTCGACGAAGGCCCAGCGCTCCGGCAACTGCCAGCGGGCCACCGACCGGCCGAGGAAGTCGCGCAGCTCCTCGACGGTGACGCTGGCCCCCTCGCGGACCACCACGGTGGCCAGCGGACGCTCGTCCCAACGCTGGTCCGGTACGCCCACCACGCAGGCCTCCAGCACCGCCGGGTGGGCCATCAGCGCGTTCTCCAGCTCGACCGAGGAGATCCACTCGCCGCCGGACTTGATGACGTCCTTGGCTCGGTCGGTCAGGGTGATGTAGCCGTCGGCGGAGAGCGTGCCGACGTCGCCGGTACGCAGCCAGCCGTCGCGGAACTTCTCCTCGTCCGGGGCGTCGTCGCCGACGTACCGGGCGGTCACCCACGGCCCGCGGACCTCCAGCTCCCCCACGGACGTGCCGTCGGCGGGCAGCGGCTCGCCCAGCGGGCCGACGATCCGCGCCTGCACGCCGGCCGGCACCCGGCCCTGGGTGTAGCGGTAGCGCCAGGCGTCGTCGCCGGTCGCCCCGGCGGGCGGCCGGGAGACCGAGCCGAGCGGGGACATCTCGGTCATCCCCCAGGCGTGGATGACGTCGATGCCGTGCCGGTCGGCGAACGCGTGCATCAACGCTGGCGGGCAGGCCGAGCCGCCCACGATGACCTCCTTGAGCGAGGAGGTGTCCACGTCGTGGCTGTCCAAGTAGGCCAACAGGTCGGTCCAGATGGTCGGCACCGCGCCGGCCAGGGTGGGCCGCTCGGCGGCGATCATCTCGGCGATCGGCGCGGCCTGGAGGAACCGGTCCGGCATGATCAGCGACGCGCCGGAGAGGAACGCCGCGTACGGAAGCCCCCAGGACATCGCGTGGAACATCGGCACGATGGCCAGTTCCCGGTCGGTCGGGCCGAGCCCGAAGCCCTCCGGCATGCAGACCTGGAGCGAGTGCAGGTAGATCGAGCGGTGCGAGTAGGCCACGCCCTTCGGGTTGCCGGTGGTGCCGGAGGTGTAGCAGAGCGCCGCGGCGTCCCGCTCGTCGACCTCGGGCCAGTCGTACGTCTCGGGCCGGCCGGCCAGCAGCTCGTCCCAGTGGTGGACGGTGATCCGGTCGCCGGCCGCGGCGACCAGCGGGGCCGGGTCGCCGCCGCCGACCACCACCACGTGCCGTACCGTGCGCAGCTCGCCGATCACCCGGGCCAGCAGCGGGATCAGCGTGGTGTCGACCAGCACCACCCGGTCCTCGGCGTGGTTGGCGATGTAGGCGACCTGGTCCGGGAAGAGCCGGATGTTGAGGGTGTGCAGCACCGCGCCCATGCTCGGCACCGCGAAGTAGGCGACCAGGTGCTCGTTGTTGTTCCACATGAACGTGCCGACCCGCTCGTCGCCGGTCACGCCGCACTCGTCGCGCAGCGCGTGGGCGAGCCGGGCGGCGGTCCGGCCGACCTCGGCGTACGTCATCCGGCGGGGTTCGGCGCCGGTCCAGGTGACCACCTCGGCCGTGCCGTGCACGGTGGAGCCGTGGTCGAGGATCCGGGAGACCTGGAGGGGGGCGTCCATCATCGTGCTACGCATGGGTAACAAGCTAGTGTCGCCGGTCACACCTTGGGAACCCTGGAAAACCCGTCCACCCTCGGCCGGCCCCGTAAATTGTCCGGGTGAGCATCTCCTGGGCTGATTCGTACGTCGGGCAGCTCCGCGCCCTGGCCGGCGACCGGACGCTGATGTTCGTCGGCGCCCGCGCGGTGGTGCGCGACAACGCCGGACGGGTGCTGCTGATCCGCCGCTCGGACAACGGACAGTGGGCGATGCCGGCCGGCGCGATGGAGCTGGGCGAGTCGATCGCCGACTGCGCGGTCCGCGAGGTGCGGGAGGAGACCGGGCTGCGGGCGCTGCGGGTCAGCGCGTTCGCCCTCTACACCGGCCCGGACCGCACCCACACCAACATGTACGGCCACACCTACCAGATCTTCACCACCGCGTTCCGGGTGGAGGAGTGGGACGGCCAGCTCGCCCGGGTGACCGACGAGACGATCGACGCCAGCTTCTTCCGCCGCGACCAGCTCCCGGCCCCGCTCTCGGCCAGCGTCAACGAGACCCTCGCCGACCTCGACGTCTTCGAACAGACCAACCGCCTGATCCTGAAGTGACCGGCGCGGCGTGAGGGCTCCACCGGCCCGCCCGGGTCGGATCAGAGCAGGGTCTGGCTCTTCGCCTCCATCTCGGCGGCGGCCTCTTCCTTGGACTCCCTGGTCAGCGGCTTGCCGCCGGGGGCGGGCGCCTCGCCGCCCAGGCCGTCCGTGCCGCCGGTGGCCCCCTCCGGGCCGGCGCCGCGCAGCCGGTCGTCCGGCAGCGCCAGGGTGACCAGCACGGCCAGGATGGCGATCACCCCGGCGGTCAGGAAGACCCGGTCCAACGATTCGACGAAGGCCGTCTGCACCGCTGCACGTACCGGGGCGGGCAGCGCCATGATGGTGGCCGGGTCGTTCACCGAGATGTCCGCGCCGCCGCTCGCCGCGACCGCGGCCTGCTCCGGCGGCGGCAGCTGGGCGATCGCCGCGGGCAGCCGGTCGGCCAGCCCGGAGGTGAGCCGGGCGGAGAGCACCGCGCCGAGGATGGCCACCCCGAACGCGCCGCCCAGCGACCGGAAGAAGGTCGCCGCCGAGGTGCCGGCGCCCAGGTCCCGCATCGAGACGGCGTTCTGCACGGCGAGGATCAGCGACTGCATGCAGAGGCCGAGGCCGACGCCGATCACCACCATGAAGCCGAAGGCCAGCCAGAGCGAGGTGCCCACGTGCAGCTGGGTGAAGAGCAGCATGCCGACCAGCAGCACGGCCGAGCCGATCACCGGGAACCACTTGTAGCGGCCGATCCGGCTCATCGCCCGCCCGGTGAGCACGGAGGTGACGATGATGCCGGCCATCATCGGCAGCATCAGCAGACCGCTGCGGGTGGGCGAGGCGCCCTTGACGATCTGCAGGTAGAGCGGGATGAAGATGATCGACCCGAACATCACCAGGCCGAGCACGAAGCCGGCGCTGTTGGCCAGGGCGAAGGTCCGGCTGCGGAACAGCCGCAGCGGCAGGATCGGCTCGGCGACCCGGGCCTCCTGGAGCACGAAGAGCACACCGAGCACCGCGCCCGCCACCAGGAGCCCGACGATCACCCCGGAGCCCCAGGCGTACTCGTTGCCGCCCCAGCTCAGCGCGAGCAGCAGGCAGCTCACCCCGGCGACCAGCAGCCCTGCGCCGAGCCAGTCGATGGCGTGCTCGCGGCGGGTGAACGGGACCAGCCGCATCACCCGGGAGCAGACCAGGATGGCCAGGATCGCCAGCGGCACGTTGATGTAGAAGATCCACCGCCAGTCGGTCTCCGCGAAGTAGCCGCCGACCAGCGGGCCGGCCACCGAGGAGATGCCGAAGACCGCGCCGAACAGGCCCTGGTAGCGGCCCCGCTCCCGGGGCGGCACCACGTCCGAGATGATGGTGAACGCCAGCGTCATCAGGCCGCCGGCGCCGAGACCCTGGATGCCGCGGGTGACGATCAGCTGGGTCATGTCCTGCGACAACCCGGCGAGCAGCGAGCCGACCAGGAACGTGCCGATCGAGAAGAGGAAGACCGGCCGGCGGCCGAACAGGTCGGCCATCTTCCCGTACAGCGGGGTCGACGCGGTCGAGGCGAGCAGGTAGGCGGTCACCACCCACGAGTAGTGGTTGATCCCGCCCAGCTCGCCGACGATGGTCGGCAGCGCGGTGCCGACGATGGTCTGGTCGAGCGCGGCCAGCAGCATGCCGGTCATCAGGCCGAGCATCAGCAGGCGGATCTGGCGACTGTTCAGCGCGGGTGGGGCGTGCTCCTCCGTCGTCATCCCCGCCCCTTTCCCACCCCCCGCAGAACATGCCCCGCACTGGCCACTTCTACGTTGATCATGAGGTTGACGGCGCATTCGGAGATCGACTTCACCGTCAACCTCATGATCAACGCAGTGGGTCAGGCGAACTGGGTGAGGAGGGCGGTGCAGAAGGCGGGGAGGTCTCCGGGTTTGCGGCTGCTGGTGAGGTTGCCGTCGGTGACCACGGGCTCGTCGACCCAGGTGGCGCCGG